>CAXQRK010000001.1:0-28249 GCA_964226535.1 Polaribacter sp.
TTGAAGTGGATATTTACTTCGATCTTTCGCAGACAATGCAGTGCCCCGAGTGCGGGAAGAGCTGCGCCCATTATGATGACCGCGAACAGCGCGAGTGGCGGCATTTGGATACCATGCAATTTGAAACGGTTTTGCGCTGAGGTGAGGTGAAGTGGCCTCGAACCTTGGACAGGTCGCTTTGATTGTTTAGGTGTAATTCAGAGGACTTGATTATGCAAGTCCAATCTGAGTGATTGTTGTCGAGGTCGTGCTGCCTCGACTGGCGATTAGGTTTAGGTGTTGTGGTTTGGTGGGCGCAATCCTTCGCTTCGCGTAGGCCGTCCTCCTGAAGGGAGGTGCCTAGTAGCGGCAAGGCCGGAGCGAAGCGAAGGATTGCGAGTGTAGGTTCCATTAAGCGGCATCTTTCATTTCCAAGCCTTCGCGATATTTTTGTTCAGGACTCATCCCCAAGGTTTGATGTTTGCGAGTATTGTATTTGCGAAAAAACGCGCTTAATCCCTGATAGAGTTCAGACATCGTTTCGTAGCCACGGATAAAGATATCGTCATACTTTACAGTGCGCCAAAGTCGTTCGATCATAACGTTGTCCAGGGCCCGACCTTTACCATCCATGCTGATTCGGATATCATGGCTCTTTAGCACACCAGTGAAAGCCTCACTGGTATACTGATAGCCTTGATCGGTATTGAACAGTTCTGGCTTGTCTTCGGCTTTCAGAGCATCTTCCAAGCATTCAATGCAAAAGGCCGTATCCAAGCTATTACTAAGCTTCCAACTGATGACATATCGACTCGACCAGTCAATCACTGCCGTGAGATAAACATGACCCTCACCCAAAGGAATATAGGTGATGTCAGTACTCCAGACTTGATTACTGCGCTCGATTTCAAGCCCCCGGAGCAGGTAGGGATACTTCTTATGCCCCTTAACTGGTGTACTTAAGCGTGGCTTGGGATAGATTGGATCTATACCCATCGTTCGCATCAAACGCCGAACACGATCACGCCCTAATTTGTAGCCGAGCTTGCGTAACTCATCAAGCATTCGTCGACTTCCGTAAGTCGGTTCCTCCATGTAAATCCGATCTATAGCCCGCATGAGCAACTCGTCACTCAAATCACATTTACGCTCCGCCTTATGATAGAAACTCGAGCGAGGCACGCCCAATAGTTTACACTGTTTTTTGATACTCATCGGGTTGCTTTCTTCAACGAAGCTCGTCCTCTGGGATAATGACACCGAGTTTGTCACAACTGTATTTTAAAAAATTCACCTCCACTTGGAGCTGGCCTATCTGCTTGTAAAGCCGATCTTCTTTGAGCTTTTGCTTGAGCGCATCATCTTGCTGGATACTTGTGCTATCAAACACGCTACTGGCACTGTCCTGCAATGCCTTTTTCCACTTAGTCACTTGACTGGGATGAATCTGATAGCGCTTTGCGATCTCATGAATCGGCTGCTGCTCGCGTAGCGCTTCCAGTGCTACCTTGCTCTTGAACTCTGAGGTGTATTTTCGTCGTTTTTTCATTGGTTGCTTTACCTTATTTGGTTGTCGCAACCTGTCCAACTTTACCAGACCGGCTCAGGGTCAACTTTGATTTTTTGTTAAACCACAGAGAAAAAAGAGATTAACCCTTAGAAGAAGAGTTCGACTTGGGTTGCCTTCGAGTTCGGGTTGGCCGAGGGAGGTCGCTTGCTCGGCGGTCATGGGGAAGTCGAACTGCACAAACCAATAGTCATACAGTAACTTCGCCATCGCCTCTAGACGAGTGGGTCTTGCTCGGTGATGCCGTAGCCTTTGCTCAGGGAGGTGCCGCCTTTGAATATGAGCTGATCTTTGACGCAATCGAGTGCAAATAGTTCGCGCAGTATATAGCAGACCCAGAAGTCTTTCTCCACTGGTGTCGTGTGTAGCTGCATGTTTGCAGCCGTCTCCTGAATGACGTCTGCGCGGTCGGAACCTGCATGAGCGAGGAACTTACGCAAAGAACGTTTTGTGCGCCGCCATGCTGAAGAACTTGGCGATGTCTTGACACCTGCTAAGACATAAGTTTCATAAGAAAAGCCTATTAATGAAGCCCATATATTTCGTAAGTCTTTGATCATAAGCTGTCCCTGTAGTTCAATGGATAGAACAACTGTTTCCTAAACAGTCGATCCGGGTTCGATTCCCGGTGGGGGCACCAAGTGTACTGATTTACATTTGATTTATATGCACCTATCTATTATCTATGCTATATACATTAATTTTAAAATGACTGCAATTGATCGACAGCTTAACCGGCAATTTGAGCGCTACATGGATCAGCCGGACCACATTGAACAGGTGATTGTCACGCTTACCGCGGATGCGGATCGAGGCGAATTAGAGCGTTTGGGCATGGTGGTGACTTCTCAAATGAGCCACCAGCCGATTGTCGTTGGCACGATTAATTCGCTCACATTGAATGCATTGTCAAAGTGGAGCGGGGTAGTATGTATCGAATTGGATGGGACTGATATGCGCGCACTTGATTCTTGATGAGGTGATAGGGCGAATGCCTATTTCAGAGTTGCCCCTATTTGTTATTTGAGAGTGATTGATATAAAATGACGCAAGATTTAGATAACGCTAGAGATGAATTCGATCCAAACGGCAAAATAGAGCCGGTTGCAGTCGCTGGTGAAATGACTTTTCTGGAGCATTTGGAAGTATTTCGCTGGACCGCTGGCCGTAGTATTTTAGCCTTTTTTATTGGTGTGGTAATTGTGGGCTGTTTAATGCCACAGGTCGGTGCGTTTTTGCAGATGCCTTTGATCAAGGCTTATGGTTCCGTTGAATTGGTTGGAGAACGCTTAATTACTTATCGGCCGATGGGTGTGTTTTCGGTCTTCATTCAGGTGGCCTTGCTGGGTGGCTTGGTGCTTTCGATGCCCTTTGTTCTCTATTTTGTGGCGTGCTTTATTGCTCCCGGTTTGACCGACCGAGAGCGGCGGGTGCTGCGTCCGGCATGTTTCGCTGCATTTGTTCTTTTTATCAGCGGTGTGGCGCTTGCATTTTATGTGCTGTTACCACTGAGCTTGGCGGTCTCGGTGAAGTTCAATCAGATCATGGGCTTTCAGGTTTTATTGGCTGCGTCTGAATACTACCGTATGGTGGTTTGGTTTTCTTTGGCGACGGGTGCGATTTTTCAGTTTCCACTGATTATAGTGATCTTGATCTTTATCCAGGTGCTGGAGGTTGCCCAATTAAAGGCGATTCGGCGCACTGTATTTGTCGGAACGATGATTTTTGCTGCGTTGTTGACGCCTGGAGGGGATTTTTTCTCGCTGCCACTGACCACAGCTATTCTCTACGGGCTGTATGAACTGGCTATTCTGATTGGCTCGCGTATCGAGGCAAAGCGAGAACAACATTCCGACCAAGTGCAAAAGGTGTTAGAAGCTTAGTTTGCGTCTCTGTTTCGCTTACGCTGGTCGACAAGCACCAACATGAACATATGATAAGCGAACCAAAATGTAGCACTGATTGGAATCGCGGTGAAGCAGGCTTGCAGTTGCGCGATGACTGGATCTGTTGAAAAAGTAAACGGACGCAACAAAAATGACATTAGCACGAAAACGCCGAATGTCAAAAGTGTGCCGAGCACTATGTGGCCTCTAGTCAATAATTTCTGGTAAGGTGCATTTGCCATTTGATTCATCAACAAATATACCTAATAAAGGCTGTCAAAGCGAAAATAATCAATTTTCAGATACCATTTGTTGCGCCTACAAATTGGTACGCGATCACCGCTTCAATTTATCGCTTGAATTTCGTTGTAAATTGAGCATTTTGGACTGTTTGTTTAACTTTTATCTGCGATATTTACATGAGTGCATTATTCATCAGCCTACTAACTTTGGTTCTCATTTTTATTTCTGCTTTCGTGATTTTACTGGTCTTGATGCAACGCACTAGTCAAAGCGGAGGTATGGGGGCTGCTCTTGGTGGCGGTGCGGCTGAGTCCGCATTTGGTTCAGATACGACCAACATTCTTACTAAGGGTACTATCTATGGTATTATTGCATTTTTTCTGGTGGCCTTGGGGTTGTTTCTGATCTATCAAGCTAAAATAGCTGACCGTGCTCAAGTATTGAATGCTGTTGAATTGATCAGTGCTGAGCAAGTTGAACCAGGCGTAGAGACATTGCCGGCGGTTGAAGAGATGACTCCAGTGCTTGTGCCTGAGGCCACAAGTCTGGAGCTTATGCCGAGCTCGAAGTGATGCGCACGACAAAAATCGTCTTACATTATCTGTTAACTTTCAGACCAACGCTTCTCGGGCTAGCACTCGGTTTTGGGTGTATCTGTTGTGCGCATGTGTGCGTAGCTCAGCGTGCCGGTATTGATGGCGAGCGCTCCCGAATGATGGAGCGCATTGAGCCGGAGGAAGCGGTTCGACGTATGCAGTTGTTTCGTATGCAGCGCTTGGTGGGTGATTTTTGTTTTCAGTTTCAGTTGGAGCACAAGCCGCGCAAAGGACCTACCGTTCGGCATCAAGGAATTCTGTATGGATCGTGGAATGAGCGCGGGCCTGTGAGTCGTTTTAAATTATTTCCTGAATACATTGGCAAGGATCCAGCTATCAAGCGTTCACCCGTTGAAATGATTGTTCAAAATGGGGCATCCCCTCAGGCGTGGATGCGTTGCCAAGCGACCGATGCCTTTGTTTTGATTACGGATGGTGCATTATTTGAGCCTGTTTTTGCAGGTGTGCTGTATACCCCCTTTGATCTGCAGATGCCATTTGTGTTTTGGGATGAGTATTCATATGAGGGGCCTGTGCGTGTACTGAGTCGCATCGGGCAGCGGTTTTTAATGCAGGCACCGATCGGTTGTTTGGCCGATCAAAATGGCATCACGGCAGTACGCATTGTATTGGATGATGCTTATGATGCTTTGCTCCAAGTTGACGTGTTGGAACAAACAGACCGCTTGCGCTCTCGCTTTACCGTGCGTGGGTTAAAAAAAATTCAAGGGCAGCATATTGTAAAAGAAATTGAGTTGAAAGATGTGCAGAGCAAAGACGCAACGAGCTTTAAGGTGAAGGCTGCAAGTCTCGGTTTGATCTTTGATGATGCGGTATTTGATCCGAATAGTCATCGTCCGGCTCCAGAGATATCTGCCGCATTATTTGATATGTTATAAGGCTTCATCGCTAATTTAATTTGGGTATCAACGTTTAAAGGTATGATGTCGACCGTCCTCATCGGATGACATGCTTGTTTTTCCCAGTGGTTTTTCATAATTAAATATTTACGTGCTCAACGCAGTACCATTTATACGAATGGACAAACAACGTATTTTCTGTGATGACAAACCAAGCTAAATTATCTACCTGGGCTGACAATATAGCACCTTCACCAACGCTGGCAGTTGATTCGAAAGCGAAAGAACTCAAGGCCGCGGGCCAAGATGTGTGTGGGTTTGGTGCTGGTGAACCGGATTTTGACACTCCCGAATTCATTAAGGAAGCGTGCATTCAAGCGATCCGTGATGGCAAGACCAAGTACGCACCTGCACCCGGGATCCCCGCCTTACGTGATGCACTTGCCCAACACTATCGGCAGTACAATCGAATCGACGGGGTCTCAGCGGCTCAAGTCGTGGTTAGCCCCGGTGGCAAGTATTCTTGCTACCTTGGGATTTTGGCAGTGATTAGTCCCGGCGATGAGGTGATCATTCCGGCACCTTATTGGGTCAGCTATCCGGAGATGGTTAAACTGGCCGGCGGTGTGCCCAAGAGTCTTTTTTCTGGGCAAGAGAGTGGCTTTAAAATCACTCCGGATCAGCTGCGTGAGGCAATTACACCGAAGACTCGCCTACTGATTATTAACAGCCCCTCAAATCCGACCGGAGCAATTTATTCGCCAGCTGAGTTACGCGCCTTGCTTGAAGTTGCGCTGGAAGCGGGTATCTATATCATGTCTGACGAAATCTATGAGTACCTGCTCTATGACGGCGTCGAACAAGTGAGTCCGGCATCGTTTTCGCAGGAAGCCGCCAATGCAGTGATTACTGTGGCTGGGTTCAGTAAGACATTTTCAATGACCGGCTGGCGCCTGGGAACTTTAATGGCTCCCTTGCCGATCGCACAAGCGGTGGCGAATTTACAGAGCCAAACCAGTTCGAATGCGACGACCTTTGCTCAGTATGGTGCGCTTGCCGCATTACAGCACTGGGATCAGTCACTGCATGCAGTCAATCAGATGCTTGAAGTCTTCGATCGACGGCGTTTGCGCCTGCTTGAGGGGCTCACTTCAATTCCGGGCATTACGTGTGCACGTGCCCAAGGCGCTTTCTATTTATTCCCTAAAATAGACTCATTTGGCATCTCTGGAAATGCGTTTGCCAGTCGTTTGCTTGAGACCGAGCAGGTGGCGGTGGTGCCCGGTGATGCGTTTGGCGCGGAAGGCTATATGCGTTTGAGTTATGCGACTTCGGATGATGTCATCGAAAAGGGACTTGAGCGCCTCAAGCGTTTTTGTGCCACACTTTAATCTGCAGGCCCAATCGGTATTTTTATGATGAGCGATAAAGCTAAAATTATTTACACAATCACAGATGAAGCGCCGGCCTTGGCTACGTATTCCCTGCTGCCGATTATTGAGGCTTACACTAGTGCCGCAGGGATTGCAGTTGAAGCTTGTGATATTTCATTGTCGGGTCGTATATTGGCCAACTTTCCAGATGTGTTAAGTGAAGCACAACGCGTCGAGAACGCCTTGGCGGCACTTGGCGAGTGGGTCAAGGAGCCGGATGCGAATATCATTAAGTTGCCGAATATTTCTGCGTCTGTGCCGCAACTGAATGCTGCTATCGCCGAGCTTCAGGCCAAAGGTTATGCGCTACCGAATTATCCAGAAGAGGCGAACAGCGAAGAGGCACAGCGTGTCAAAGCGATTTATGATTCAATTAAAGGCAGCGCAGTCAATCCAGTGCTTCGCGAGGGCAATTCGGATCGCCGTGCGGCGGCTGCCGTGAAGCAATACGCAAAAAATAATCCACACCGTATGGGTGCCTGGACAGCCGATTCCAAGTCCAAGGTTTCTAGTATGGCTGTAGGTGATTTCTTTGCCAACGAGCAGTCGCTCACGATTCCTGCGGCAACCACTGCCAAGATCGAACTACTTGCCCCGGATGGTCAGGTGACCGTATTGAAAGATCATTTTGCACTGCAAACAGGTGAAGTGCTGGATGCTACCTTTATGAGTGTGCGGGCCCTGCGCGAGTTCCTTGCGGCAGAGATGGAGGCATCCGAGGCGGCAGGCATTTTGTTTTCACTGCACATGAAAGCGACCATGATGAAGGTATCCGACCCGATTATTTTTGGTCATGCGGTTCAAGTATTTTTTAAAGAGCTGTTTGAAAAACATGCTGAGCTTATTGCCGAATTGGGTGTGGATGTACGAAACGGTTGCAAGGATCTATACACCAAGCTGCAAACACTTCCGCCTGATCAATGGGCAGCCATTGAAGCTGATATTGCAGCGATTTATGCCAAGCGTCCGGATTTGGCGATGGTGGATTCTAACAAGGGGATCAGCAATCTGCATGTGCCCAGTGATGTGATCATTGATGCGTCAATGCCGGCTGCGATTCGTACTTCCGGCCAGATGTGGAACAAGGAGGGGGTCTTGCAAGATGCCAATTTCGTCATTCCAGATCGTTGTTACGCTGGAGTGTATGCAGCGACAATTGATTTTTGTAAGCGCAACGGTGCATTTGACCCGAGCACCATGGGTTCGGTGTCGAATGTTGGACTCATGGCACAAAAGGCCGAAGAATATGGTTCGCATGATAAGACTTTCGAAATGCCGAGCGATGGTACGGTTCGTGTGGTGGATGCCACGGGTACGGTGCTTCTGGAGCATGTGGTTGAGCAGGGCGATATTTGGCGGGCCTGCCAGGTCAAGGATGCACCGATTCGCGACTGGGTGAAGCTGGCCGTCACGCGTGCCCGCGCCAGTAGCACGCCGGCGATTTTCTGGCTTAATCAGGACCGTGCACACGATGTGCAGCTAATTCAGAAAGTGGAGTTGTATTTGCAGGATCACGATACCACTGGGCTCGACATCCACATCTTGGCCCCGATTGAAGCGACTCAGCTTACATTACAACGTGTCAAGCAAGGCAAAGATGTCATTTCGGTAACGGGTAATGTACTACGTGACTATCTAACCGACCTCTTCCCGATTCTCGAACTGGGCACTAGTGCAAAGATGCTATCGATTGTGCCGCTGATGAATGGCGGTGGCCTGTTCGAAACCGGTGCCGGTGGTTCGGCGCCCAAGCATGTGCAGCAATTTGAACAAGAGAATCATCTGCGCTGGGACTCGCTTGGAGAATTTCTCGCCCTGGGCGCGTCATTGGAACATCTGGCCATTGTATTTGGCAACACTAGGGCGCAAATCCTCGCAGATGCCCTGAATGTGGCCAATGCACAGTTTCTTGCTGAGAATAAGTCACCCTCGCGTAAAGTGCATGAACTGGATAATCGTGGCAGTCATTTCTATCTGGCTCTTTTTTGGGCACAGGCACTTGCCGCTCAGAATAAAGATGCTACCTTGCAAGCCCGTTTTGCTGCATTAGCCGCAATACTTACTGCCAATGCGGCAACGATTGTCGATGAATTAAACGCGGGACAAGGCACGCCGGTGGACCTTGGTGGTTATTATCGGCCAGATCCTGCCTTAGCCGAAGTCGCAATGCGTCCCAGCGCACTCTTTAACGCTGCAATCGCCGCATTGTAAGACGCTAGTTTGTGTAAAAATGTCGCCGCACACGGCTGTTTTGCTAGGTTCACGGCTTGAGACGGCCGTTTCTGTTGATCCTATATATCCAGAATACGCTACCACCCGAACGCATTAAATCGAATCTATGGATATTTCAGCCACGCATCTCTCTGCAGCAGCTTCGCATGCTATTATCGAACGTCTATTTAAAGCGCCGGTCGAGCGTCATATATTGGCAAATGGACTCACGTTGCTACAACGCCCCGATTTTTCCAGTGAGGTGGTATCGGTGCAAGTGTGGGTCAAGACCGGCAGTATTCATGAAGATGTTTTGATTGGCTCCGGACTGTCTCATTACCTTGAGCATTTACTGTTTAAAGGTACTGCCCGTCGCAGTGCTAAGCAGATCAGTCGTGAGGTACATGCCATGGGTGGTGGGATCAATGCCTATACTAGCTTTGATCGCACAGTTTATTATATCGATGCGCCCGCTCAGGCGTTTGCACAGATAGTGGATGTGCTATCTGACCTGGTGTTACATTCAATTTTGCCAGCAGCAGAGGTTGAGCGTGAGCGCGATGTTATTTTACGGGAGATTGATATGGGGCTGGATGATCCAGATAGCCAGCTTAGTCAGGCACTGTTTCGTACCGCGTTTCAATCGCATCCGTATCGCGAACCGGTGATTGGGCATCGTGGGCTGTACCAACAAATCACGCGCGATGAATTGAGTGCCTATTACAAATCCCGATACGTGCCGAACAATATGGTGATATCAATTGTCGGTGCCGTTACGCCGAAAGAGTGTCTGACTGCGGTCGAAGCCACCTTTGGTCAGGTGCCACGTGGACGTTTGGCACCGATTCAAGTACAGCAAGAGGCTGTGCAACTGGCATCGCGTCGCGAGGATATCACGGGTGATTACAATATCTTTAGAGGTAGTCTGGGCTTTAAAGTGCCGCATTTGAGCCATCCAGATTCGCCCTGTTTGGATGCTCTGGCGCATGCGCTGGGCGGCGGTGAGAGTTCGCTGCTGTGGGAAGGTTTACGCAATCAACAAAAGCTGGTGCATTATATTGATTGCCGTAATTGGAATCCGGGCGCCTGTGGATTATTTTGGATTTCCTATGTTTGTGATGCTGCCAAACAGGGCGAGGTGGAAGCGGCGATTCACACCGTTATTCGCAATGTTAGTGAGTCCGGCTTGAGTGACGTCGTGCTTGAGAAAGCACGACGTCAGGCCTTGAGTGCTGAAATTAATGGGCGCAAGACCATGAGTGGACAGGCTTCCCGCCTGGGCCTCGGTGAGGTGGTGATTGGCGATATCCATTACGGTCGCCGCTATCTACAGCACCTACAATCGCTCACTGCGAGTGAATTACAAACCGTAGCCGGTGTGTATCTGATCCCAGAAACCTTGTCGGCGGTTACACTTGGGCCGAAGCCTGTAACTGCAATGCTTGAGTCGTCCGATATGGCCGAGGTGTTAAGCCTGGATCCATTCGAATTGGTAGAATTCAAGAGTGGCGCACGTCTGCTACTGCAGCAAGATAAGCGCCTGCCAAAGGTGCACATTCGCTGTGTGATGCGTGGCGGCCCCTTGTATGAGCCGGTAAATCAACGGGGGATTTCAGAGTTGCTGGCCGAATTGTTGACCAAGGATACCGCTAACCGTAGTGCCGCCGAAATTTCTAATTTGATTGATGGCATTGGCGGAAGTTTCTCAGCCACTGGTGGCAATAATACGCTGAGTTTTGCACTTGAGGTGCTGCCGCCAGATCTTGGCCTGGCACTTGAGTTGTTGAGTGATGCTTTGACTTGCCCGATTTTTGCAGAAGCGACTTTACGTACCGAATTAGAGGCACAAATTGCTGGTTTAAAAGAAGACGACGACGAGATTTTCGACTACGGGATGCGCAAGTTGCGTGAGCGTTTCTTTGGGACGCATCCTTTTGCAGTCGCTTCAAGTGGGCGTATGGTTGATTTGCAGCACTTGACTCGTGCAGATCTGCTGGCTCACTGTGAGCGGTTGGTCACAGCGCCCAATATCGTTCTCTCGGTGAGTGGTGATTTTGACCCGGTACAGGTGCAACAGCGCCTTGAGCCTTTACTGGAATCAGAGATCCGAACTTTGCCGTTTGAGCTGGATCAAAGTCTGCCGTATCTGGGCCCGGCTCAATCAGTCGATGTATTGGAGCCGATGGATCGTGAGCAAGCGCTAGTCCTTCAGGCTTATCCAGACGTAGGTGTTCAACATGAGCACTATGTTGTCGGGGAAATGTTGAATGAATTGTTTAGTGGTATGTCGAGTCGGTTGTTTGAGCGTGTGCGTGAGGATGCCGGTATGGCTTATTATGTTGGGTCGAGCCGGATGGTCGGTTTGCATAGCAGTATGTTTGTCTTTTATGCCGGCACGCACCCGAGCCAGACCACGGCAGTCGTGGCCGAGATTAATGCTGAAATTGCACGTGTCCGTGCCGGTGAATTGACTGAGGATGAGTTGGCGCGTTGTCGCAACCGTTTGAAGGCTGCGCGATCAATGGGGCGACAGACGATTGGCGCACGTGCGATGCATGCCGCAATTAATCTCACCTATGGCTTGCCTGTGGATGATGATGCCGAGCATGCGCGAAAGCTCGACCAGGTGAACGTGCAGCAAATGGCAGCATTTGCTCAAGCGTTTTTTGATCAGAACCATCAGGTGCGGCTGATTGTGCAGCCATCCGTATCGTGCTAAACCACCCCACAAAAGCAAAATGCCTAGCCAAGGCGCATCGCATCATTTCATTTAATCAATCAAAGTATTTGCTTGCAGATTAAGGGCTTTACGTTAACTTTGTGAATATTAGGCAAAGTTTAGTAGTTGATTAATTATGGCAAAACAAGTTTGTACTGGTGCGCTAATGACCTGTTCCAAAGGCACGGCACCTTGTTCTTTAGTCGCAACACATGCCTTGCTTCAGGTGAATGCTGGTAATGTAGGCACAGTTGCAGCCACGATTATGGACTACAAGCCTGTAGTGAATATTTCAACTTTTGGCATGTGCACTACGACCACCAATCCAGCGGTTTCTGCCGCGACTTCTGCGGCATCCGGGGTATTGACCCCAATGCCCTGTGTGCCAAATACAGTAACTCCCTGGTCACCCGGTTCAGCAACCGTCAAGATCGGCAATGTCAAAGCATTAAATGATTCCAGTAAATGCAAATGTCTGTGGACGGGAGAAATTTCCATCACCAACCCCGGTCAATCTACGGTTGATATCCCATGAGCGAGGCGGTTTGCTTGCTCATTGCATCAGGCAATTCGATCCGTATGCTCCCTCTCAGTCATCAATGTCTTAGAATGTGAAGCTGTATTTCGCCAAACGTTGACTAATTTCCATGACAATTGCCTGTTCGGCGGCCTCACCTTGAGCGGCGAAAGTTACCGAAAAGCGGATGAAGTGGCCACAATCATCCCAAGGGACCGTGCTGATCAGTTCCTCGGTAATCAGCCATTGGCTACAGGCTTCAGCAGATTCAAATTCGGTGGTTTGGCCATCAATTGTGGCTGATTTGGGCGCGGCAACATATAGAAAGAAACTACCTTTCGGTTTGGTTGCATTGAAGCCGACCTGATTGAGCGCGTCGACCAGCAGATCCATACGACGTGAATATTTGCTGGCGATCTCGGTCGTGATCTGAGGATTTGCCAGGGCGACCGATGCAGCTTGTTGAATCGCGAGGAACTGCCCGGAATCGGAATTATCCTTGATGTCCGCGTAGGCTCGCACGATCAAGGGATTGCCCACCACGAAGCCGATACGCCAGCCGGTCATGTTGTAGCTTTTAGAGAGCGAGTGTAGCTCAATGGCGACTTCCTTGGCACCCTCGATTTGAAAGATTGAAAGTGCTTGGCCTGCGAAGATGAGCGATGCATACGCAGCGTCCTGCAGGATGATCAACTGATTGGCTTTGGCAAAGGCGACGGCTTGTTCGAAGAATTTAAGCGTTGCGGATGCACCGGTCGGATTATTCGGGTAGTTGAGCACCATAATTTTGGCTCTGGCGAGAATGTCGGCAGGGATTGCATCCAACTCGGGCAGGAAATTATTGGCAGCTTTGAGCGGCATATTGTACACCTCGCCACCGAGATATTGGGCGTGGGTGCCCAGCACCGGATAGCCAGGCACAGTCATCAGCACAACATCACCTGGATTGATGAAGCAGGCGGGAATCATGGAGAGAGCCGTCTTCGAGCCGATTGAGTGTACTACCTCGGTAGCCGGATCGATATCGCTTACACCGAAAACATCTGCCATGTAGTCAGCTGCTGCTGTCTTGAATGCATCCCCACCGTTATCTGCATAGCCACGGTTTTCAGGTCGTGCGGCTGCCTCTTGCAGCGCGTGCACAACGATCGGGAAGGCCATTTCGTCTGGCTCACCTACGCCCATATCGATCAAATCGACTTCCGGCTTGGCCGCCTTGGCCGCATTCTTGGCACGTTTAATTTTCTCAAACTTATAGATCGCCGTGGATTTTCCGTACTGATTGCCGCCAATGCGCTCGGCAAACAGGTTTTGAATATATGACTCGCTCATACTGAATAATGGATGATTAAATACATTCAACAGAGCGCTACAAATTGAGCGTCGGTGAATGTTTAGTTTCTGATTAATGTTGTGGTAAGCTGTGAAATAGACCTAGTATCAATTGAAAGGTGTAATGCAAACAATTCAATCAGTCAACGAAATGCAATCTCATAGCATCGGTCTGCGCTCCAGCGGCCGTCTAATCGGACTGGTGCCGACTATGGGCTGCCTGCATGAGGGGCATCTTTGTATGATTGATATTGCAAAAGAACGGGTTGATAAGGTCATCGTTTCGATTTTTGTCAATCCCACCCAGTTCGGACCGAATGAAGATTTTGAGCGTTATCCGCGAGCGCTGGAGTCGGATTTGGCCAAATGTACGGAGCGGGGAGTGGATATGGTGTTTCACCCAAGCGTAGATGATATGTATCCGCAGGGCTATTCGACTCATGTTAGCGAAGAGCGGATCAGTTCGGGCCTATGTGGAATTTCCCGGCCAACTCATTTTTGTGGAGTCGCAACGGTATGCTTGAAGTTATTTAACATCACTCGACCAGATGTTGCGGTATTTGGCCAAAAAGACGCACAGCAATGTGCGCTCATTCAAAAAATGGTGACAGATCTCAACATCCCCACTGAAATTGTGATTGGGCCAACCCAGCGTGATTCAAACGGTCTGGCAATAAGTTCTCGTAATCAATATCTGAGTGATGCACAACGGACCGAGGCACTGAGTATTTACCAGGCACTGCTGGTCGCACGACAGATGGTGCAGGTCGATGAGGTTCGCAGTGTAGATCGTGTCGTGGCTGAAATTACCCACAATCTGTCAATCGCCCGTCGTATGCGAGTGATCTATGTGCAGGTTGTAGATCGCGACACCATGCAGCCAGCTGGTCGCGAAATTGTGCCTGGTCGGCATATGGTATGTGTCGCAGTATGGATCGATCAAATCCGCTTAATCGATAATATCGCGCTGTAGCTGTCTGCGCTCGCAACGGTTTGAATATTCTTGCATTGAATTGAATCATGTCCAATTTTTATGATGTTGTCATTGTTGGTAGCGGCATTGCTGGCTTAAGTTTTGCGCTCAAAGTTGCCGAGGCCGGGCGACGTGTTGCCATTATTACCAAAAAAAATTCGGCCGAATCGAACACTAATTATGCACAGGGCGGCATTGCCGCAGTGACTTCGCAGAGCGATGAAGTGGAGATGCATGTGGCGGATACACTTAACGCGGGGGATGGATTATGCGATGAGGCGGCGGTGCGTGAAATTTTGACTGATGGTGCTGCGAGTATTGAAGAGTTGGTGCACCGCGGTGTCGTGTTCACTCAGTTGGAAGATGGCAGCGTGTCACTCGGTAAAGAAGGTGGACACTCTAAGCGCCGTATCCTGCACGTCAAAGATATTACCGGTAAAGCGATTGAAACTGCGCTGCTGCATGAGGTCAGCAACACCGTCAATATCGATACCTATGAGCATTATTTTGCGATTGAGTTAATTACTGTAGCGAAGCTGCGTAAGTTGGGGTATAGTGTTTCAGGAACTGGAGATCGTGTACTTGGGCTATATGCGCTCAATACGCAGAGTGCTGTAGTCGAAACCTTTAGTGCTGCTGCAGTGCTGCTTGCAACCGGAGGGATCGGCCAGGTCTACCAGTACAGCACTAATCCGTTTATCGCAACAGGCGATGGCATTGCAATGGCTTATCGGGCGGGTGTTGAGATTCGTAACATGGAGTTTATTCAGTTTCATCCAACTGCATTGTATACCACGGATTTTGATCGTTTCCTGATCAGTGAGGCGATTCGCGGCGAGGGCGCAATCTTGCGCAATCTAAACGGTGAGGCTTTCATGGATCGGTATGATCCGCGTAAGGATCTGGCACCACGCGATATCGTGGCGCGGGCAATTGATGCTGAAATGAAGCAATCCGGAGCCCGCCATGTGTGGCTGGACGTGCGGGGCAAATCTGGTCAGGCGTTACGTCAGCGTTTCCCCAATATTTATGAATATTGTATGCGCCACGGCATCTATTTGGAAAAAGATATGATTCCCGTGGTGCCGGCAGCGCATTACCTGTGTGGCGGGGTCAGCACCAATTTAAGTGGTGAAACGTCCCTGTCGGGTCTATATGCCTGCGGCGAAGTGACCTGCACCGGTCTGCATGGTGCGAATCGTTTGGCCAGTAATTCCTTGCTTGAAGCGGTAGTGATGGCAAGTCGTGGTGCTCGCGCAGTGGTTGATTATATCCAGACATGCGATTCAACTCTTGAGCCTTTGCCTGAATGGATCGATGGCGATATGCAGGATTCAGACGAGCGCGTGGTGTTGTTGCATAATTGGGATGAGCTAAAACGCACGATGTGGGACTATGTGGGCATCGTGCGCTCAAGCAAACGCCTTCAACGGGCACGCACACGGATTCAGAATCTGGAGCGAGAGATCAATGAGTATTACTGGAATTTTAAGGTGGACGAGAGCTTGCTCGAATTGCGCAACATGATTCTAGTAGCAGCCTTGATTGTGGATTGTGCCTTACAGCGTAAAGAAAGTCGAGGCTTGCATTATACCCTGGATTATCCAGACAAATTGACCGCACTCTCAGATTCGACAGTGTGTTTGTAAGTGTGCGGCCTATGAGCGAAATGAAGCAGTGGGCCTTGGTCGGACCCGGAGCCATCGGGTTGTATTACGGCGCATTATTGGCCAAATCCGGCATCGCCTTGCAGGTGCTCGCTCGTTCTGATTACCGCGCACTCTGTGCCGACGGTATTCAGATTCACATGGTCGATGCGGATTCGCAGGCATTGAATGACACGCAGCGTGTTCGGCCGCTTGCAATTCAGCAAGATGCTGCTTTAATCGGACCGGTCGATTGTGTAATGATCGCTGCGAAAGCAACCGCCAATGCACAGCTGTTACCGAGCCTAGGTGCCCTGGTGGAGCCTGGACGTACCGCCTTGCTCAGCTTGCAAAATGGCCTAGGTAATGCTGAGTTTTTTGCGCACCATTTTCCGCAAAATCCGGTGTTGGCAGGCTTGTGTTTTGTCTGTGTGAATCGAATCGCCCCGGCGGTGGTGGAGAATTATTTGCCCGGCCGTGTCGAGATTGGTTCACTCAAGGATCGCTGGCCTGAGGCTGCCGCCGAAGTGGTCTCGATATTTGCCGCAGCTGGGGTCAACACTCGCATGTCACCGCTGCTGGATCTGGTGCTTTGGCGCAAACTTTGTTGGAATATACCGTTTAATGGCTTGGCCATTGCGGCGGGTGGGATCAGTACGGATTTAATTCTGGCCGATGCCTCGCTGGTACAACGAGCACGGCACTTGATGGAAGAGATTCAAGCCGCCGCAGCGCTGTGTGGTCATCTGATTACGGATTCTTTTCTACAGGCGCAGTTCGATGTGACCGCCACGATGGGGGCCTATCGTCCATCGTCTTTGATTGATTTTATGGCGGGGCGGCCAGTCGAGCTTGAGGCGATTTTCGGTGAGCCTCTGCGCCGCGGCCAGGCGCTCGGCCTAACGATGCCTGAGTTGAGCCGATTATATGCGGAACTGATCGATATTTTGGCAAGATAAGGCTACCGCGTATCATACGCTGGACCTGTTATACCAGCAGTCCAATCAGAATTTTTGCCACCATGATCATTACAATCAATGCGATCGGATAAGCGGCGACATAACTGATAATCGGTACCTGTGAATCGGTCTTCGCGGTGATTGCGCCGAGTGCCGGAGTGGAGGTCATACCGCCACATATGCCGCCGAGTGATTGTAAGGGGTCGAGCTTGAAATATGTGCGGGCTAGCGGCCATGCGACCACCAGTGGCACAATGCTGATCAGCATAGCGAGTCCAAACAGGGCGATACCATATTGCTGAACCGTATCTACCAGCGATACACCACCGCCAATGCCGGCATTGGCGAGGAAAAAAACCAGTCCTAGATCCTGTAGGAGGAGGCGGGTTGGCCGTGGAATATGGCCGACGATGTGACCGACTTTGCCGTAATGCCCGAGCAATAGGGCCACCAGCAGTGGACCACCGGCCAGACCGAGTGTGACGGGGGTGCTGCCGGGCAGTCCGAGCGGGATCAAGCCGGCGACGATGCCCAGGCTTAGTCCGGCTGAGAGTGATAGCAAATCAGTCGAATCAATGGCCTGACTGCGATGCCCGATTGTTTCGGCAAATGTTTTTAGATCGTCGTTGCGACCGACCACGGTGAGGTTGTCATGCGTCTCAATCAGGGTTGCCGTATTGGGCACAAATGTCAGGCCGTGACGCGTGATGCGGGTGATGACGACTCCATAATTTTTAAGTGGGGCAAGGTCACGAATCGATTTGCCCGCGATCGTTCGCTTGGTTACCAGTAAGTTGCAACGTTCGTTTTCGGTATCTCTAAGTATATTGCGCTCACTGCGTTTGCCCAGATAGTCGATCGCAAGGGTCATTTCTCTGCTGCGGCCGACCAACAGCAGCAACTGTCCCTCGCTGAAGACATCGTCGTAGCTGAGCGGTACCAGTTGATCGTGTTTTAAAATACGTGAGATCTGACAGGCGCTCAAATGATTGATTGCCGCATCAGCGATTTTTTGCCCGATTATATTTTTGTTGGTGACTTCCACCAAGATGGTGATCACGTGCTCATCGCTTGTGTGGCTTGCTGGATGGTGAGCCGCAAGGGCGGTCAGATCGTGCTTCAATACACGTGGTAACACTTGGACAAATACCACAATGCCGATCACACCGATTGGATATGCGATGCCATAGCCGATACTGACGCCGGATGCACCGTGTTTTAAGCCTTCGGTTGCAGCGGCTAGGGCCGGTGTGCTGGTCAGTGAGCCGGCAAAAATCCCGGTTGCCAGATCCACCGGTAAATCTAAGAGTGTCGCGCCAATCCAGGTGATCAGGCCACCGGTAGCAACAATTATACCGGCCAGTTTTGCCAGTGTAGCACCGTCACGTGCCACGGAGCTAAAAAAGCGGCCGCCAGCCCCGATGCCCACACAATACATGAATAACACGAGGCCAAGCGTGCCGATGCCGCCCGGAATTTGGTAGCCGAGGTGGCCGGCCAATAAGGCCGTAAATAAGACGCCTGAACTGCCGAGATGGATCCCTTTAACGCTGATATTGCCGAGCAGAAGCCCGGATGCAATGATGGTAAATAGTGCGATCAGTGGCTGATCGAGTAAGAGTTGATGGATCGCTGGTAGAGTCATGACTACACCGGGCTTGTTTGAGATTCAGGCCGTGTGCCTGTGGTATTTGCAAGCATCGCTTTAAATGCATCTTCATCGAGAATAGGGATGCCGAGCTTGACTGCTTTGCTGTATTTTGAACCGCTTGCTTCACCGGCGATCACATAGTGAGTGTTTTGGCTGACACTGGAACTGGTTCGTCCGCCTGCTTGTTCAATCAGTGTGCCGGCCTCGCTACGTGTCAGGCTGGGCAAGGATCCGGTCAGCACAAAAACTTTACCGGCCAGTAGGCTGTCACTGCTTGCACTGCGTGTGGATTGGAAATTGAGTCCGTATTCGCGCAAACGGTTAATCAGTGTGATGTGTTCAGGCTCGCTAAACCATGCATGTATACTTTGCGCCATGGTCGAGCCGACGCCATCAACTGCTTGCAGGGATTCTTCACTTGCCTCGGCGATGGCATCCAGTGATTCGAAATGTGCTTCGAGGTCTTTGGCTGATTGTTTGCCAATGTGAGGAATCCCCAGACCGTGAATGAGTTGCCACAGTGCACGGGTTTTACTAGCTGCTAGCGCAGCGATTAAATTAGTGGCCGATTTTTCAGCAAATTTGTCGAGTGCCAGTAATTGATCCGCTTGCAGTGTATATAGGTCTGCCACCGTTTGTACCAGGCCGCGCGACACGAGTTGTTCAATCACTGCGCTGCCAAGGCTGTCGATATCCATGCACACACGACTCGCGAAATGTTGGAGTGCGCGTTGTTGGCGAATCGGGTCGGTTTTATTGATGAGGCGCCAAACGGCCTGGTTGGGGGCCCGTGCGGCGACGATGCCGAGTGCTTGCAAATGTGCCTCGAAGTCGAAGGCTTTGCTATCACTAGGTCGTTTGTCGGCGATGACGCCAAGCACTTGCGGGATGATTTCACCAGCCTTTTGTACCCGCACGGTGTCACCGGGACGGATGTCTTTGCGGCGGATCTCGTCTTCATTGTGCAAGCTTGCGCGAGATACGAGGGTGCCCGCCAGTTGTACGGGCTGCAGGATCGCGACTGGCGTGACGACGCCGGTGCGACCGATCTGTAAACTGATTTCTTTGAGCAAGGTCTCGGCTTGTTCAGCTTCGAATTTGTAGGCGATCGCCCAGCGTGGCGCTTTTGCAGTCTCGCCAGCTTCGTCTTGCAGGCGAAAGTCGTTGAGCTTCACCACCGCGCCGTCGGTTGGATAGCCAAAGCCTTGTCGTAAGGTGTTTAATTGTTCGATCGCCTCCCAGGCCGATTCAACCCCGTCGACCAGCCAGACTTTTTCCAATACAGCAAAGCCCCATTGTTGCAGTGCCTCCCGAATTTCTGCCTGGTGCTTGAAATAGCTGGCTGGCTGGCAAGCGCCCACTCCATATAGTACAATATTGAGTGTGCGGGCACGTGCTTCAGTTGGATCAAGCAGTTTGACAGTGCCGGCGGCCAGGTTGCGCGGGTTGGCATAGAGGGATTGATCCTGTGCTTGGCGCTGTGCATTGATGCGCTCAAATTCTTCGTGACCCATATAAATTTCGCCGCGTACTTCAAGAATATCGGGTGCGTGTGCTATCCTGGCAGGAATGCCTGCAATGCTGCGGACGTTTTGCGTGATGTCATCGCCGGCGGTGCCATTGCCGCGTGAAACCGCACGCACGAATTCACCCTGCTCATAGGTCAGGCTGACGGCAACGCCGTCGATTTTGGGTTCAACCAAGTAACTGAGTAAATGGTCTGGAAAGCGTTTTTCGAGGCGGCGACCGAATTCGATCAGTTCATCCATGGTGTAGGTGTTGTCCAAGCTGAGCATGGGCTTGCGGTGCCGATAGCTTTCAAAGGCGTCGAGACGGTCATCGCCGATTTGTTGACTCGGGGACTCACCAAAGTCAAATTCAGGATGGGCCGATTCAAGTGCGGCCAGGTGTGCTTTGAGGCGATCATAGGCCTGGTCGTCGATTTCGGGCTTCGCCAGTTGATAGTAAAGGCGATCGTGCTGGGCGATCTCAGCACGTAATTGGGCGATTTGTTGGTGCGTATCAGGCATGAGAGGGCAGGGGGGCGGTTCCAGTCAGGTATAAGCAGGGATTAGTTTACGTGCTTAAGGGCGGCTTCAAGGCAGTAAGTAACCGAGATGCCGGTGCGATAGTTACCTGCCAAGGTAAGGCCCGGATGCGCTTGTTCGATCGCTTGTATCGTATCAAGCACTGCGCCGTAGCCCAATTTATACTGCGGGATGGCTCGTTCCCAGTGCTTGTGGTGCACGAACGTCGGCTGGCCCTGTACCCCGAGGAGCTGCTCAAGTTCCGGAAGTACCATGGTTTGCAGCGCAGCAGTATCCGCGCTGGCATAGTCGGGCTGACGTTCGCCGCCGACAAATACGGTCAGCAATACTTCGTCCTCGGGCGCACGCCCGGGAAAAAAGCTGGACGGAAATAGCACGCCAAGTATGCGGCGGTTTTCGCATTCCGGCACTAATACGCCAAATCCGTCGATCGGATGGGCAACATCGCTGCGTTTAAACCCCAGGCTCAGCACCGAAACCGGCGCATAATCAATGCTAGGGATGCGACTGAGCTGGTCTTGCAGCATGGCTTCGAAGGGCAGTTGGCCGAGCTGATATGCCGGCACAGTCAGGATGAGGTGCTCAAAGCATTCCTCATGCACGCTGTGTGCGGCCTCTGACCATCTGACCTGCCACTGCCCATCAGCCTTACATATGGATTGGATCGATACACCGGTATGCAAGTGCGCACCCAGGGCAGTGGCGATTTTTTGCGTTAACTCGGCCATGCCGTGTTTAAACGAGATGATGCGCTTGCGCGGCTGTGGGCCTGTTGAGGCACGTGTGGCTCTCAGTTTGGCAATGGCTCCGCGGATCAATCCGCCATAATTTTGCTCCAGCGCGTACAGCTTCGGGAAGCCGTAACGGAGCGAGAGTTGTTCTGGATCACCGGCATAGATACCACCGACCAGTGGGTTGATTGCATAGCGGTAGAGCTCGTCACCGAGGCGTCGGCGCACGAATTCGGCCACGCTTTGTTCACGCTCCGCTGGGGCGGCTGAAACCAAGGGTTCTTTGAGCACGCGCAACTTGGCTGCCAACGACCAGAGTGGTGTGGTGATGGCCGAAACGGGTCCCGTCGGCACGGCATGTGGCTTACTACGGCGTACAATAAAGCGCTTGTTCGCGGCCGGTTGGGCTTCGATGATGTTGGCATTCAACTCCGGAATGCTGTCGAGAAAGCGTTCGATTTCGAGACTGTTGAGCAGGATCGAATGCGGCCCTTCTTCGGCCAGATAAGCGCCGGCTCGATAACTGCGCATTACACCGCCAGCGGATGTATTTTGTTCGAGTACCCGGCAGGGTTTGCCATGACGCTGCAGTTCCCAGGCATGGGCCAGGCCGCTCAGGCCCGCACCGATGATGCAGGTCTTGTTTGCTAAGGGATCGGTGGATACATTCATTTACTTAAATTGAACTTGAGCATGCTGTTGGCCGGTGACGACTTCCATTAAGGCTTCGACACATTCGATTTTGGCGGCGGGGACCATGCCGTGCCCGAGGTTGAAAATGAAGCCCGGTTGGGTGCCGGCCTGGTCCAGCACGCGTTGCGCTTCGATGCGAGTGATCGCTGGAGTGGTGGTCAATACCGCAGGATCGAGATTCCCTTGCACGGCGGTGCCGTGACCTAGTGAATGGCGCATGCCACGCAGATTAATGCTCCAGTCAACGCTCAGGATAGCGGCGCCGGTGCTGATTTGGTCACTCGCTTTATGCCCCATGCCTTTGGCATAGAGGATCACCGGCACGCGTTGTTTGAGCGCACGAATGATTTGGCGGATCCAACGCAAGGACCATGCTTCGTAGTGCGTTGCCGGGCAAATCGCTCCCCAGGAGTCAAAAATTTGCAGCGCATCGGCACCCGCATCAACTTGCATGTGCAGATAGCAGATGATCGCATCGGTAAGTGTCTGCATGAGGTGTTGAAAGTGCTCGGGCTGATCCCATGCCAGTTGTTTGATGGCGATAAAATCTTTGGCAGAGCCGCCTTCAACCATGTAGCAGGCCAGTGTCCACGGTGACCCGCAGAAGCCCAGCAGGGCAGTTTCATCGCCTATTTTTGTGCGGGTCTGTTCAAGTGCGCTGGCGACATAGCGCAGTCTCTCGCTGACCTTGGATGAATCGAGCGCAGCAATTTTTTGCGGTGAATCCAGCAGATAGTCCATGCCGATACCACCCTCATCGCGAAAATGGTAGCCTTGGCCAAGTGCTTCGGGAATGACCAGAATGTCAGAAAAAATAATTGCGGCATCCAGCGGGAAGCGTTGCAGCGGTTGAATAGTGACTGCTGCAGCTAGTTCTGGAGTGCGCACCATCGTGACGAAGTCATGCTGTGCTTTGAGCGCACGGTATTCGGGCAGATAACGCCCCGCCTGGCGCATGAGCCAGATCGGCGGACGATCAACCGCTCGACAATGGGCGGCCGCCAGAAAACGTTCACGTGCATTCATTGGTTTAGATTGAGCCAGTCAGTTGGTTGCAGATAAATGTCGTAGAGTTCCGCCTCGGGAGAGCCGGGCTCGGGTTGCCAGTCGTAGTCCCAACGCACCAGGGGTGGCAGTGACATGAGGATGGATTCGGTGCGGCCGTTGGACTGTAGGCCGAAGCGGGTGCCGCGGTCATGGATCAGGTTGAACTCAACATAGCGGCCACGGCGGTACAGTTGAAAGTCGCGCTGACGTTTGCCGTAGCGTGTGGCTTTGCGCTTGGCGACAATCGGTTGATAGGCTGGCACGAAATGATCGCCCACAGATTGTAGCAACGCAAAGGCGTGCTCGAAGCCGCCCTGATTAAAGTCATCAAAAAAAATGCCACCAATTCCACGCGCTTCCTTACGGTGCGGTAGAAAGAAATATCGGTCGCAGGTTTGTTTGAATGTCGTGTATGCCTTCGCCCCAAAAGGCTGGCACGCATCGTAGGCGGTCTGGTGCCAGTGCACAGCGTCTGCTCGATACCCGTAATAAGGCGTCAGGTCAAAGCCGCCGCCAAACCACCAGATCGGCTCAGCGGCGGGTGGCTGTGCGTGCAGGAAACGTACATTCATATGTGTTGTTGGCACATATGGATTGAGTGGGTGACAGACCACTGAGACACCCATCGCGCGAAACGGAGCATTGGCGAGTTGCGGGCGGGTGGCGGTCGCCGCAGGCGGCAGACTGGAGCCATGCACGTCGGAGAAATTGATGCCCGCTTGTTCAAATACAGCGCCACCGGCCATCACACGTGAGCAGCCACCACCACCGGCGGATCGCTCCCAGCGGTCTTCGCCAAACTCACCACGGCTGTCTTCGTGGGCAAGGGCATGGCAAATCCGCTCTTGCAGGTCGAGCAGGTAGCTACGCACGATTTCTGGGTCTACGGTTAACATGAAAATAAGTAACTTGTTGCAGAATTCGGCGGGGCACAAATACTTTTGCAAATGTCAGACAATCTTTTATCCAGTACACGCTTCTCAAACTTGCCTTGTTCGGTTGTTATTTTTGGCTGTGGCTATGTCGGCGCGGCACTGGCCGAGGTATTATTAGCCAATGGGGTACGTGTTGGTGCGTTGACACGCAATTCCGCTAAGGCGGCACAATTGCGGGCACAGGGTGTAAACGAAGTGGTGGAGGCCGAATTGAGCCAAGCAAATTGGCATACACAGTTCGCCGCGTCTTACGAGTCTGTGGTGAATTGTGTCAGTTCGGCCGGTGGCGGACTGCCGGGCTATCGTCGATCTTATGTGGATGGACAGCGTTCTATTTTGCAATGGGCACAAGGACGCAGGATTCGCAGCTATCTGTATACCAGTAGTACTTCGGTGTATCCGCAGGATGGAGGGCTGAGTGTGGATGAGACTGCTGACACTGCCGCAGCTCCACCGACCGGTCAAGTGCTGTGTGAATCCGAGCGCTTATTGATTGATGCGGCCGGTGCCTTTAATGCGTGGTATGTGCTGCGCCTGGCCGGGATTTATGGCCCCGGGCGGCATTATTTGCTCGATCTGCTGCGCTCCGGCGAGCCGGTGATTCCCGGAGCTGGTGATTATTTGCTGAATTTAATCCATCGCGACGATATCGTGTCGGCCATTTGCACGGCACTGGCACAGCCGTGCTCCTCGTATTCCGGTATTTACAATGTTGCGGATAATCAGCCGGCGACGAAGGCAGCGGTGGTAGACTGGTTGGCTGAACGGTTGGGGCAGCCGGCCCCGTGCTTTGACCCCCTACAGCTGTCGTCGCGGATGCAGCGTCGCGGCGGCCGATTGCCCAGCAGACGGATTGTGAATCGTAAGCTGTGCGAAACATTTGACTGGGCGCCGCGCTATGGGAATTTTCGAGTTGGCTACGAGGCTCTGCTAACCCTTGATTCATGACTGCCATGACCTGGATGGACTATACCGCACTCGGCCTGACCAGTTTAATTTTCCTCATCGGACTGGTCACGTCCCTGCTGCCGATTGTGCCGGGCAGTTTAATTGTTTGGTGTGGCGTCCTCATGCATAAACTCTGGATGGGCGATGCCTCAGTAAGCTGGAAAATAGTCTTCATCACTGGCATGATCACGCTCATTGGCCAAGTCACTGATGTGGCACTGGGCATTTGGGGCGCACGTAAATTCGGTGCTACCTGGAAGGGTGCGGTCGGCGCACTGTTTGGCGCCCTGGTCGGATGCTTTCTGCCGCCGCCACTATTATGGCTGATCCTGGCACCAATTGCGGGGGCAATCATTGGTGAACTGCTTGCCGGGCGTAGCATCAAAGCCGGCGGCCAGGCCGGCCTTGGCACTATAATCGGTGGGGTAGTGGCCTTCGCGGTGAAATTCGGCTTAAGTGTCTGTGTGGTGGTCTGGTTCTTTGTTTCGTTGTGGCCCTAAAATCGTCGATCACGATTCACGCGCGCTTGTAAACAACAGGCGCAGGCTGTTCAGGCATACTACGACGGTGCTGCCCTCATGCGCAAACACTCCGACACTCAGCGGGATCCAACCAAGCATCGCTGCAGCAACCATCAGGATCACGGTGCCCAGAGCGATCGCCAAATTCTGCCGTATAATTATGCGCGCCCGCTGGCTCAACTGCGTCGCCGCCAGATAATTCTCGATCCGATCTTGCATCAATACCACCTCACTTTGCTCTAGCGCTGCATCGCTGCCGCGTGCTCCCATTGCCACCGACACATATGCGGCAGCCAGACTGGGTGCATCATTTACGCCATCACCGACCATTGCCACCATATATCCGGCCTTTGAATAGTCCTGGATCGCCGCTACTTTTTCATCCGGACTTAGCCCAAAGCGCACCTCCTCAATGCCGATCTCGCGTCCAACTGATTCTGCCGCACCGCGTCGGTCGCCAGTTAACATTACGGTACCTATCCCCATGGCTTTAAGTTTGTCCAGAATTGGCTTGGATGCGGTACGAATCTGATCCTGCAACAAAATCCGGGCAATCAAATCATCTTTTAAAATCCAGTTTTCAGAAAACTCTGCTGCCGGCTCTGGCACCGTCTGAATCCATTCGGCCAGGGGGCCATTCGCCAACAGTTCACGCCGGCCCAATACACATACAGCTGTGCCCATGCGCCCCTGTACCCCCTGGCCACTCATGGCCTGAAAGTCCTCAACCACACCTGGCTGCAGGCCTTGTGCTTTGGCATATTTTTGAATCGCACGACCGATTGGATGTGTTCCGTGCATTTCCAGAGAATAGGCCAGTGTGATCGCCTCTCGCTCACGCCCCGGCGGGAAACTTTCCACCGACTTGACTTCCATTTCACCGGTGGTCAAGGTACCGGTTTTGTCCAAAGCGACCAGATCGACCTCCGCCAATTTCTCAATTGCCGCACCGCCGCGAAATAAGATACCGTGTCGTGCTCCCCAGGCAATTGCTGCCAATATCGCCGATGGGATCGATAACACCAGGGCACAGGGGCTGGCGACCACCAGTAAGGTCATCGCCCGATAAAAGGCTGAGAAGCCGGCTTCGGAATTCATTAATGGAGCGATGCCGAAGCCCAGCCACCAGACCAAAAACATTGCCGTAGTCAGCGACAAAATACCAATCGTATAGCGTGTGCCGAAGCGATCAGTAAAGCGCTGACTGGGCGCTTTCAAATGCTGCGCTTCTCGGATCAAACAAATCACTTTTTGCAGGGCACTTTCACTCGCCGGACGCAGTGCACGTGCATCTACGGTTCCCCATAAATTGATTGTGCCACTCAGCACCGTATCCCCAATAAACTTGGGTACTGGAGTTGCCTCGCCGGTGAGGTTCGACTCATCCGCAGCGCTCTTGCCGTGGATCACCTCTGCATCCACCGGAAATTGGCCACCGGGCCTGACCACCACTATATCGTCCACATCGACTGCAGACACCGGCACTTCGCGTTCGTCACCGTCCGCCTGACGCAGCATCGCCGACTTAGGTGCCGCATCAAACAGGCTATTGATTTCACGCCGTGTTCGATACAAGGCAAAGTGCTCCAGGGCTCCGGAAAAAGAGAACAGAAACAGCAGGAGTGCGCCCTCCGCCCAGGCACCAATCAAGCTTGCACCAAGTGCCACCGCCAACATCAGGAAATGGATATCCAACTTGCCCTTTGGCAGGCTCTGTTTCACATCGACAAATGCATCCCAACCACCTGCTAGCATCGCCCCGATGTAAAACAGTATGGATACCCACGCCGGCACGGTCTCGACCGACGCAATCAGCCAGCCGCAAATCCCCAGCACCGCACAACCACCCGCCAATAGGCCCAATATGCGCCATTCCTCACCCGCCTCTGGCTCCGTTTCGACTGTATCTGGCCACTCCAGCTCCCGCCAGCGCCATAAAGTCGGAGCGGTCAAACAAGTGGGCTTGTGTAAACGAATGCCGCCATTTGCCTCAGTTTCAATCGATACCCCCAGCGCTGTCGGCAGCGCTGCCTGTGTTTCGATCAAGCGAATGGTCTCCGTCAGGCTGGCTTGCAGCACATCCATGTCTACCCGCCCCAAAGTCGCGATCTCGATTTTGCGCTGCTTGGCATCCACCCGCAGTGCTTCGACCGGCACATTTGCCTGCAAAAAACGAGCGAGCCCGACCGTCCAACTGTCCAGATTCATATAAACTATCGCTTAAATTAAATGCTTTGCGGACAGATCGTCGGTTGCCATGGCAAGCGTATCGTCATTATACTGAACTTAAAAACAACCAGAGTGTTCATTACTTAAACATGGTCTGCTTGTCGGCGCATGTCAATTTAGCAGCACAGGCGTTTCGCTTGTGTCTGTTTGCAGTTATATTATATTTGATTGGTTCGACTGTACACATTTTTTGTTGAATCCAAAGCGTTCTCATATGTATACCTTTCTGGGTGCACCGCAAGGTATATCGACCCAGGCAGCTGTGCCAATCGCCTCTGTGGCGCTGTTTGCACGATCATTATGCCGCGTTCAAATCCAATTATAAGCAGACGTTTGAGCAAACACATGGCTTTTGGCGTGAAGTGGTCGATCGTGTCGTTGGAAAGTTTTTGGAATGCGGCGATTTAGCCAAGGGCTTTGCCCGGATCGGTGCCTGTGGCTGCGGCAAGGAACACTTGCTGCCATTCTCTTGTAAATGCCGCAACTTTTGTCCGAGTTGTCATCAAAAGAAGGTCTTGCTTTTCG
>CAXQRK010000002.1:0-14522 GCA_964226535.1 Polaribacter sp.
GTTTCAAATTGCATGGTATCCAAATGCCGCCACTCGCGCTGTTCGCGGTCATCATAATGGGCGCAGCTCTTCCCGCACTCGGGGCACTGCATTGTCTGCGAAAGATCGAAGTAAATATCCACTTCAACCCGCTTAGCTGACAGTTCCAATTGTACTGCAGATACCTTCCAGGATCCGCCTAAACCGAATAATTGTTCGTAGTATTCTTCTTGAGAGGTCATGCCTCTTTTGAACTTCAATCCCGCTTACTTCACAAGAATTTACGAATAGCCATATTTTACTTTCATTTTTTCCTTTAAACCTCCTGTCGAAAAATGCGTTGTGAATTGTTTTGCCGTCGGGGCGCAAGATCACTCGAAGCTATTTTTCCTCTTCTGGAATATGTCCCCATTTCTTAACTCTGCCGGCTAATGTGCACACTCCGACATTTGTCAACGCAAGGGTCGCCGCAGGCATTTGCGTCAGGTGCAGCAATTGCTCAAAATCCACCTGGCGGCGGCACAATTACCACTGGATACACGACTCAACTACTCGGCGCTGGCACCGACTTTTTGCAAGATTGATTCGATATCGAGGAAGTCGTTGCGTTGTGTCGATACGGTCATATCGCCCAGATTCAGTTGCTTGATGAGTTCGTAGGCAACCAGATTTTTTCCGCCAGGTGTATTCAGGGCAGTGGCCTTCAGGCGCTCACCTTCCGCGCGGGCTTCCTTTTCGAGTAGTGTTCCTTTAGCTTCAAGTTCTGCCTTGTAAAGGTCCGCATCTGCCTTGAGCTTGGCAGCGGTGAGTCGAGCGTCCGCATTGATTTGTGCAATTTGCTTATCCGTCTCAGCTTTCATGGTGAGCTGTTTGGCCTTAAGTTCCTGCTCAATCACCCGTACTTTGGCTTCAGTTTCCGCCGCGATACGATTGGTTTCGCCCTTCTTTTCTTCAGCGAGGGCGCGTGACTTGTTCAACTCAACATCCTGATCGGCGAGTTTCTTGTCGAGTATTTTGCGCTCATAGGACGGATCGAAGGCGATATCGCGGATCAGAATTTCAATCAACTCTATGCTGTTGCCCGCCAGTTCGCCCTTGAGATCTTCAGTGGCTTCAACGGTCTTAATCCGGCGCACTTCAGGATCATAAAATTGCTCCGTTAACATGGTGCCGAAAACATCGCGGATGGTTTTTTGTACCTGGTCGCGAACAATCCCCTTGTAGCGTGCCGCTGAGCCGAGTTTCTGGTACAGCTTGTGCACCTCTTCAGGGCTGATCCGATACTTAACCGTGACATCCAAGCGAACCGTATAGCCGTCTTTCGATTTAAGTTCGACTTGGCCAGTATTGCTGGAAGAGGTAGAATCGAGGTAGCGACGTGAGGTGGAGGACAGAAAACTGTATATTTTGCGGGTCTCTTTGCGTTCCTGTTCAGTGGTAAACTCGGTGGTTTGTACAGTTGTATCAAAAATATTCCAGGTATCCAACAACGGCAAATTGCGATGCCAGCCGGGACCAAAATCTTTCTGCACGACACCCTTTGAGCCGAATATGGCATATTGCTGTGTGCGCACACCGGTTTCGCCAAGATTGATTTTAATGAACAAAAATTTAGCTGTCACAAATACACCGACAACAGCGACGATGATGACAATCGAAAGTAGTTTAATCAATTTCATGATAAAATAGTTGGTTTACTCCGGTTCGGACTTACTGAAGAGCCGGTTTCTGTTTAATTATGGCAGCTTCGTCTTTATAGCTCAGACGCTCGGTCTTACTTTCAATAGTAAAAGGCTGACCGGTAATACGCATAACACCGATCTTGTCGGCATAGGCGCGACGAATCAGATTCACGCCACCAATCCCAGCATAAGCATTGGCCAATGCGGTGAGGGCTTCGCCTTCTGCCATTGCTTGAACCAGAATCGCTTGGGAATTCTTGTCACGCTGATAAAAAGTCGCATCCGCACCTAGTTGAGTGTCGATCACATAGGCTTCGGCTTGGCGGATGTCGCGCTCTGCATTGGCAGTCGCTGCGACAATCAATTTTTCCATCTCGCCTGAGTAAGACGCCAGAATGACTTCCTTCTTTTTGGTCGCTTCCACCTCTCGAAAAATTTGGTTTTGGCGGGCCGCATTGGCCTTGGAGATTTGTTCTTCCACTTCCTGGTCGGCCAATTTCTTGGCGCGAATGCGTTCTTCATATTCCGCATGAAAACTGAACTTTTCCGCAATGATACTGGAAACCTCGATGCCATACAGCTTAAGTAGTTTATTCAGTTCTTCCATCGCAGTCTGAGCTTTTTGATTGCGCACGCTCGCGTCATAAAATTCTTCGGTTGTCATTTCGCCAAAGACCGCGCGGCACACCGAGCGTGAGTAATCACGCACCCATTTATATTTATAGGCATCGCCAAGGCCGGATGTGGTGACGACTTCTTCAACCATATCGCGGCGCAGTTGATAGTTGATGGTCAGGTCGAGAAAGACATCGGAACCATCGACTGTTTTAATCCGCAAGTCATCGCGATTGCTGCGTTCCCCGCGATTAGGATCGGCAACCATTTCCAGACGTTGCACCGTCATATCAAGCAAGTGAAAGGAGTTCAGCAAGCCGTTGTAAATATTGGTGCCAGAGTCTGCAATCACCGTGATGTCGCCAGTGACGTTGTTGACTTTAATGCCGACTTCGGTGCCGGACACACGTTGCACGCGGAAACTGACCAGCACAAAGATGATCAGGCAAATCAGAGCCACTAGCAGCAATATCAAAGAACCTTTGAAGTTTTTGAGTAGCTCAAACAGGGGATGCTGCGGGCGTCGTTGAAAGCTATAAATATTGTTGGACATAGATAGTGTTTAGAGATCGGGGATAGGTTTTGGCGGTGCACTAAAGATTTTAAGAAAAACCAAAATTGCAAGCAAACTGCCACCAAACAGAACGATTGGAAAGGGAAATCGTGCAGTGAGAGCGCATACCCAGCAAAATAGTAGTACAACCAGTGCGAAGCTAAGCGACTTGATCAGACGCATTTCAAATTCTTCTTTGAGGGCACCCGGGAATTGGCGGATATATGCATCGTTGCGAAGGTAAGCAGCTTTAGGGTAGCGCATCGGCGGGGCTTCCCACGCATTCAGGTCAGCATTAAAGTCGATGGCACCACGAGCCTTCAGGTGTGCGAGGTGTGCTTCGACTTTTTTAAAGGGCAATCGAGAGTGTCCGGCAATGCCGCTCGTAGAAATCGGAGCATTCAGATTTTGCGCGAGGTAAATCAGTTCGTGTTCCCATACCGCTTCGGCCGGCCAGATGTCATGCGATGCTGTCAAGCTAAGTTCGGCTTCGATTTTAGCACGAATGTCTGCACTGATCACGGTGTATTGATCCCGATCAAGTACTTCGTTGGAATAGACACACAGGCCTGGCGCAAAGGTATGTGGTGGCTTATTCAGCGATTCCTTAAACACGTATGCCACCAACCCATCAATGGGTTGCTTCTCGACCCGATCTGATTCTGCAAGTCCATCCAGTACCTGCTCAATCAAGCTCAAGCTGAGGGGCAGATAAGGCAAAATTTGCGCGGGATGGACAATGCCACCTTGCGCAGCAGATAACTGCTGCGCCAAATTTTCAGTCACAATCGGCCAAATAGAAATACTCATTGACTGTTTCGTACAGCAATTTGCGTAGCTGTCACCTGAAATCTCAGTTCATTCAATTATTTCGCCTTGCTTGCCGACACCAGTCAGCCTATCGAAACAACCACCATGGGTTCTTCAAGTACACAGCAACTAGGCGCAGTATGGCTGATGCTGATAGCACTCGGCATCGCAATCGGCTGCGCCCCCAGGCAAACGAATGTCGAACGCGGCAAGCAGCGCCAAGAACTCTATATCGGAATTGGTGCCGAGCCGGCCGCACTTGATCCACACCTAACCACCGGGCTCACCGAATTCTATGTGATGCTCGCACTGCTGGAGGGCCTGACCAGCGTTGATCCGGAGACAATGCAAATCCAGCCGGGGGTTGCCAAATCCTGGGATATTTCAAACGACGGGCGCAGGTACACCTTTCACTTGGACCCCGAGGCCCGCTGGTCGAATGGCGAGCGCGTCACCGCCCACGACTTTCTGTTCTCATTCGAACGCATCCTCACCCCGACACTTGGTGCACCCTATGCATACATGCTCTATGCCATGCGCGGCGCGAAAGCATTTAACCAGGGAGCGCACAGCGATTTCGCAAGCGTTGGCGCCCGCGCGCCAGACCCGGCCACACTGGTAATCGAACTGGAGTCCCCCACCCCTTACTTTCTGAGTTTACTCACGCACAACACCTGGTGGCCGGTACATCCATCCACCGTGCTCAAACATGGCAGCATAAGCACACGTATTTCCAAATGGACGCGCCCGGAAAATTACATCGGCAATGGCCCCTTTACACTTAAACACTGGCGCCTAAACCATTCCATTCTGGCCGAAAAAAACCCACTCTATCGGGCGGCCGATACCGTTAAGCTGAATGGCATCCACTTTCTACCGATCGAAACAGACAGTGAAGAGCGTGCATTTCGCGCTAACCAACTACACATCACCAACACCGTACCAATCCACCGAATCGACTGGTATCGGCAACACCAACCACACCACATCCACTTCAATACATCGCTCGGAGTCTACTATTACATGCTGAATACCACGCGTCCGCCGCTCAATGATCCAAGAGTACGTAGGGCACTGGCCTATTCAATCAATCGCGAAGAACTCACCAAACATGTGCTCAAAGCAGGACAAAAGCCTGCCTATCACTTCACCCCTCCCAATGCGGGTGGTTACACCGCCCGTGCTCGCTTACCCTACGATCCGGCACTGGCACGTCAACTACTCGCGGCCGCAGGCTACCCCGACGGCAAGGGCTTCCCGAAATTGGAACTGCTATTTAATAGCAGTGAAGCGCACCACACCATTGCGAGTACCATTCAGCAAATGTGGAAGCAAGCATTGGGAATCGACATCCGCCTGCACAACCAGGAGTGGAAGGTCTATTTATCCACCCGTGAAGCCGGCACTTTTGATATCCTACGTGCCTCCTGGTTTGGCGACTACGATGATGCCTATACCTTTCTCAGTCTGGGCGAAACTAACAATGGTAACAACCACAGTGGATGGGGCCATCCCGACTATGACCAACTGCTCAAACAAGCCGCCATGACCGCAGATCCAGTGATCCGCACAGAACTGTTTCAACAAGCGGAAACCATTTTGATCGAAGCCATGCCGGTCATTCCTCTGTATTTTTACGTCACCAGCAGGCTCATTGATACATCCGTGAATGGCTGGTATCCTAGCATGCTGGACTATCACCCCTACCAAAGTATTTTTTTAAGCGACTAATTCACCCTCGTTCCACTCTCAGTATTTTCTCCACACATGGCCACCCTGTTACTTAGACGAGTGCTGCAAACGATCCCCACCCTGTGGTTGATCGCCACCGCGACCTTTATCTTGATGAAGCTCACGCCTGGCGGTCCATTTAGCGACGAAAAATCAGTCCAACCGGAAGTACAGGTTCTAATTGAAGCGCACTACGGTCTCGACCGTCCACTACACGAACAATACCTCCACTTCCTGTGGCAACGCATACATGGTAACTTCGGTCCTTCTTACAAATATGTCGGTTGGGAGGTGAATGAAATCATTGCACAAAGTTTTCCGGTCTCGCTGGAACTTGGCGTGTATGCCTTGCTGATTGCGATCCTGCTCGGCGTGCCGATCGGCACATTGGCAGCGTTACGCCACACTCGCCCCAGCGAAACCGCTCTGATGAGTGTGACAATGATCGGCATTTGCCTGCCTTCATTTGTTCTGGCACCACTATTAATTCTGATATTCAGTCTACAATTGGGCTGGTTCAATCCATTTGGCTGGGCCTATGCCGGCGACCGTGTACTACCGGCGCTGACCCTGGGGCTGTTTTATGCCGCCTACATTGCCCGACTCTCACGCAGCGGCATGCTTGATGTAATCCAAAACGATTATATTCGCACCGCCCGCGCGAAAGGACTCCGGGAACACACGGTCATCCTACGTCATGCACTACGTACCGCACTCTATCCCGTCGTTGCCTATATGGGACCGGCTGCCGCCGGATTAATCAGCGGCTCATTTGTGATTGAAACAATTTTTTTCATCCCCGGACTTGGCAGCTTTTTTGTCAATTCAGCATTTAACCGAGACGATACCATGGTGATGGGCACAGTACTGTTCTATGCCGTACTAATCATCTGCTTTAACCTAATGGTGGATATCGTGCAGATGTGGCTCCACCCGCGCACCCGCAATGACTAAACTCCACAGAGAACCGCAAGCTGTCCCCATCGCTCATTCGCTCGGACAAGATGCATGGGAGCGCCTACGGAGCAATCGCATGGCACACATCGGCGGCATCCTCTTCATCGGGATCACCCTGCTGTGCATCATCGTGCCGTTCTTCAGCACGCAATCCCATACCAACACACAACTTGCTTACGGAGCACAGCCACCCTCCCTGCAGCATCTGTTCGGCACGGACGAACTCGGCCGGGATCTATTTATCCGCACCTTAATCGGTGGACGTATTTCAATAGGTGTAGGGCTCGCAGCAACTGTAGTCGCCCTATTGATCGGCGTCAGCTACGGAATGGTGGCCGGCTATTGCGGCGGCAAAACCGAAGCACTGATGATGCGCCTCGTCGATACCTTGTACGCCTTACCGTTCACACTGATCGTCATTCTACTAACCGTCATATTTGGACGTAATCTACTGCTGATCTTTCTCGCAATTGGTGCGGTTGAGTGGTTAACCATGGCACGTATCGTTCACGGTCAAACCAAGGCACTGCGCACACAACACTTTGTCGATGCCGCAATCGTCAGCGGTGCAGGCACGACCCGCATTCTAATGCAACACATCTTCCCCAACCTACTGAATTCGGTCATTGTGTACACCACCCTGACCATTCCAGCTGTCATCCTGCTTGAATCAGTGATCAGCTTTCTCGGTCTTGGCGTACAAGCACCGATGAGTTCATGGGGTATTTTAATCAATGATGGGGCGGAAAAGATTGATGTGTATCCATGGATGCTTATTTTTCCGGCACTGTTTTTCTCACTAACTATTTTTGCGCTCAATTTTATAGGTGACGGATTACGCGACGCACTCGACCCCAAAGTATCTGAGCGCCAATAGCGGTTACTTACGTTCAGTTCTGACAGTTCGCATTCATCAACCTACAGTACCTTTTAAACACGCAGGCTTGCTTTAATCACCGCATCCCTATGGGATGACTGTGAAAGTGGTACTGTGTTCGTTCAAGCCTACTTGGATGATGATTCGTGATCGTGCAGGGGCACTTTGAAGCTGAAAAATGTATCTTTAAAGTCTTCTAAGGTCTGCACTTCTTCAATCGGCTTGTCCCAACGAATGCGATGAATCCGCGGGAATCGCAACGCGATTCCTGACTTATGCCGCGAGCTTTGATGGGCCGAGTCGAAGGCAACTTCAACCACTAGTTGCTTCTTGAGTTCACGCACCGGCCCAAAACGATTGATCGTGTGAGTGCGCACAAATGTATCCAATTGTTTGAGTTCCGCATCGGTAAAACCACTGTACGCCTTGCCAATCGGAACCACTTCAGCTGCCTCCGTTGCTGCATCACGCCACACTCCAAAGGTAAAATCAGAGTAATAGGAGCTGCGTTTACCATGACCGCGCTGTGCATACATCAAGATGGCATCGACCCGCTTGGCCGCACGCTTCCACTTGAACCACTTATTTTTAGGCCGCCCAGCGATATAGATGCTGTCTTTGTGCTTAATCATCACCCCTTCACGGCCATATACTTCAGCACCCTGGGTCCGAATTTGACCCAGTTCATCCCAATCCTGGAAGTGAATCATTGCCGAGAGGTCGAGGTGTGTTTGCCGGTTATTGGAAAACCACTGCTCCAAATGTTGACGACGCTCGCGCAACTGCAGGTCGCGAATGTCCGTCATACAGTCAAATAACATATCGTACACACGTACGAATGCAGGGTATTGTTTGAGATGCTGTTTGAGGGCTGTTTTACGATTGAGCCGTTGTTGCAGGCAGTTAAACGCCATGGGGGTGAACTCGCTGCCCACCAACAGTTCACCGTCCAGTACGCCGGCTCCATTTAGATGTTCCAGCACATCTGGAAAGGCAGCTGAAATATCGTCGCCACTGCGTGAAAACATGCGTCGATTGTCTGCGTCAAACACCAATTGTACGCGAATGCCATCCCACTTCCACTCTGCTTGAAAGTCCTCAGGCTGCATGCGCGCAAAGTCCTTGATCGGGTCAACTGGCTGGGCCAACATCATGGGATGAAATGTTTTTGTGGCCGATATTTCAGGCTTTTCAGCCTTGCCGTCGAGCCACTCAAACAGCCGCACATACGGGCTCTCCAGACCATGCCAGATCTTTTCAATTTCGGCAAGATCCTGGCCGCTGTACTCAGCCAACGCAGTCTTGGCAAGCCGCGCGGAAACGCCGATACGCAGTCCTCTCGTCAGTAGTTTGATGAGCGCCCAGCGCTGATTTGGGCTGGCTCGATCCAGCAAAGTGGCGATCACTTCGGACAGCTGTGCCTTTGGTGTCGCCTCGATCAACTGGATCCATTCGCTGATCCGGGGCAATGCCCCGGACTGACTGGTCGGCCAAATCAGGGCAATTGTCTCGGCCAAGTCGCCGACATAGTCATAGGACAACTCAAACAGGGTGGGATCGACGCGTGCTTTAGTCAGTTCCTTTAAAGTCGCTGCGTGCAAATTTTTAAAGTTTAAAGTACCGGTAATCGCAGCCAATGCATAGCCTCGATCAGGATCGGGCGTGTTGGCAAAATAGTTGGCCAAGGTCTCCAGCTTGCGCTTTCGCGAAGGCGTGAGAATCAGTTTCTCCAATAATTCAGCAAAGGCCTTCACTCCGCAGCCTCCTCCTCGCGTCCTTGTAGGGAAAGGGGTTGTGCATTGAGCCCACGTTGCGTACACCAGTGCACTAAGGCATCCTCACGACCATGGGTGACCCAAATAGTTTCGGCACCGGTGGCGGGAATGGTTGCAGTCAATTCATTCCAGTCGACATGGTCTGAAATAATCAGGGGCCATTCAACCAGACTTTGCTTGGCGCGTTGCTTGATCGTCATCCAACCAGAGGCCTGACAAATAATCGGATCTGGCAGTCGTCTGGACCAGCGATCCTTCAGTGCACTGGGCGGAGCCATCACGATGGCCCCGCTCAATTCAATCTTGCCCGCAGCCTTGCGCAGATCGCCCAGATCAATCCCCTCGGATTGATAGTACTCGCAAAGTTTTATGTTGGCACCGTGCAGGTAAATGGGCGCCGTGTAACCGGCTTCACGCATCAGGCGGATTACCCGCTGGGTTTTGCCCAGCGCATAGGCGCCAATCACATAGCAGCGCTGTGGATTTTCGCTGACCGACTTGAGCAGACGGTTGATTTCGTCGCGGGGATCTGGATGTTGAAACACGGGCAAACCGAAGGTGGCTTCGGTGATAAAGGTATCGCAAGGCACCAGTTCAAAAGCTTGTGTGGTACTATCCGGCTTGGTTTTATAATCGCCGGTCACCACGACTCGATGACCCTTATATTCGATCAGGACCTGGGCACTGCCCAGGATATGCCCTGCCGGATAGAGTGTGATGCTGACCCCATTCATTGTTACGGACTCACCATAGCGCAGCGCTTGAAACGACCCGGCACACTTTGAGCCATAGCGCCGCTGCATAATTTCAATGGTCTGCCGCGTTGCCAACACTTTTTGATGCCCCGCCCGGGCATGATCGGCATGTGCGTGCGTAATAATTGCACGATTGACCGGTCTTATTGGATCGATATTTGTCTGAATCGGTTCAATGTAAAGAGTATGGTCAATCCACGCAGGCATTCCGAACAACATGCGACTCCATTGCAGTTACTCCAGTCAATTCCACTAACGAATTGGCTGAAGCACAAAGGCTGGAAGTATTATCCGCACCAACTGGAGACCCTGGAAAAGGCACAAAACGGCAGAGATGTGCTGCTCACCGCACCCACGGGTGGCGGCAAGACCCTGTCCGGTTTTTTACCCAGTATCGTTGACCTAAGCATACATTCACATCCACCCCAGCAACTACATACCCTGTATATCTCACCCCTGAAAGCCTTAGCGGTGGACGTGCATCGCAATTTGATGCAACCGATTGAGGAAACTGGCATGCCCATCCACGTCGAAATCCGCACCGGCGACACACCATCGGGCAAACGTCAGCGGCAAAAGGCCAAGCCACCGCACATGTTAATGACCACTCCGGAAAGCTTGGCCCTGTTACTTTCAGACGAACATGCGCCACAGTATTTTAAATATCTGCGTTTCATGGTAATTGATGAGCTACATGCCCTGATGCACTCCAAACGTGGTGATCTACTGACGCTCAACCTCACACGACTGACACAGTTGGCACCGCAGGCGCAGCGTATCGGTCTTTCCGCAACGGTGGCCGATGTATGCACCGCACAGCACTATTTTTGTCGACCAGGCAAAGGAACGGTAGTCCAAGTGGCGCATGAAGTGCAGCCGGAGATCGAGATTTTAACCAGCGAGGCACACATTCCCTGGTCGGGCCATGTGGCAAACTACGCCATCCCCGAGATATACCAGCGCTTAATTCAAAGCACCATGAGCATCGTATTTGTCAACACGCGTGCGCAAGCTGAACGTATTTTTCAGAGCCTCTGGGCCTGTAATCAAAAACAGCTACGTATTGCGGTGCATCATGGCAGTCTCGAAGTTGAATGGCGACGCAAGGTCGAACATGCAATGGTCACAGGCCAACTGGATTGTGTGGTGGCAACCGCTTCTCTGGATTTGGGGCTCGACTGGGCAGCGGTGGATTTAATTGTACAGATCGGTGCCCCCAAAGGCATCTCGCGCTTGTTGCAACGGATTGGACGCAGCAACCATCGTCTCGATCTGCCGTCGAAGGCCTTGCTGGTACCAGCAAACCGGTTTGAGTATTTGGAATGCCTGGCTGCCCAACAAGCAATTGCCGCTGGCGAATTGGACAGCGTCTCGCCCAAATCGGGCAGTTTAGACGTGTTGGCACAACATCTCACCGCACTTGCCTGTTCCGGGCCCTTTGATCCGCAGGCCTCGTATCAGGCAGTGATACAAGCTTGGCCTTACCGAGCCTTGAGCCGTGCTGAGTTTACACAAGTGCTCGACTTTGTTCGCAACGGTGGATACGCTTTAAAAAGTTATGAACAGTATGCACGGCTGGTGGAAACAGAGGAAGGAAAACTAAAAATAGCGAACCGAAAGTTCGTACAACAGCACCGGATGAATGTGGGCACAATTGTCGAAAGCCACATGTACAAGGTAAAGCTGCGCATGCGTACGCTGGGGCAAATCGAAGAATGGTTTATCCAAGGGCTCGCCCCGGGAGATAGTTTTTTGTTTGGCGGACAGGTGTTATGTTACGAAGGCATCCGCAATCAAGCGGTTCATGTCTCAAAAAGTAAGAGTGCACATCCCAAAGTCCCGGCATATGTCGGGGGCAAAATGCCCCTCTCCACGCAACTCTCCATGCGCGTAAGACAGCTGCTGAACCAGAAACATCAATGGCACAGGTATCCACAGCAATTACAGGAATGGCTGCACCTGCATGACCAGCACTCTCAAATGCCGCCGGAAAAGGGACTATTGGTTGAAACATTTACCCGTGGCAAGCGTAGGCAGCAGCGGCACTATCTAGTGGCTTACACATTTGAAGGGCGCAATGCACACCAAACACTCGGCTTCCTGCTGTCTAAAAGAATGCAGCGCCTGGGCTACAAACCACTTGGATTTGTAGCCACCGATTATGCATTGGCATTGTGGACCCTACAGCCCGTTCCCGTTGCAGCCGTGCCGAATTTGTTTGACCAGCACTTAATGACAGATGACTTACAGGAGTGGCTCATGGAAACACCACTATTAAAAAAGAATTTTCGTGATGTTGCGGTGATCTCGGGACTGATTGAGCGTCGCCACCCCGGTCGACAGAAAACCGGGCGTCAGGTCACCTTTAACTCTGACTTGATTTACGATGTACTTCACACCTATCAACCTGACCATATCTTACTTAAAGCCACCCGCCAAGATGCCATGGGCGGCATGATTGACTTAAAACGCCTGCAAGACATGCTGGATCGGGTACAGGGCAGGATCATACATCAGCCGCTTGAACGCATCTCACCACTGGCCGTGCCCCTCATCTTGGAAATCGGCAAAGAAACGGTGCGCAAACAAGATCTGGCTGAATTTCATCTGCAAGCACTTGAAGCGGAGCTTCTAACCGAGGCAGGACTGCAGTGAAAACAATCCTATTCGCAGGCCAATCGATGCGGCTAGATGCATCTGGGATACTGTTCTGGCCAGAGCATCAGATTGCAGTCGTCGCTGATCTACACCTGGAAAAAGCCACTTATTTTGCACGGCACGGGCAACTGTTACCACCGCAGGAAAGTTATCACACCTTGTTCAAATTACAAAACGTGCTAAGCCGTTTGAACTGCCGCTCGCTCATTCTGCTTGGCGATAGTTTTCACGACGCAAACGGCTTTGCCCGTCTCGATGCGCCTGCCCGGCACCTTTGGGACCAACTGCGCGCGCGCTACGCAGTAACTTTTGTAATGGGCAATCACGACGGAGCAGTTGTGCCGCCACACTGCGATGGCAGGGATTATTTAGAATGGGCAGGCATCCACTTTCGTCATCAGGCAGGACTGGAGGCAGTCGCCGAAATCAGTGGTCATTACCACCCGAAGGCCTGTCTGCGACTACATGGCAGTCGCATCACCCGGCCCTGCTTTATTGTCGACACAAAACGTATGATTTTGCCTGCATTTGGCAGCTTGACCGGCGGAATGGATGTAAGGTCCGAAGCAATTTCAAACTTATTTGCAAGCGAATCTGTCGTACATCTATTGGGCAAGGATACCATTTATTCAGTCCCCCTGAACAAGCTGACTGGCTCGAAGCGCCCTGAGCACAGATCCAACTGAGCGCTATCAGTATTGCTGTTAACCGTTACCGGTTAACAATCAAACCGAACTGAAGCTACGTATTGTAGCCAAAAGCACGCGTCAAATAAATGGCGTGCACTGATTAAAAAAGTGTGGGAAGTCGAGCCGCTGATCTGTCCGAAGTGTGGTAAACCAATGAGGGTGATCGCTTTGATTGACGATCCCGGAGTCATCTTTGAGATCCTCAGCCACCTAGGCTTATGGGATTTGGTCAATGCGCAGCCTCGTTCACGTGCACCGCCGCAGCCAGCAGGCGGCGCGTATCCAACGCCGAGTGAAGGGGAGCCACATGTAATCGTCTATGAGGCATACGCATTTTTTGACGGCGTGGATGAACTGCCCCAAGATGAGCTACCGACCATACTCTATGATTGATCGTCAAAGTAACTGAATGCTTTGGCCGGTAATTTCTGTGGCAAAAATAGACAAATTGCATCCCAAAATCACTTTTGCCAGCGAACTGGACGTTCGTATGGTGATTGAGTTCAAGTTCCATCGACGGTTTGATACATTTTCAGCAACATATTGAGATTTTACAAATTTTTAGTTGACTTAAATCATAGATTACTACTTTGACTTATGCCATGACTGAAAAGCAAATTTCTATCAGCCATTGTAGGGTGCGCGCTGTTCCCGGAAGGAGGTGAACCATGACGCTGCCGATTCTCAGTCCGTCTCAGGGCGGTCGCTCGATCAGCACAGCCGCGCTCTCATTGGCGGATATCGTCGTCTCCACGACCAACGCCGCGATCTCCAAGACCATCCGCAAGGCCACCGGATCGCAGGTGAGCCACGCCATGATCTTCGCCGGCAACGGCAACGTCGTGGAGGCCATCGGGGATGGCGTCGTCGAACGGCCGCTGTCCGCCGCACTCAACGACGCGATCTTGGCGGTGGCCTATCGATTCGGAAGGCTCCAGCCCTCCCAGGCGATGTCGGTCGTGGGCTTTGCCCGCAAACAAACGGGTCGCAAGTACGACGTCGGGGGGATCGCGGGTCAGGCGGGATACCAGCTCGACCGCTGGTTCCTCTGCGACGTGCGCGGCGTCCGCAACTGCGAGGAGCGCGCCGCCCGCGCGAACCTCTGGATGCAGAGCAGCGCGAAGTTCTTTTGCTCCGAGCTGGTCGCGGCTGCCTACGAGCAGGCCGGGGTGCGGCTGTTCAACCGACCACCGGAGCGCATCAGTCCAGACGACGTGACCAAGGTCTGGATCCAAGGCAAGCTCAGCTACGTGGGTCACCTGAAGGCGTGAGCGCGAGCTCGGCCCGCGCTGCCTCAGGTCCCGCCCGTTGTGTAGGTACGACACAAAGACATCGGTAACAGTTAACACAAGGACATCGGTAACACATAAGTGGCAATTATGCCATGGAAAGAAACTAATCCGATGACTGAGAAAGAACGCTTTGTAACGCTTGTGCAGAC
>CAXQRK010000003.1:0-5185 GCA_964226535.1 Polaribacter sp.
ATATCCTGCGTCTCTTGGAAATCAAAATCAAACGCATTTCAAAGTTCGATGTGAAACGGGCCGATGAATTGATTCACGAGTTGGAGGACGCCATTGAGGAAACCCGGCGTCATCTCGAGCAACTGACCCAGTACACCATCCGTTGGTTTCGTGAATTACAAAAAAAATATGGCAAAGGCCGCGAGCGTAAAACCGAACTCGCTTCGTTCGCAAAAGTCGTCGCCCACGAAGTGGTTATCGCCAACGAAACCTTGTATGTGGATCGCACAGAAGGCTTTGCTGGCACCAGCATGAAAAAGGACGAAGTTGTTTGTAAATGCTCCAATCTCAGTGACCTGATCGTCATCAATCAGGACGGCAAGCTGATCGTTTCCAAAGTTAGTGAAAAAGCATTTTTCGGCAAGCATATCTTGCACATCGACCTGTTCAATCGTAACGAACCGGCTGCTCGCACTTACTGCCTAGTATATCGCGACGGTCGTAAGGGGCCGACCATTGCCAAGCATTTCACTGTCGGCGGGGTTACCCGCGATAAAGTATACGATCTCACCAAGGGTACGCCTGGTTCCCGAGTATTGTACCTTTCCTGCTACATGAGCGAGGGCGGCGCACCCGATGCGGTAAAAGTCAATCTGAAGCCCGCTGCTCGGTTGCGTAAAACCGAAGAAGTCGTCCGATTCGACACGTTGACCGTACGCGGCCGTAGTGCCGGCGGCAACATCGTCACCAAACATCCCGTCCGCAACGTGGTGCGGCTGAGCAAGGCCGCCCGCGAACAAGTGGATCCAGCATGAGCGGGGGCAATGGGGCCGGCTGGTTGAAAAGACGTTGAGGAGCAGCGCCGGGTAGGGGACCAGACCGGTGACAATAAGCAACCATTATTCTACATTCTGCACCTGCTCGCGAATACGCTCTAGCTCATTTTTAGCCTCAATGACTGCCCGTGTAATTTCAATCTGAGCGGATTTGCTGCCAATGGTATTCCACTCGCGGTGGATTTCCTGGCAAAGAAAATCCATTTTACGGCCGATTGCATCGTCGGCATCAATGAATTGCCTGAATTGCTCAAAATGGCTACTGAGACGCGTCAGCTCTTCAGTGATGTCGCTGCGGTCGGCAAATAAAGCGATTTCTTTGAGCACGCGCTCATCGTTGAGGTCCAGATCCAATTGAAGTTGCTTGAGTCGGTTGATCAAGGCATCTCGATAGTTGAGGCTCGCACGCGCAGCGTGATTGCCGATTTGCTCGCGGAGCAGTTCCATCCGTTGAAGGCGAGACCCTAAATCATTCGCCAGTGCGTCACCTTCTCGAACCCGCATGGTATCGAGATCCGTCAAGGCTGCATTGAAGGCCGCTTGAAGGCTGTGTTCAATCGGACGCCAGTCGGGCAGCTCAGGTGCACCCTGAACGGTCTTGGCGAGATCCAGCAGCAAGTGACTGTCGACCGTGAAGGGCAATTGACGACTTTCTGCGAAACTGCGCAATCCGCGCAGGCTCTCATCCATTCGCTGGGCACTCCATGCCAGACCGGCTTGGGCACCCTCGGTGGATTCAACTTTTATCTGAATCTGTACACGACCACGTTGAACGCTTTGTTTGAGCCAGGTGTGACAGCGTTGCTCGAGCCCATTCCACTCGCGCGGACACGATATCTGCGCGTCCAAGGTTTTGCGGTTTACCGAAGTCATTTCCACTTCTATGCGTAGCTTGTATTCAGTGGCATCGACACTGGCGCGACCATATCCTGTCATACTTTTCATGTGCGCTTAATAATTGGATGAATTGTCTGCTGGCGACATTATTCGTACAAGCATCGGTCTCATTTGGCCGAATCAAGACTGCTTGCAGCGGTCTACTGCCCATGGTTGAGTATTTTGCTGCTTAGTTTTAGTTGCATCCCGCACAATCAGGCGCACAGTCTCTATTTTTATCGCTACGCTCTAATGGAATGGCACTTTAAAGGTATCGCACGCAAGTCATCGCTCTCAAGGACTCCTTTTGTCTCGGGAGACCGTGTAGCATGCATCATTTTTAAAGATCATAAAGTCGGTGAAATCGGTCGGCTGGACTTGTTGATGCACGAAGTCGATACAATCGATTTGCCCGGCGAGATCCTCGGGCGTTGGATGCGTGTGGTCAAAGATCCAGATGAGGAGGGCACCAGTGTACGGGAGACCGTGGCTTCGGCAGAAGAATGCTTTCTTTCATTGTATGCGCATGCGCAATCCGGTGCGGAAGACGAGCTGGCAGCTTTGAAGCATTTGCTCGCACTCATGCTAGAACGTAAGCGCGTGCTCCGTGCAGTCGGCAAGCGACACAAAGCCGGCACCCAATCCTATATGCACGTAAAGACCAAACAAATGGTGGATGTGCCCATCGTCGAGATCTCCGCCGACCTGATGCTCCGGATCCAAGATACTCTGGGTGACATCATTGTATAACCTTATTAATTTTATCCCATGAACCAAGCTAATTTGCATCTGACTAACGCCAGCCTATTCATCGCTCTATTGCTTTTCACCGGCTGCTTAAATAGTATTGAAGGCTACAAAAACGATATTGAAAACATGCAGGTGCCGCGCCTGATGATTGAGTCTCGCGGCATGAGCTACGGTGGTTCCGGGGTAAGTTCGGTGACCTTGCCGATTTCAGGTAGCTCAATCAAGCTCGAGCGTGAACCAATTGTCGCTGAATACGATATTATTAATGTCGAAATGGTAAAGGTTGATCTGGGGCTTGCTTTAATGATTCAGGTAACTGACAAGGCCAGCCGCGAGCTGTATCGTCGCTCGGTCACGCATGCGGGCAGTCGGGTGGTCTTGACCTGCAATGATCAAGCTATCGGCGCCAGGCGTCTGACTGGGGTTATCGAAGATGGTCTATGGTATACCTTCGTGGAAATTCCAGATGATGAGCTGGGTCCATTTGTTCTAGATCTGAAGGCGAGTATCGCCGAACTTCAGACGCATTACAAATATTAAGCCTTGCGCGTGCACTCCGATGTTGTTCCGCCAGTTTCAAATTGCAACCCTCGCTATGACAGCCTGGCTGTCATCATCAGCAGACCCCCATGCGGCGCTCATGTGGCCAACCCCCAATCCTGCATTTCAGAATGCTCAACCAATTGAGTCCTTTATTCAACCCACCGTGTCAGGACTGCCAGAGTCGGGACTGTTTGGCTGTGTCCGCAATGGTGGCCGCCGCTTTCATGAGGGGATTGACCTGTATCCGATCGGGCGCGATCAACGGGGTGAGGCAAGTGATCCGATTTACGCTGTTTTACCCGGACGTGTGGTTTACCTAAACAAAAGCTCGGCGCATAGTAATTACGGTCGTTATATTGTGATTGAGCATGATCAGGAAAGCCCCGCATTTCATACCTTGTATGCACACCTGGCCAGCATAGAAGCAGCGATTACGGTCGGCCGCCGCGTCGACTCGGGAACACCGCTGGGCATCATGGGGCGTTCGGCCGCCTCGACCATTCCACGTGCCCGGGCGCATTTGCATTTTGAGATAGGGTTCCGCCTGACGGATGATTTTCAAACCTGGTACGATCGCCAGCCGTTCGACACCACCAATCGGCATGGGAACTGGAATGGAATGAATCTGGTGAGCATTGACCCCTTGGATTTTTATGCATCCATCCGGCAGGGAAGCGTTCGCAGTTTAGCGGAATATCTGAAATATATCCCCACCTATGCACGCATTCGTGTGCATAGCTCGACCATCCCTGACTTTGTCAATAATTATCCCGCGCTGGTCACGCGCCCGTATGCAGGACAACAGGTGATCGCCTGGGACATTGCATTTTCTGAATATGGCGTGCCGAAGGAGTGGACTCCACGCTTTATCGACGAAGCGATTGGGGGGCGACCAGGAGATGTCAAGATAGTAGCGTATAATCCAAAACGCTTGAAGGAGCAAAGCTGTCAGCATGTTTTAAACCTGCACTCAAATACCCCTCAAATTTCAGCGCGTACCTTGAAAACGCTGAAAAAATTGTTCGGATTCCAATAAATATTCTCTATGCTTACGCTGCATCATGAAAGCTCACTGTCCTCAAAGCAGTATAAAGAAGCGTCCGGCTGCCTTTGCCTTGGTGGTCGCGCTTATGCTGATGGCTTTCGTGGTACTCCTCATCCTGTCGATGACAAGCCTTGTTCACATCGAGCGTCGGGCTGCAGACCTGCAACTTGAGGCGCTCCTTGCCCGCGAGAATGCACGTCTCGCACTGATGCTTGCGATTGGCGCATTACAGCAACATGTCGGACCCGATCAACGCGTAACCGCACGCGCTGACATTCTTGGTGAGGGTCGGTACCATCCATCCGCACGCTTCTGGACCGGCGTATGGGATACCAGGGATCCAAGCGCGGCTCCGAAATGGCTGGTCTCCGGGTCGAATCCAGATCCCGGCAATCCACCAAGCGACTGGATCCAAGTCGTCGGCCCGGGCTCTGTAGGTGTGCTATCTGATCAACATGTATACGCCCCAACTCTTGAATTCTTTGACTCCAATAATAAGACCTCGCACAAGATTGCCTGGTGGATCAGTGATGAAGGAGTGAAGGCGAGTGTCGCCACGCTGCCACTCAAGTTACGGGAAGTGCCCAATTTTGCGCAGTCTAAATCAATTGGATCCATCCAATTGCAAATCGCCTCAAGCCATGGCTTGGAAGCCATTTTTGAACCCTATGATCGGTTCACGTCGACAGATGCCCTGGTACTTGACCGAATTACTTCCATTCAGCAACTCGTCGCCCACAAGGACTTCCAGAAAAGTGAGGCACATTTTTCTGATGAAGCTCCATTTCATGCCTTGACAATGAATAGTTATGGCGTGCTTGCCAACACTCTGGATGGTCCCGATAGCGGCTTGATGCAGGACCTTTCGCTATTTCCAGCCTTGCTTGGCCCCGGACTCAAACACTATCTGCAACTCGGCGAACAGCACGCAGCCATACTTGCTTCAAAAAATGACGAAATTGATGGTAAGCGTCTATTTACTGACATTCAGGGCCTGCATACGATGGGCTTCTTACAGGATGGTGCCATCGTCACACCTGTCGTGCCGGTTTTATCCAATTTTATGATGGCGTTTACTATTCGATCCAAGGAGCCGGTATCCGACCATAGATCGGAAGAGCACACGTCTGAACTCCAGTCACGATCGTTAATCTCG
>CAXQRK010000004.1:0-9847 GCA_964226535.1 Polaribacter sp.
ACGACGCTCTTCCGATCTCTCGATTTTTCGATAACAGTGAACATCATGCCACACAGAAATACTTAAATGGCGGTTAAAAATATCAGAAAAATATACCTCCTGAAATACTTGCAAATATCATTTTTAGTTAAAAGAATTGTACAATTATGGCCACACTCAATTCTTCTGCATTCAATACTCACAAGAAAAAGAAACCCAGCTTTGCCGAAGGGCAACGGCTCGCTAAGCAAAAGGCCTATGAAAAGCAGGCCCCTAAGAAAAAAATCAAGCTGCAAGAACTCACCGTGTTCACTCAACAGCTCTCTGCCATGTTGGAAGCCGGCCTTCCCTTGGTAAGTGCGCTAGAAGCAATCAAAGAACAAACTGAAAACCCAGTTTTTCAAATTATTATTCGCAATGTCTGCAAGGAAGTCTCGGCGGGACGCTCATTTTCAGAATCCTGTGCTGCTTACCCAAGGGCATTCCCCAACCTGTTTATTTCAATGGTTGAAGCTGGCGAAGCCAGCGGCGGTCTTGCCGAAATCTTGGATAAAACATCTGTTTACTTCGAAGAAACTGTAAAACTGATCAAAAAAATAAAGGGCGCGATGACTTATCCGCTGGTAGTCATTGGCCTCGCAATTGGTCTAGTGAACGTGCTGCTTATTTTTGTTATTCCAGTATTTGCTGAAATGTTCAACGATTTCGGCAAAGAATTGCCCAAGCCGACGCAAATGCTGATCAGTATCAGTGACTTTCTCAATTCCTACATCTTATTTCTGATCATGGGCCTGGTTGGTTTCATATGGCTCATCAAACGTATTGTTAGCACCCCCAAAGGACGCAGGATCAAAGATCAATTGGTCCTAAAGTTGCCCGTGATTGGTGAACTCACGCGCAAGGTGTCTCTTTCGCGATTTTGTCGTACCTATGCCATCCTGATACGGTCTGGTGTGCCGATCCTGCGTACCCTTGAAATTGTTCGGAAAGCTTCTGGCAACACCTACATCGAAGCCGCCTGTAGAGAAATCTCCAAGCAAATTAATCAAGGTGGACAAATCTCTGCAGTGATGGCACTCAACCCTTATTTCCCGCCAATGGTCAAACATATGACTCATGCCGGCGAACAAACCGGCAACATTGACGGCATGCTGGTAAAAGTTGCCAATTTTTATGATAACGAGGTCGATACTCTGGTTGCGGCACTCACTTCGCTAATGGAGCCACTCCTGATCTGTTTTCTTGGAATTGTCATCGGCGGAATCGTGATGGCGATGTTTCTGCCGATCTTTCAACTCTCAAGCGTGGTCGGATAGTTTCGAATTATTTTTTTGAGTCTGTATACTCTGCCGCAGGCATTTGAACTTTTGCACGCACAAGGACAAGGCAGCGCTGGATTCACCGCACAGTCGTACAGTTACAAGTCTGTTGCCTAAGCTCTCAAGTGATGCCAGACCCGCACTCCAACAATCAATCCATCACCGGCGTCCTCGAACGGATCGTCTTCTTCAATGAGTCGACTGCCTATTGTATCGCTGAAGTCAGTACCGCGAATGAAACGCGCAAAGTGACCGTCCTTGGCACACTTCCGGGGGTGCAATGCGGCGAAACACTTAAACTCAACGGTCAGTGGATACGCCACCCCACGCATGGTGATCAATTCAAAGTCGGCACCTTTACCTCGCAACTGCCCGCCTCGGTCCACGGTATCCGTAAATACCTTGGCAGCGGACTCATCCCTGGCATTGGCAAATCCTACGCTCAGAAAATTGTCGATCACTTTGGCGCAGACACTTTAACCATTATCAGTGAAGACTCCGGACGCCTCTACGAAATTCCCGGCATTGGCAAAACCAGGGCCAAATCGATCAAGGCCGCATGGGATCAACAAAGCGCCGTGCGCGATGTTATGATGTTTCTACAAACTTATGGGGTTACCCCATCGCAGTGCGTGCGTCTAGTCAAGCAATATGGCAATGGTACCCGACGTATTCTTCAAGATGAACCCTACCGTCTCGCCGAAGACATCGAACGCATCGGATTTAAAACCGCTGACAAAATAGCCCTCAACCTGGGCTTCCCAACCAATTCAAAAGAACGCATTGACGCCGGCATTATTCACACCATGCGCACACTCGAGGACGAAGGTCACACGCTCGGCACCGTACAAATGATCCTCGAACACACAATCCAGCTATTGGGGCTTGACTCGGTCGATATTCAACGGCGCCTAAATATCCTCCATGACGCAAACAAGCTCATCGCAATCAACGCTTACGATGAGCACCATGAGTCACTCGGGCCGGCGTACCAGATACCTGCTACAGCACATGCAGAATTACGCATCGCCGAGGCAATTACTCGCATACACCACAGGTCTACAAGTCTACCAGACATCAAAATCGAATCTGCGATCGACTGGGCACAAACAAAAGCAGGTTTCAAATTTGCCACCCAACAAGCCGAAGCACTGCGCAAGGCATTGACCGCCAAAATCTCCATCATTACCGGCGGCCCGGGCACGGGAAAAACCACCATACTGCGTGCCGTCGTAGATATTTTGCGGGCCAAGCATGCCCGGCTGCTGCTGGCCTCACCCACCGGCCGCGCCGCTCAACGCCTTGCCGAAGCCTCAGGTGCCGCAGCCAGCACCATCCACCGCCTGCTCAAATATGATGGCAACAGCCACAGCTTCACCTACCACCAAGACAATCCGCTGCCCTGTGATCTACTGATCCTGGATGAAACCAGCATGCTCGACACTCGCCTCGCGGCCAGCTTGCTACAAGCAGTTCCCAGCAGCGCTCACTTGCTGTTGGTGGGCGATGCCGATCAACTGCCTTCGGTCGGCGCTGGCAATGTCTTGGGAGACCTAATGGCGGCTCCACCCGCCACCGTCACCCGCCTTGACACTATCTACCGACAAGGGAAACAAAGTGGCATCATCGCCACAGCACACAATATACTCAAGGGTGAATCGCATCCGGGCTCAAGTATTCGCAGCTTACACGATCTGCAGGGCTGCAAAGACTTCAGCTTCATTGAAGCAGATTCCGCCGCGCAATGTGTCCAGGCGATCCTTTATCTGGCCCGTGATTACATTCCAAAAAATGAGCCACTTGATGCAATCAAAGACATCCAGGTGATGTCACCGATGCATCGCGGGACCGCCGGCATCACCGCACTCAATGCCGAGCTGCAACAGGCGCTCAACCCCAAGGCCATCGCCGAATCAAGACTACGCTCGGATCCCGACTACAGCCCAGCCAAACAAACGCACTTCCGCGAACACACTCACCGCAGCCTGCCGGCAGAAATCGTCCATGGCAGCAACCACTTTCGCATCGGCGATAAAGTGATTCAAACTCGCAACAACTACGATAAAAACATCTTCAATGGTGACATGGGCATCATACGTTCAATCGCAGCCGATAGCTCCGGTGTAACCATTGAATTTGGCAATGAGTGCCTTGAATACAGCAAAGGCGAACTTGCCGAAGTTCAATTAGCTTACTGTATCTCAATTCATAAGAGCCAGGGCAGCGAATATCCCGTAGTCATCATCCCGCTCCTCAAACAGCACTTTCTCTTGCTGCAACGCAACCTGGTTTACACCGGGATTACACGCGCCCGCCAAAAAGTCTATTTGGTGGGCGATCTGGATGCCTACGCGATGGCCATTCGCAACAATGAACAACAAGTGCGCCGCACCCACTTACAGCAACGCCTTCGCCACGCAAGCCAATCAAATGCACCCCAAAAACAGGGCTAAATCGGAAAATTCTGTAAGGCTACACCGCATATCGCATATTGATTGAGCAACTCTAGCCCAGCAACAATTCTGTGATCTTACGTTTAATATTTGGCGACCAACTCAGCCATGCGATTAGTAGCCTGTCGGACCTAAGCGCTGAGCGGGATCTTATCTGTTTGTTTGAAGTCCGCGCGGAAGCCACTCACGTCAAGCACCATAAGAAAAAAATTGCGTTCCTGTTCTCAGCCATGCGCCACTTTGCTGCCGAACTCGAAGCTGCCGGTAACAAAGTGCATTACACTCAACTGGACGATCCCGCAAATACCGGCTCCTTTTTTGGGGAACTGCAACGTATCCTGGCAATCTATCAGCCGGAAAAAATTGTCCTGACTGACCCCAGCGAATACCGTGTCCAATTGGACGTGCGCAGTTGGGCAAAGCGCTTAAACAGTACAGTCGAAATCCGTGCGGATGATCGTTTTCTATGCAGCACCGACGAATTCAAGCAATGGGCCAGCGGGCGCAAACAATTGCGCATGGAATTCTTTTATCGCGAAATGCGTCGCAAGCACGCCATCTTGATGGCAAACGATCAACCCATCGGCGGACAGTGGAATTTCGACAGCGAAAATCGCAAACGAGCACCGGGAAATCTGCAGGTGCCCGACACTTACACAGCCAAACCAGATACGATCACTGAGGCAGTGCTTGATCTGGTAGCCACTGAATTTGACGATCATTTCGGCGACCTCAGTCCCTTTCATTTGGCAGTCACCCGCAGTCAAGCGCTGGAGGCTCTAGATCAATTTATCGACCAGCGCCTGCATCAATTCGGCACCTATCAAGATGCCATGTTGCAAGATGAGCCCTGGATGTTTCACAGTCATCTCAGTTTTTACATTAACTGCGGCCTCCTCAGTCCATTAGAATGTATCCGCAAGGCAGAAGCAGCCTATCATCAAGGCAATGCCCCGCTCAATGCGGTTGAAGGCTTCATTCGCCAACTGCTTGGCTGGCGCGAGTACGTGCGCGGCATCTACCAATTACAGATGCCCGATTATGCACACTCGAACTTCTTCGACGCCACCCGCCCACTCCCAGCGCTGTACTGGGGGCAGGCAACCCAAATGAACTGTATGCGACAGTGCGTCAGCGAGACCAAGCGCCACGCCTACGCTCATCACATACAAAGATTGATGGTGCTCGGCAACTTTGCGCTGCTCGCGAATCTCGATCCGCAAGCAGTCAACCAATGGTATCTGATCGTATATGCCGATGCCTACGAATGGGTTGAACTTCCCAACGTCAGTGGCATGGTGCTATTTGCCGATGGCGGACTGCTCGCCTCGAAACCTTATGCTGCAAGTGGTGCTTACATCAACAAAATGTCTAATTATTGTAAGCACTGTAGTTATAAGGTGAGTCAAAAAAACGGCCCCGCTGCCTGCCCGTTCAATTATCTTTACTGGGGCTTTATGCTGCGCAATCGTGCGAAACTGGCAAGCAATCCACGCCTGAGCATGGTCTATCGAACACTTGACCAGATGAGCGATGCAAAAATTAAAGCCATTCAGAGCGACAACACACGATTCTATCAGGCACTGGATGCGGGTGAAATCGTATAGTTTCAGAAGCGCAACTATCAATGCCCGGATGTGGCAAACAAGGTAAGAAAAAAACCAGCGACCAGTGCCGTGCCGATTACGCCTGCAACATTGGGACCCATGGCATGCATCAAAAGAAAATTATCTGGATCCGCTTTCTGCCCTTCAATCTGGCTAACACGTGCGGCCATCGGCACTGCACTGACACCGGCCGCACCAATTAGCGGATTGATTTTATGCGCAGACACCAAGTTCATCAGCTTTGCCATCAATACACCGGCAGCGGTAGCGATCCCAAACGCAAGCATACCCAGCAACAGAATGCCGAGTGTCTCCGCCCGCAAAAAGCGATCGCCGGTCATGCTGATGCCGACACCGGCACCGAGAAAAATAGTCACTATATTGATCAATTCATTTTGAGCCGCCTCACTCAAGCGTTTAGTCACCTTGCACTCCCGCAGGAAGTTACCGAACATCAACATGCCAATTAAAGGCGACGCCGGTGGCACCAAAACGATGCAAGTCACGCTGACGATCACCGCAAAGACCAGCTTTTCGAGGCGACTGACATGGCGCAGGCGCTGCATACGAATTTTACGCTCTTCAACACTTGTCAATGCCCGAATGATCGGTGGTTGAATCACCGGAACCAGTGCCATGTAACTATACGCAGCGACTGCAATAGGAGCGAGGAGTTCAGGTGCCAGTGATTCGGCCAGAAAGATCGAAGTCGGCCCATCGGCTCCGCCGATAATCCCGATCGCGCCAGAGGCAGCTTGACTGAAGCCTAGCAACTGTGCCCCCAAAAAAGTGGCAAACACTCCAAACTGAGCAGCCCCGCCAAGTAAAAGCATACGCGGGTTGGCAATCAATGGCCCAAAGTCAGTCAGTGCACCAACTCCAAGAAAAATCAAAGGGGGAAACAGCTCCAATAAGATGCCGAGTTGAATATAGTGAAACAGCCCACCACTGCGTAAGCTATGTAGTTCCACAAGCCTTGCTCCCTGTACCAAATAGTCGCCCGCAACGACATCAGCCGCAACCACACGTCCACTTGCATTTGACCAAACTAATATATCAGAGGCCTGCAGCACTATCTCGCCGATCGTCAGCAAATCGTTTTTAAGCAGCGGAGCAGAGGCATCACGCATAATATACAACAAGGTATTGGAACCATAGTCAGCGACCATCTGGCCGGCCATCAACGCGCTAATCGCCTCAGCTCCAAGTTCACCAACCGTGCCCGGCCGAATATTTTCGACCGCGTTCAATTGCACAGACTGTCCAACGCTGGTATTGACGAGCAGCACTTCACCCGACACCGGTGCGCGAATCATACTCGCCGGTTTGTTAACGATCCCCTGAGTCGGCAAATTGGCCAGCATGGCACCAAAAGCAATCGGCACCAGGAGCAAGGGCTCGAATTTTTTATAGACCGCAAGATAGAGCAGTAATAGTGCCACCGCCCACATCAGCAACATGCGCCAATCAAGAAAGGCAAAGCCAGTATTTGCGTATAGATGATGAAATAAATCGATCATATCTGCGAGCCTTCCTATGCGCGTTAATCTTATTCAAGTGTAAGCAACAACTGATTTTCTTCAACTGCATCCCGCACCTGAACATGAATCGCCGTAACCGTACCGCGCCTTGGCGCGGCAACCGTCGTATTCATTTTCATTGCCTCAAGTGTAATCACCGTCTGCCCATCTTCAACAACATCACCAATTGCAACATCAATCGAAACCACCAGCGCCGCCAAAGGACTCCGCAACTGGCCTGTGTCACCGGCACTTGCTGGCGGCCTTGCGCCGGGAGGGTTGGCAGCCACCTGCGGTGTGGACATACGCACACTCCCGGCCGGTACCTGAGTCTGTGCAGCGGTGGCGGTATCCTCCAACAACTCCACCTCTACATCATAGCATCGCCCCTCCACCGTAATACGTAAACGTTTCATACTCATACTATATTTAAACTGTGATTTATCGCCGGATCGGCACTTAGAACTAACGTACATGATGTGATGAAAAAATCGCGCGCCGCCCTTCCTGCGCCCAGCCTGAGGAATCGGAATGAATCGAAACAATACGATGCGCCCGGTCCCCCATCATTAGGTGAACTGCTGCTGCAATCACCGCCGGTAGTGCTGGATCTTGCTCACACTCCAATGCCTGAGACGCGTGACTCGATACCGCTTGTCGTGGCAGCGCTGTCACGGCCGGCGCAATCGGCTCTGGCGCGACCGATTGCGCCTGCATTTTGGCATCCAAACGTACAAAAAGCGCACCCCAGGCCGCAGTGATCATCGCCAACAATGCCAGCACGAATAACACAAAAATGAACCCGACACCGACAATCTCCAAGGCTTCCGAAAGATTAAACGCTGTTGGCGAAACCGTAAGCAGTGAACTGGGGGCTAAGTAATGCATCAGATTATGGATTTGTCGGCAGGCCAACCCTGGCCATTTACAAGGGAATATTACCATGCTTTTTGGGCGGGCGGGTATCACGTTTGCTCAACGTGTTGCGCAGTGCAAGGGCAATCACCGCGCGGGTCTGCGCAGGCTCAATCACATCAGTAATCATTGCATTGGCAGCCGCCTGATACGGCGAAGCAAACTCGTTATGATAGTCCTGAGTAATTTGAGCGGCTAGTTTAGCAGGATCGCTTGCTGTCTGCAGTTCCTTGCGAAACAGCACATCGATCGCACCCTCAGCGCCCATCACTGCGATCTCAGCCGTTGGCCAGGCAAACACCATGTCCGCGCCAAGATCAGCCGAGCACATTGCCAAATAGGCACCGCCATAGGCTTTGCGCATAATCATGGTGATTTTCGGCACCGTCGCCGCCGCATAGGCAAACAACATTTTCGCACCGTGACGAATGATGCCCCCCTGCTCTTGCGCAAGTCCCGGCATAAACCCAGGCACGTCCACCAAAGTCACGATCGGGATATTATAAATATTACAGGTACGAATGAACCGGGCACCCTTGTCCGAACTATCAATATCAAGTGTACCGGCCTTGACCATCGAATTGTTCGCAACGATTCCAACAACGACCCCCTGTATACGCGCAAAGCCAATCATCAAATTGGCCGCAAAATCCGGCATGATCTCAAAAAAATCACCCGCATCCACCAGACGATCAATCACAGCTCTGGTATCAAGCGGCTGCTTTGACACATTCGGTACGATCTCGTTCATTTGCGGATCATCCTTAAGATCCAGATCCGAGAGCACGTGCGGCGGGTCAGAAATATTATTGCTGGGCAGAAATGAGAGCAGTTTGACCGTCATTGCCATTGCATGTGCATCGTCTTCAGCAACCAGATGGATATTCCCGGCGATACTAGCATGTGCGGCCGCAGATGCAAATTGATCCAATTTCGCGACTTCTCCGGTCGCTGCCTTGATCACGTCCGGACCACAGATAAACATGTTCGCATGGTTGCGGGTCATGATCAGAAAATCGGCCAAGGCCGGCGAATATGCCGCACCACCGGCGCAAGGCCCGGCGATTACCGCAATTTGAGGCACCACACCGGACAATCGTACGTTGTTAAAAAACACCTGCCCGTACCCACTGAGCGCATCAACCCCCTCCTGAATACGCGCACCGCCGGAATCATTCACCCCAACCACCGGCATTCCAGCCTCAATCGCGAAAGTCATTAAATCGCACATTTTCTTCGCGTGGATGCGTCCCAGTGACCCCCCACTGATCGTGAAATCCTGCGCATATGCGGCAACCGGCCGACCATCTACCAATCCCGTGCCGCACACCAATCCATCATAAGGCAGCTGTTTTTTATCTAGACCAAAGCGTGTACAGGCATGTCGGGCATGCATCCCGAACTCCTGAAACGTGCCCTTAGCAAACAGCGCTTTGAGACGCTCGCGGGCACTCATTTGCCCCTTCGCCCGCCGCTTCGCAAGCTTGTCTGCACCACCTGCCTGCATCGCGACTGAACGCCGCTCTCTGAGCTCTTCAAGTAATTTGGGATCAATCGCCACAACCCATGTCTCCTTGTGTAAGCGGTTCATGGGAGTGCACGGATGCCTTGTCCTGACAGAATTCAGTCAATACCCCATGGCTTGATTTAGGGTGCAGAAAGGCGACCCACTTATTTGCCGCACCATCAATCGGCACCTCGTGAATCAGCCGGACCCCGGCGTCGCTGGCTTGCTGCAACTGAGCATCCATATCATCCACGCGAAACGCAATATGGTGAATCCCTTCACCATTCTTTTGCAGGAACTTTGCAATCGGACTATCCGCCGAGCTTGGTTCAAGTAATTCCAAATGCACATCGCCCACTTCAAAAAATGCCGCGGTCACTTTTTGCGAGGCCACTTCTTCGCGACCACCGCACTGCAAACCAAGTGCACGTTCGTAGTACTCGATGGCCATGTCGAGATTGTGGACAGCGATGCCCAGGTGGTCTATTTGCTGAATCATTTTCTTGCTATGCTCGTATGATAGGAGATCGGAAGAGCACACGTCTGA
>CAXQRK010000005.1:0-3837 GCA_964226535.1 Polaribacter sp.
CAGACGTGTGCTCTTCCGATCTCGACTTTCGTAATCGCATCGGTGGTATTGGAGTGAAGTTTCCTGAAAAATGGGAACACTTTTTAACGTCGCTCGAAACAGAAACATCTGCCTTGCTGCCAGAAAATAAATTGCAAATATTCACTCTCGCTAACCGCGCAGAACTACAAAATCGCTTCATCAAGGATCCATACTTGAGAAAACTTTGTTTGCGAGTAGAAGGGCACCATGTTGCTATAGAGAAGCAAAATGTTCCCCTGGTCCGCAATTATTTACGCAACCTCGGTTATCTAGTCTAATCCTGAAACATCATGCCCAAAGCACTGCTCACTACTTTTAAAATCGGCGATCTCGAACTGGCCAACCGTATTGTGATGGCACCGATGACACGGGCTCGTTCCGGCGAAGACCGCATACCGAATAGTCTGATGGCAGAGTACTATGCCCAGCGGGCAAGTGCAGGTCTGATTCTTACCGAAGCCACCACCATCTGCGAGCAAGGCAACGGTTGGAATTACTCCCCTGGCATTTACACCGATGCGATGATTGAGGGCTGGAAGCTGACCACCGAGGCCGTGCATGCTAAGCGCGGTACGCTTTTTTTACAACTCTGGCATACCGGGCGTGCGTCGCACAGCGATTTTCATGGGGGCAAGCGTCCCGTTGCCGCCTCCGCGATTAAACTGAATGGCGATCATATTCATACGCCCAAGGGCAAAAAACAATACGAGACACCGCGTGCTCTAGAGACCAACGAAATCCCCGTTTTGATCGCCAGCTACAAACAAGCCGCTGCAAATGCCAAGGCCGCTGGTTTTGACGGCGTGGAAATCCATTCAGCTAACGGCTATCTGCTGAATACCTTTCTCGAATCCAAAACCAATCACCGTGACGATCTGTACGGTGGCAGCATAGAAAACCGTTCACGTCTGTTAAAAGAAGTGGTTGAAGAAGTGATTGACGTGTTTCCGGCCAATCGTGTGGGCGTGCGCGTATCGCCAAACGGAGCCTTTAATGACATGGGTTCGCCGGACTACCGCGAGCAGCATCTTTACAACGCCAAACAGTTGGACTCATACGGCCTTGCTTATTTACACGTTATGGATGGTCTGGCATTTGGCTTTCATGAACTGGGCGAGCCGATGACACTGGAAGCATTTCGTGAGGTCTTCAGTGGCACGTTGATTGGCAATTGTGGCTACGATCTGGCGCGTGCCAATCGTGCAATTGAAACAGGTTCGGCTGATTTGATTGCGATCGGCCGGCCCTATATCAGTACTCCGGATCTAGTCGAACGCTATGCAAAAGGTCTGCCACTCAATCCCGATGCTGATCCAAAAGACTGGTATACCCCTGCGGGAAAGGAAGGTTACAGCGATTTTCCCACAGCCGAACAGGCTGGGATGGTTTAAGGTCGAAGCTGATTCAGCGGAGCCGTGTTTCTAGTACAGAGGCCCGCGACGAAGTCCTTCATTAGTCTTACTGACACCGCCTTAGCGAATTTAACAGACTAACCCTTGGCGCTAGATCGGAACGTTTGAATCTCAGTTCCATCATGCCATGCAGCAAGAACCGTGACTCCCTTGGTTTTACCGATCTTAATATTGCCTAAAGAGTCGAGCGCGATAAGCCCGAAACGAGACTTTCGGTCGTTGCCCAAAGAGACCACACGATCAATCGTTTCTTCAAGGGTTTGTTGCTCGTCCACTTGTATGACGACTCTGGCTGCCACCGCAAGGTTGATAATGTGCTCTCCAATGCCTGTGCAGCTTACACCACAGTGTTTGCTCGCGTAGTTTCCAGCAATAGTGGGCGAATCCCCGACACGTCCTGGGACTTCATACCCGATACCACCGGTGCTTGTTGCAGCACAGATTCGGCCAGTTAAATCCAGAGCAACGACACCACAGGTACCAGTTTCGCCAGACTTTTGAGCGAGGTGCTCTTCCAATCGGTGCGGAGCCACCGCATTAAAAACTGGAATAGCCTGTTTTCTGGCAAATGATTCTGCTGGAGCACCCGCAATTACCGTATGTTTCCGGCGATTTAGAATCTTTGCGATGTCGATGGGATGGCGCACATTCTCAACGTTGATGACTGCGCTGAATCGCCCGTTGACCCCGTCCATGTAGGATGCCGACATTCTGGCGGTTCCATCTTGTTGCAGTTTGCTACCATATCCTGCATTAAAAACTTTCTCATCCTCAAGCAGGCGCATGGCGTAGACTACAGCCGTTTGTGCATCCTTTTTGAGAAGACGGGCATATGACTGCTCAAGAATAGAGATCAACTTAGTCTCGTAGTCCTGCATACGTGCATGTTTGCCTTCATAACGCCCACAACCACCATGAATAATTAACTTCGGTATCATTTTGATTTTGGATTGATGTAATCATTTTCAAGCTTAATAATCGAGTATTATTTTAACCGCTCATTTTTTTGAAAAAACTTAGTAAAGCTTATTTTCATCCATCCGCAGCCTATACGATCAAACCAAAGCAAGTCGCTGGCTACAGTACCTTGGACAAACGTCCTGAGGTTGGTGATGTTGTATTTGGAGAGATTATTCGTGTTGGCCAACATGGAACGCTCGAAAACGTCTCGGGGCGTATTCACAACACGCACATTGGCTCCAAAGCCCTGTTCGTTTTTGGGAATCGCTATGCTCCTGACTATTACGAGGCATTCATCCCGGAATCGATGCCTCAGCAATGTGACCTGTTGGCGCGCAGCGGATTGATTGGATTTGTCAAGACGAAGAACGCTCTGATCAAGGACCCGACACGCATAAAAGTGCTTGGTTATGGAGTAGATGGGCAAGGAAACGTGATCAACACACGTCGCTTCCCTCTCATCAATCCTAAAGAAACAGCTAAGAAAAAGAATCGGGCGAAACTCGTTTTAGTGGTAGGAACTGCAATGAATGCAGGTAAGAGCATGGCGGCTGGTGCGTGTGTGTGGTCACTCGCTTCAATGGGACACGGTGTTCGCGGATCAAAGCTAACAGGTACCGCAAGTTTGCAAGATATCCTACGTATGAATGATGCAGGCGCTGAATACTATAATGATTTCACGCATTTAGGGTACCCATCTACTTACATGCTCTCAGAACAAGAGGTTTTAGATGTGTTCAACAAGATTGATCTAAAGTTCGCGAATAATTCTAAAAATTTCTGGGTGGTCGAATTCGCGGATGGCATCCTTCAACGAGAAACCTCAATGCTGCTGTCACATCCAGACGTTAAGAACCGCATCCATCGTTTAATCTTTGCCGCTCAAGACGCTTTTGGAGCGGTTGGCGGGATACGGGTACTTAAGGAAAAATATGATTTAGTGCCCGATGCAATATCTGGAGTTTGCTCAAGTTCCCCTCTGCACATTCGCGAACTTAAAGAATTTACTGACATCCCTGTGTTTAATTCAGCTGCTCCAGATTTAAATGAATTATCCAGAATTTTGGTGTAATCTGCGGACAATGATCTTTAAGTTCTGCATGATATCTGACCGGATTTATTAGACACCCTCTAAGGCAAAAACGCTTCGGATTCATTCTTGCTCCATAAATTCGTACGATTCGTTAGAGATGTTGTAGGGATGTCTTGCGCTATTTAATTGAGTTAAAAGAAGGCTGCGATTAATCCCCTTTTAGACTGCCCATACCATCGATTCGATTGTTAGACGCCGTAGCCATGCCCCTATGTATTCCTACCGGGACCTGCCTTGGCACGTCCGTCAAGCATCTTTGCCCGCCCGCCGAACCTACAGTGCGTCTGACCAGATTCCTGGACCCGGGGATCAATCTGATTGTTGATGATCAGATCGGAAGAGCGTCGTGTA
>CAXQRK010000006.1:0-12276 GCA_964226535.1 Polaribacter sp.
CCAAGAGTGAATTCTGTGTGTTGATATCAGTCACCAGCAACAGGCTGAAGCAAAGTGCTTCCTGCTTTCTGTAGGCATCAAGTGCCTGATCAAGCGCGGGTTCATGCTTCCAGAAATTATCAAATCCGAGTTCTTCAATTTGAGAGACCGAGTAGGCAATGTCGCCATCCGCATAGCGCTTACAATCCGAACAAATCACTTCTTCTGGGCTGTGATGAATGATCACCGAACCCGCTGAAAAAATTAAATTTGCCAATTCTGCAGCAGAGATGCCGGCAACCGGAGACAACCAATCCAGCAACTCATGCTCCAGTGCCGTGGTCGTCGGACTATTCAGAAACAGCGTATCGGAAATGATCCCTGACATCATGATGCCGGCAATTGCTGGATCCGGCGTAAGCGATTGCGAACGAAAAAGATCCGCAACAATTGAGCAGGTTGAACCGACCGGACGATTAATGAATAAAATCGGCTGGTCGGTCGGAATATTCCCCAGCCGATGATGATCCAAAATTTCAGTGATTTGCACCTGCTCGGCCCCATTCACAGCTTGGCCAAGCTCATTATGATCCACTAAAGCGATGCGCATGCAACTTGGACGAAGAATATCGCTCTTGGAAAACACACCGAGTAATTCTTTATTTTCGCCGGTAACCATGTAAAGCGGATCATTCAAATTAGCGATGCGACGCCGAACTGCATCAATCCGATCTTCGACGGTAAAGCATTTTACATCACGATCAATCAGCCCGTCAATGTAGGTCGCCGCACGAATCATCCACGAAGTCGAAGCAGAATCGTAAGGACTGACAATTAGACAGACATTATTCTGTCTGGCAGACTCAATGATGTCTGCATCCACGTCCAGTCCACCGGTAATGACCAGCAAGCGCACACCAAGCTGCAGACAGCGTTCTTGTATGTCCCGTCGGTCGCCCACCACAATAACAGTGCTATTCGCATTGGTACCTTCTTCCTTGTGATGATTGCCAAAAGAATGGATGTCCATTGCACCGACACGCACAAACAATTCTTCCAATGCATCTGCATTGTCCACATACAGTACAGAGGCCTTGAGCGAGCGTATGATTGCGCTGATACTCGTGTGTACACGACGCATCTTAAGCGGTTCGTTTAGCTTCGGGATAAAAAATTCGCCCAATTGAAAAATTGAAATAAGGCCTTCGAGCTGACCACCTGCAGCCACCACAGGTACTGCCCGGACATCATATTTATCAATCAATTCAAGCGCTTCGGCGCAGGTACTTTGTCTGCGGACAGAACGTACTTTCGAGTGCATGATCGCGCCCAAGCGAGGGGTGACATCGCCAATAAATCGGGGCAAAGCCACATTAAAATGCTCCAGAATGGCATCAATTCGAGCATTTGAGTTCCCACAGCGGGCCGCAATATATTCAGATTCGCCAATCGCATGTTTGTAGGCTTCGTAAGCCAGCGCAGAACAAATTGCATCGACGTCGGGATTCTTGTGGCCGAAGATAAAAATCGGATTCGACATTGTAATTGTTAATTAATGGATCAATTAGTCTGGTAACAACTCTAGAATTTAAAAATCCGATCATCCATCCATAAAACCATCTGGATTTGCCTGATGCCAACGCCATGCAGTCTCAATAATTGATGTTATATCCGGGTACTGAATTTGCCAATCAAGCTCCTGTTGTGCCTTAGATGAATCCGCATACAGCGCCGGCGGATCCCCGGCCCGGCGTTCATCTGCAACGACTGGCACGGGTAAACCAGTTACATGCTCCACGGCATCAATTACCTCACGCACCGAACTAGGACGCCCCGTGCCCAAATTATAAAAATAACTTGCCCCCGGCTGCTGTAACTTATCAAAAACTGCAATATGTGCCCGCGCAAGATCCTCCACATGCACATAATCACGCAAACAGGTGCCATCCGGAGTCGGATAATCAGTACCGAAAATGCGGATCTTGTCGCGCCTGCCCATCGCTGCATCAATCACCAATGGAATCAGATGCGTCTCTGGTGTATGATCTTCGCCGATAGAGCCATCCGCCGCTGCACCGGCAGCATTAAAATAGCGAAATGCGGCAAAACTTAAATCATAGGCCTGTGCGCATGCCTTCAGGCAATTCTCCACATCCAGTTTGGTCTGCCCATAGGGATTGATCGGCTCTTGACGCAGCGTCTCGACCATCGGCAAATGCTGCGGCACACCATAAGTCGCACAAGTCGAAGAAAACACAAACTTTTGCACCCCATTTTCCAGCATGCTTTGCAACAAGCGCACAGTGGCCACTACATTGTTTGCATAATATTTGAGCGGTGCATTGACGGATTCCGCCACAAAAGCAAAAGCCGCAAAGTGCATCACTAAATCAATCGATTCATTCCGCAGGATCTGCCCCACAGTTTCTTTATCGCCAAGGTCGCATTTGTAAAAGGTCACATTCGCAGCAACTGCCTGACGATGCCCAAACATCAAATTATCCAGCACCACCGGACGATGTCCGGCAACTTGTAATTGCCGCACACAATGACTACCAATATACCCTGCACCTCCAACGACTAATACATTCATACATCTCCTCCAAATACAGAATCAAACGGAACCAATGCTGCTGACAAATTGCCGCAGCAAGGCCTCACGGTTAAACTGTGTCTCAACCAAGTCTTTCGCTCGCAGTCCCATCGCCATGCACTCGTGATCATGCATCTCGACTGCCTGCTTCAAAATCTTAACCGTGCCCGCAACATCGCCATGCGCAACGCGCCAGCCAATCTCTTGAGTCGCCATTATATCCGTTACATAGCTCGGCGTAGGCCCTAAATACAGAATGGGCCGCTCAACCTGCATGGCACCATAGATCTTACACGGATGTACAATCCCGTTCATGGCATCCCCCAAAGTGACCACATGCAGATCTGCCGCTGACAGTGATTCTTGTATCTGCTCCAGCGGTTGATACGGCAGAGACTGTATAATGGGATTCTGTATTGCACGCGCTTCAACTTCACGCTTGCCCCTGCCACCACCGATAAACACAAACGCAAAGCGGGTATCCTCGCGCAATTGATCCGCCGCATCCAACACTGTAGCCAAGGGATGTACTATGCTATGATTGCCACTGTACATGACCACAAACTTCCCCTCTAAACCGTGGGCCCTACGAAACGGATTTTGCTCTCTGCCAGGCGGACCCAAATAAGCCTGCATCGGCCAGGGCGGCAGGATTAAAACCGTGCGAGCTGGTGCCCCTGCCGCTTGCCGAGTACTAGAGCTCACTTTTTCCTGTATGCGCTCGGCCATAAAGCGATCCAGTGCAATCACAGTATTCGCGCGCTTCAAGATGCGTCGATTCAGCCAATTCATCGCCCACACCAACACATGCCTTGAGGAAAATACCCCTTGAGCAACCGCTTGATCCGGATTGAGATCCATCACCCAATAGTGCACCTTCACCGAAGGCCGTAAGCAAGCAATCAGCAGCGCAGCAATTCCACCCATTGGCGGGGATGTCGAAATCAGCAGATCTGTTAACCCAGGCATACGAAGACCACGTAGCATGCACTGTAGTAGAAATAACAACTGCCCGAAAATCCGCAGCGGCATACTGGCCTTGCCAAACGATGAAACTGGAAGCCGTCGCACCGCCACACCATTGCGATTCTCAAACGACTCAAATCGTTGATTGGGATTATCATAACCACGCCTGGAAGTCAGAATTGTCACCTCCACCTGCATCTCTCGCAAGGCCTGTGCCGCCTCATCGAAATACTGCCCCACCGCTGCCGGATCTGGCGGAAACACTTGGGAAATAATTAAAAACTTTTTGTGCATTGAGTGCTCACTCCTACCGCTTTAACCGCCCACAACTCATCCTCTACCCCCCAAAAAAACGGCATCTGGCAACAATTGTCTATCCCAACCATTTACCTGCAAATCTTCTAACATAATTCGAACAAATAACTGAAAATAATATGGTTTTCGACAAAAAACTGAACCCAGTAAGAAATTAAACAACCGAAAATCTGCAAGAGAACAAACTGAATCACTGAAGTTGTCAGATCGTATTTTTCAGAGGTACCCATAAATCCGACATTGTATGCAGATTAGCGATTCGTGTCTGGATTTCTCGTATTTAGGGATTTTTTAAACGCTTCAACAGTAACTTCTTGCTCTGTAAGCAACCAGCCTGGGGCCTTTGGGAAATGGGAACTGACAAACACTGCGGGGTCAGGGAATAGATGATCGGTGCTGTAGCGATACACAAATTGCGACTGCTCAACAAATCCGGAATTCCAAGTAACATCAAGCAAGTACCAGTTACCCTTCACCCCTACCGCGTTCCAGGCATGAGCGGATAGATTTGAATGATCAAAATTGTATTTTGAATAGCCTTTAGTGTAACCGCTAATATATTCAGATTCTAATCCACTGATTCGTGCCATCACGTTAAACAGGGTCGCATATCCACCGCAAACAGCTCTACGTGTTCTCAGAGTGACGTAAGGATCGACGATTTGAATGTTTGCCGAATCATATCCAGAGACATCATAGCGTATGTGTAGGCAGATCCAATCGTGAATAATCTTGGCCTTTAATAATTCATCATCTGTCTCTGAGGTCAGAAAGCGCGATAACGGCTCCAGATAATGAACCGGCTGATTAAAGATATGTGTTGCAATCGCAGCTGGTACACGATGAACAATCTCCTCAGGCTGGCCAGTGCGATAGCGATCCGTATCAATCAAGGTAGCCTGAGTATTGCGATTAAAGTACACATAGTCAGCCTGTGCGCAAAGCGCCAGACAAATCAATCCGCTCAAGCATGCGATGGGCCTAAGTTTCATCACTTAAACTATTTGCAAGAAATAAACGCTAAAAAAGTTCGCCCTACCAGAGTTCCTATATGCAGCGATGAACCGGCATGATTAAGATACCATCGAAAGTCAGTCGTCGCTTGGGCTCCAAACGAGCAATCATGTGCTGCTTGATAGGCGGATGTGCCGCCTTGATTGAGCACGCAGAGCCCTTTCAGATGATCGGCTCTGATGTTGGCGGTGGGGGCTTTTGCCTCAATCACGCTATTCACATCATTGTTTTATTTTGACAAGCCTCATAATCGGTACGGGAGTTTGATAGAATGCCTACACAGTCACCTGAGAGCGATTGGAGCGGCGTACTCCCTTAGTAAACCCAAGTGAGCCAACCAGTTGAGTCTCGATTTTCATAACCTGCTTACGGCGACGACGGGCTTGGGCCTGGGCCTTTCGTTGTGCCCAAAACAGGGCACATTGGCCGCCCCAATGCGCGAGCCAGCCACTGCTCCACTGGGAGCGTAATAAATAGATCCAGAGTCGGCGCATCGAAGGATTTAAAAAACGTACAAACAGTTCATCATTCGCACTGTAAAAAGCGAACGCGGAACCGGGATCTCCTTGCCGAGCGGCGCGCCCAAATAATTGGCGGTCGACTCGTGCGCTCTCATGCGGTTCTGTACTGATGACATGTAATCCACCGAGTCGGTCCACTCCCGATTCAAGGTGAATATCGGTGCCGCGCCCAGCCATATTGGTCGCAATGGTGATTTGGGAGAACTGTCCGGCGCGACTCACCATTAACGCTTCTTCCTGATGTTTTTTCGCATTTAACACACAGTACACTAAACCCTGCGTGTCAACCAGACTAGAAATGGTTTCACTCGCCTCGACGCTGCGTGTGCCGACTAAAATCGGTTGTTTACAGGTATGTCGTGCACTAATTTCTGCCTCCAAACCAGCTAATTTCTGAGGTTGATCCGGATAAAATCGGTAACCTAAAAAGCGACGTTGGCAGACTTTATTGCGTGGAATGAGCACGGTTGGCACACCGTAGGTTTGCCAAATTTCTGCAGCGACTTCGCGTACCGTCCCAGAGGCACCGGCAAGCTGCTGATATTTACGAAAGAAATCTTGAAAGCTAATACGCGCAATTGTCTCGGAAACACCTGATATCGGCAAGTGCTCCTTGGCCTCGATCATCTGGTGCAGTCCCTGGCGCCAACTGCGCATCGGCATTGGGCGCCCCGTGGCCTCATCCACGATCACCACCTTCTGATCCTCGACCACATATTGAACATCGCGAATGAAAAATTCACGCGCCTCGAGAGCCATCGTAAGTAACTCAATGCGACGGGTTTGACTGGCCCACAAACCACGCTGTGGCAGTTGAATACGATCTGCCGCCAATTTAATTCGTTCGGACTCTACTTTAATCCGTTTGTGTGAGCGCTCGGCCGCATAGTCCAAGCCTTCAACCAAGCTAGCGGCCACCTCCCAGGATCTAGAACACGCCAGTTCAAGCTCTCCAGCTTCCAATACACGACTAATGATCAACGGAGTTACCGCCTCGTCAATCAGGGAATTATCCGCCTCATCAATCAGCGCGTAATAAAGGCCACGCTGCAAAACACCGGTCTCCACAGGACCCGCTGCTGCGGACAGGTGAGCCAGTGACAAGCGCGTGCCGATCGCCTCCAAGCCAGATAAACGCATACGATCACGCAGGTAATCGGCCGCCACTTCTTTGGCGGTGGTATAGGTGATATTGGCATGATAGCCGATGCGACGCTCTTCTTCGGCGGATTCGCCTAATACATGCCCAACGGTTAAGCCCACACGGGTGTAGAATTTCTTTAAATACTTGGCATCGCGAGCGGCTAAATAATCATTTGCCGTAATCACATGACAAGGCAAGCCGCTCCAGGCGTTGTAGGCAGCGGCCAGAGCGAGGGCCAATGTTTTGCCCTCGCCGGTATCCACCTCGGTTAGAAATCCGGTCACCAGCGCAGTGGCAGCCATGATTTGTACTGGATATGCACACAACCCGAGTTCACGATGCGCCGCCACTGCCAATAGCGCCAATCCTTCTTCGAGCGTTGGATCCGTAGCCGTTGGACGGCTACGGCGCTGTTGTTGTAGCTGGCGTAAGCGGGCATTGAGCTCCTTGATGTTTAATTGCTCAAATTGTTCACGCAGAGATTCGATACGATCTGCACGTTGTTTGATGCGTCGCAATGCCCAGGGGCCTCGCTTGAAGCGACCGAGCAGATTGTAATACAGCGCATTCAAGCCCTCCGGAATTGGCTCCGAGCGGCGTACATGTAAGGTCCGTTGAATTTCAGTTGGACTTGCCATAAACGCAGGGAAAATTAAGCTACGTGCTAGATACGATAATTACGCTGGAACAATTGACGTAGACTCCTCGACCACTGTGCCAGTAATGGCTCCCAGGGCAGTTTAAACCGGGAGACCCCACCCTGCCCGTGTAGCAGAGACACTTCTGGAGAGGTCTGTAAGGTGGCACGCACCTCAAAAAATGGCTCGGTCGTTTGCGTGCCCTGCTCTGATCCCGCCAGCCCCAGACCGATCGAACCATCACGGCTGATATTATCTTCCACTGCGTTCACATTAGTGGTACCTCCGCTACGTACGCCGAGGGCAGCGGAGGGCAATCGACCTTGATCGGCGGGGATCGCCTGCATATCGCGTACCGACAGCGTATACTGTTCCTGACCCAGTATTTTGACTTCGGTAGCTTTGACATTACCCGAAAAAAGACGACCGACATCATCCTGCCGCACCACTGCCGAAAAATAATGATCGTCAATGCCCTGGACGACACCAAGCTCAATACCTTTGGCCATCATCGAATTGAGCGAGGTTTGCAGGTCTGGAGCCAACCAAATTCCGGTGCAAGGCGCTCGCACAATCAATGCGTCTCGATCTGCCTGCAAACGTTGCAAGCGTGCTTGAAGCGCTTCGAAGTAACTCGTCATTGAAATAAAGCGTACCGGGTCCTTTTCAAAAGCCGCCCGCTTGTCCGCTTCTGCAATCGCCCAATCCAAGCGAGCCAGACGAATTTCCTCATCCAATTCGAAACTTTGCAAACGTAACAGGGGCGTACCTGCCACAACCATTTCGCCTGAAGGTGTGATCACTTCAACCAACTTACCAGCAGTGTCGATATACACCCGTGCATACGATTCAGCACGCACAATTCCATCCGCCCGAAAATAACTTGGCACCGGCAGGAATGCCAGAATGGCAATTATCACTAAGCATAGACCACCGACAATCGCGAACACACGTCCCCGATATAACTCCAAGCGCGACTCAAACAATAGATACTTGAGGGATTTGAACACCGGCACAATAAACCACACCACCAAGAACACCAGCGCCAACAACATGCCCAATACAAGCCACTGCTTTGAAACAAAAAACAATATGCCAATCAGCAATAGTGTTCGATAGGTAAACGCGGCGAAGTAATAAAAGGTCAGCATCCACGCTTGGAGTTTACTTTCAGTAGGGTTCTGGGAGGTTTGAATGCGGAAGAGATAACGCTCCATCAAATAAACCACCGTTTTGGAAGAACGCGTGTGCAAATTGGGGATTTCGACCAAATCGGTTAGAATATGATAGCCATCATAGCGTAGCAGTGGATTTAGATTGAACAGCAAAGTGCCGACTGATGCGATAACGATAGCGTTATAGGCAACCCGGTGCAAGGTACCATCGCCGGTATTGGCCCAAATCACTGCCGCAATCGCAGCCAAAAAAACTTCGACCAGCACCCCGGCTAATCCAACTAACATACGCTTAGTCTTCTCTCGAAATGCCCAGCTTGAAGATGCGTCTACATAGGGCAAGGGATTGAGTAGCAACAGCATAATGCCCATCAGCGGCACCTCGCCGCCGAATTTGCGACAAAAATATCCATGCCCGAATTCATGTAAGCCTTTGAGCAAGGCCATGGTTGCAAACAACCATGGCAAGTTGGCCACGCCGAGCAGAGCGCCAGACTCTGCGGTAAACTGTTGCCAATTTTCGGACACCGTCTTAATCCCGACGCCAACCACGATCAACCAGAGTAACAGGCCCCAAATCGAAATCAACGGAGACACCAACGGCAACGTAGCCTTCAAAAAACGATCCGGGTTAAATAATGGAATACGAATAAAAAATAGGCTGGCCCACTGTTGCTTGACTTCTTTGCTGTGCTTCTTTTCCTGAGCCTTGAACAACTCCGCAACATCCCCTTCCAAATCACTTCTCAATAAGCCATGCTGATGCAGTTGTGATAGCAGTTGTACAACTTCAACTTGCCCAGGCGCATCTTCGGGGGCCGCTTCTAAGCTTCGTTGCCAGGCCTGATCAACGTTTGCACAACGATCTAATTCGCAAACAAAACGATACGCCTGCGGACGAATCCGGAAAAACCGGTTTCCCAGCGCATCACAGACCACATACCAACGCTTTCCTCGAAAGCGCTGGGCAACAATTTGCACCCCCGGCCGCAAGCGAATCGAGCGATCCGCTACGCGGTGCCACGATTCATCATAAGTTCCTAATCCGCCCGACATAACTTATACCCAAAGCCAGAGGCGTACGACCTCGACCAAGCGATGCGTTCCAATCCATAGAATCGAACGCTTACCCACATGAATTTTACAGATTCCGCCCATACCAGGACGCCACCAATCCTGCGGCTCGGTCTCGATTTGGGCACGCAAGAGAAACAGTGTCCCTTCCGAGCGCACTTCAGCCACCGGCTCGAAGCGATCCAGACGCACCGAATATTTTTCGCTCGGACGACTCGAAAATGCCAATTCCCCGATCAATCCCGACTTCAAGTAGGAGACATCGCGTTCATCAGCTTGCAATTGCCCGAATAAATCCTGCAACTGCACAATTTTAAACAAGGCTTCTCCGACTTGAACCGGCGACGACAATTTTTCTCGCAACTCACCTTCGACCACCACACCATCAAATGGTGCCAGAATTTCAGTCTGGGCCAAGCGATGATCAATGATATTCAAGCGCGCATCCGCCTGCTCTTGCTGCGCCTGAGACACTTTCATTTCGGCAATTTTACCTTCAGCCTGATAGCTGCGTACCTCGTTAGCACTTTTATTCCTACCGGCAAGAGTGTCTGCTCGCTGCAATAATAATTCTTTCTGATCCAGCCCAACCAATAGCTGTCCTTGCTGCACTTGATCTCCTAAATGAAAATTAACCTCATCAATATAACCGGCAAAGGGTGCGGTGACCACTGACGCCGCGTCAGTTTTAAGAATAAAGGGCGCTTTGACTTTATGTTCAATTGGCACGATAGCAGTGACGAGCAGCGCCAGTACCAATGTCGATCCGATTAACTTCCAACCGGTATGTTCAGGGCCCAGCACTCGAGAGCACTGCTTGCGAATACGTCTCCACATGCGACGCCCAAACCAACCTGTCTTTGCATGCAAATCGTCCAGGCGTGCAGTAAATAGATCAGCCATCACCCGCAGCTTTTCAACTTCTGCAAGGGACCAACTGCCGTCTTCGGCTGCTTTTTCAACACATAAGACACCACAGACACCATTTAAGCCACGCAAGGGCACACTCAACACGGAAACATCCTCATGCTCTCTGGAAAACTGTTGATGGACTCGATCAATTGCGTGGCAATCTTCCAGAGACGGATATGCCACCTCATTATCCTGATCAAAGGACTCTTCCATTAATTGCTCCAAGGTTTTGCACTCTTCGGAACGCTTGGCGATCACTCCGCCATGACTGGTGGCTTGCAACTTTAATGTAGCACCATCCAGCCAGGTAAGTGAGGCTCGGATGGCGACCATTTGGGTAGCCACCTCATTACAAACCCGTAGCGCAGCTTCACCAAAGCGATGGCATTCGCCCAAGGCCAGTCCGACATCCAATACTTCGGACAGCGTGAATAATTTTTGCTGCGTCCTTTTTTCCGCTCGGCGAGTTAAATATAACTCCGCCAGCACGCGTAGTTCTTTGGCTGCAGCGAGTTGAGTCGGCTGATCCGCATCACTGTGCTCAACCACCATCCATATACGGCTGCCCTCCAACGCGGGCATCATAAAGGCAATCATCTTGGTATCCTCGGCACTCAGCAAATCCACCGGTGCACGACTGGCCACGGTTGCGACCTCTACACTCACGGCCGCCAATCGCGTCGCGGTTCCAGCCGGATATCGAACCAACACCCGCAAATTAACACCACCGTGCGCTTGCAACAGCAAACTGACCGAATCTGCGGAAAACCTGTCCGCGGCAAATTCTGCAAGCAGCGTCCAGAATGCCATCGGCTCACCGTCAAATGCAGCAACCGCATCAAAATCAAGAGGATTGCCCAGAGGTTGAAGATTAGAATCCATACTTACAATGAGTTGGTTGAGGAAACATGCGCACCTGCACCGGGCTGCTGAATACGGGCCGGAAATGCTGCCTGAACCTGCATCCCTGGTTTAATTAATTCATCGCTATTATCAAGCAACAGACGCACTCGAAATAATCCACTCCGAGCATCCACCTCTGGATCAATAAAATTAATTTTCGCGGGTTTAACGATATCCGAAGACAAGGCCGGGTAGCGCGTGTTGAGTTCTTGCCCCATCTTAATCAAAGGAAGCATATCGGCATGCAAATAAAACAGTAATAGTAAGCGATCATTTTCAACGATCTGTAGGATCGGTTCTACTTCATTCACCGATTCCCCGGCTTCCTTCAATTTTTTCACCACCACTCCATTGAGTGACGATTTAATTGTACGTTCATCATATTCTGCCTGTGCGATGGCTTGTTCCACTATCAATCGCTTCAATTCTAGTTCTTTATTCAAGGCATCATCACGGCTAGATACATTTTGTTCAAACAAACGTTGAGCCGCCTTATAATCAAACTCAGCCTTACGAATCACCAGTTCGTAGCGTTCCACGGCCAAGCGCTGTTTATCTGATCTCAAATGAATCAAAGCCTGTCCCGCTTCAATCCGATCCCCCTCTTCAACATTAATCTGCTCAATCACTTCACGCAAAGTCGCACTGACGACGACCGACTTGAACGGCTTCACCACACCATTCAACCACGCATTATTGGCTGGGGCCGCAGAGCTTGAATCAGACGCCGCAAGGTCGGCATCAAGCTCGGTACCATCTGTTGCGTCCTCTGCATCGGCTGCGACGACAATAGACTGTAGCAAATGACTGATTGCGGAATCACTGCTCCAAACCGGAACGCGATCGTTCGAGTCTATATCCGAACCGAAAAAATCAACCGGTTCGATCTCTGGAAGGTCATAAGCTTGCAGCTCCGCTTCGATATCTGGCTGGTCCATATCATCCAAATCGGATGTATTCAAAACCTGCACGACTTCGAACATATTGACATCAATGTCTGCTACAACGGTGTCGAGAAGATCACCCTCATCCAACAAATCGG
>CAXQRK010000007.1:0-4422 GCA_964226535.1 Polaribacter sp.
AGAGGTGTCAAAGTGCTGACAAGGGCAACTTGCCGCTCGAATGCGGGATCATGTCTGAAAGTATACTTGCTTTTGTGGTTGGGCAGGCCTAAATCTGAGTGTTTTAACATGTTACACAAATTAATCGATTCATCATGGAGTTACTGAATGTTGGTTTTGCCATATTACTGATAAAAGTCACGATTTCAGTACTGCCCTGTGTACTGGGCATATATTTGTTGTTCTGTTCTGTCGAGACTAAGCGCAAAATCCGTCGAACCGTTTGCAGTCGATTATTTGGGGTCAGCAACGCGATTCCATACGTGAAATTTGTTCGTTTTTTACATGTCCTAGGCTCGATGTTGGTGGCTTTGGGCCTTCTTGCTGGCTGGTTTCTGTTGTTCTGAAGCCGAGCCAATCAAGCGACCGCCGGAAAGTTTTTCATCGACCTCAATAATATTGAAGTCATGTAAGCATGGCTGCATTTTTAAAGGTTGGTGGCGTCAACCTGCGCACGCTCACCCATCCATTTTTACGACCACTTTATTGATGAATGTCTCGGAAAATTCCCGAACGACCAAGGGCGGTAGCGTAGTGTTTTGAAATGCTGAAAAAGGAAAAGCTGACATTTTTTAGAATGCGAATCTCACAAGACTTACGCAATCAGACCAAGGCATTTAGTTCTGAACTCATTGCAATATTTACAAGCATCGTGGCCAAAGTACGAAAAAATAATATTTCAGCGTTTCCCCTTTCCTAAAAGTGTTGTTTCCAATTTTATTTTTTATTCTGCTCGGCTGTATGCTGTCATGGCTTGTGATCAGCGCTCTGCTTGACTTTGGTGTGGGGCAAGCGAATCACTCGAATCCACAGCATCATCACACGCATAGCGGGGTGATCCCGCGGCTTGGGGGCTTCGGTATCGCGTTTAGCTTCGGCATCATTTATCTGCTTAGCTTTTTGCAGTTAAATTCGACGGATAACCAGACCTGGATACACTTTGCGGTGGGCGGCGGAGCTATTGCCGCATTTGTGCTGGGTGTGATCGACGATTTTCGGCCACTCGGTGCCAAGCTCAAATTGCTGGGGCAGATTCTAATCGCAGTGCTTGCGTATGAATGTGGTTTGTCAATCGATCGTTTCAAGATCCCGTTCACTGAGATTGTATTTGATGTTGAATTTATTAGTTTGTTGCTGACGGTTGTATGGTTTGTTGCCATCATGAATCTGATCAATTTGATCGACGGATTGGATGGACTTGCCGGTGGCGTCGGATTGATGTTGATGGCCTTGTTGGCTTATTTGGGCTTCGAGCGTAATGTTTTATTTTCGATGATTCTGGCGCTGGGTATGTTCGGTGCAATTGTGGGCTTTTTGTTGCACAATTTTCCACCAGCCAAATGCTATATGGGCGATTCCGGAGCTTATATGATCGGTTATCTGATCGCCGCGCTGTCGTTATTGAATTCAGAGAAGGGTACCGTGTTGGCAGCACTGATCGCGCCTCTACTGGCGCTCGCACTGCCGATTACGGATGTGGCTTATGCGGTGATACGTCGTTGGATCCAGGGCCTACCCTTGTTTCGAGCAGATCGAGGTCATATTCATCACCATCTGATCAGTTCCGGCTTGTCGCGCCGCAACGCCGTCCTTGCCTTGTATGCGATTTCCCTGTTTGCCCTGCTCGGTGGCTTGCTGACCCTGGCCGATCGAGGACGTTATTTGCCAATCTTCTTAGGTCTTGTCTGTGTAATCGTCATCATTGTTGCGCGTGGACGGAATATCTCTGCTACAAGCGTTCAACTCTTGCTTAGCAACTCGCTGCAGTTTCGTCAGGAGGTGCGCAATGCGCTGTACTTGAAAAATTGGCTGGTGGTAGAGGTCGAGCGTATGCACAGCGCAGTCCATTTCTGGTCTGATTTTCGCTTTGTATTGAAAAAAATTGGTGTCTGCCGCGCCGAACTCACCCTGGGCGAAGAGACACGCGATTTCTATGTGCCGCACACCGCGCACGAAGCTCCGGATCTGTTGTGGAAGGAAACCTACGCGACCAGTGGAGAGGTGACTGTCTCGCTGGTCCTTTACGGTGCGAAAGACCATTTTACAGAGAGTGGCTTTCGCTTGGTCGCGGATATTGCCGCCGAAGCCCTGACGGATGCCTGTGGTAAGTGGAAAGAGCTGAATGGATGCCCCATGAACTTTGCTTCGACCGCTAAAGAAGTGCTGGACTATCAGCGCCAAAAAGCCAGGAATATATACCGTCCGACCTATTAGTGTTATGATGACAATTGAACAGCAACTCCAGCAACTACAAGCCACCCTGGATGCGTTTCGACCATGCATCCCGCAGGTACATGCCGTCGGGCTTGAGATTGCGAAATGTTTGCGCACGGGGGGCAAGTTGCTCACCTGTGGCAATGGTGGTAGTGCCACGGATGCACTGCATCTATCTGAAGAATTGGTGGGCCGCTATAAGCACGATCGTCCTGCCTTGGCATCTATTTGTTTATGCGCGGATGTGAGCGCGCTGACCTGTATCGGCAATGACTATGGCTACGACGCTATTTTTGCGCGTCAGGTGCAGGCACTCGGACAGCCTGGCGATATTTTGCTGGCATTTACCACCAGTGGCAACTCCAGCAATATTTTACAGGTATTTGAAGCGGCCAAGCAACAGCAGGTAAGCACTGTTCTGGTGAGTGGTAAAGACGGCGGCGCGGCGGCGGGAACCTGTGATTTTGAAATCATTGTGCCGAGTCAATCGACTGCCCGCATCCAAGAAGTGCACACCTTTATTTTACATCAATGGCTTGAGTTGGTCGAAGCTACCTTGTTTCCTGATTTGTATCGTTGATATCGCTTACAGTATGTATGCACGTGACCCCGACCAAGCAATTAAGTTTTAGGTTTTAGGTCGTTGGTTTTAGGTCGTTGGTGTTAAGTTTTAGGTTTTAGGTCGTTGGGTTTGAAAAGAAATGTTTTACACAAAGTCGCGACTGAGCGTTGGCAAGACTTGGTGGCACTTTGTCAACTATTGGGACTCAAGATCGTTGTTGAGTAGGTCAGTTGTAAGTGACACAGTGCCCAAAATTATTCGCTTTGCCCGCTGCTTCAGATCCGCTAATTCCTTGTTTTAGATCATGTCATATGTTCAATGGATATGAAAATCATTGTTACAGGCGGCTGCGGTTTCATCGGCTCTAATCTTGTTCGTCTGCTGGTTCAAGAAAAGGGCCAATCCGTGATCAATTTGGATAAGCTGACCTATGCCGGTAATGCTGAGTCCTTGGCTGATCTCGATGGTAATCCGAATTATACCTTTGAGCAAGTGGACCTGTGCAATGCCGCAGCACTCAGGGCGATCTTTAGCAAGCATCGGCCTGATGCCGTCATGCACCTCGCTGCTGAGAGTCATGTGGATCGTTCCATCGACGGTCCTGGCGAGTTTATTCAAACCAACATCGTTGGCACGTATAACTTGCTACAGGCCTCGCTTGAGTATTGGCGATCACTGCCGGAGGCAGAAGATGTTCGAGTTGAGAGTTCGAGTGTAGAGTTGCTCGAACGAAAAACTAGCAACTCGAACAACATGAAAAAATCTAATTTTAGATTTCTTCATGTGTCCACCGACGAAGTCTACGGCTCCCTCGCACCCGACGCCTCCGGCTTCTCCGAAACCACGCCTTACGACCCGCACTCACCGTATTCCGCATCCAAAGCGGCGTCCGATCATTTAGCACGTGCCTGGGCCGATACCTACGGCTTGCCCGTTCTGGTCACCAATTGTTCCAACAACTATGGCCCCTACCAGTTTCCCGAGAAACTCATTCCAGTGGTGATTCTCAAATGTCTGCGCGGCGAGCCGATCCCGGTCTATGGCAAAGGTGAAAACATTCGCGATTGGTTATACGTAAACGACCATGCCGAGGCGCTGTATACCGTCGTCACTAAAGGCCGGGTCGGCGAGACCTATAACATCGGCGGCAACAACGAGCGCCAGAATATTGACTTGGTCAGAACATTATGCCAACTAATGGATGAGTTCGCGGCAACGGACGAGAAGTTTAAATCACTAGTTTCAAGTCCAAGTGATGATGTAAACTCAGCACTCGAACAACCGCGCAGCGGTTCCAACTTGAACCCTGCCGGTTACGAAAGTTTGATCACTTTCGTAACTGACAGACCCGGCCACGATATGCGCTACGCGATCGATCCGACTAAGATTTGCGACGAACTCGGATGGGAGCCTAAGGAAGATTTTGACAGCGGCTTCCGCAAAACGGTCAAGTGGTACCTCGACAACAAACCGTGGTGGCAGTCAATCTTAAAGGGCGATTATAAACTGCAGCGACAGGGTACATCGTAGAGGTTGGTTTTAGGTGGTTGGTGTTAGGTTTTAAGTTTTAGGTTTTAAGTTTTAGGTGTTAGGTTTTAAGTTTTAGG
>CAXQRK010000008.1:0-5321 GCA_964226535.1 Polaribacter sp.
AGCGAGGGCAGCAGCAGGCACTCGCATTCGTGCTCGATTACCCGGCACCCTATCAAGGGCTGGAGATTCGAATGACGACGGATATACCGGACAGTATCCAGTTGCCGGAAATTGTCATTCCCGCAGGCGCACGTACCGTCAGTTCCACCATCAAAGCCGAAAAGGCCGGCTCCGGCCATCTGTTTATTCATGCGAACGGTCTGCCGGAACGGGTGGTTCCGGTAACGATTCGTTAAGCTACCCGCTCGACAATTAATTCCGGTGCATTGGGACGTTTTGGAGCAAGCCGATAAGCGGTTTTCAAATATTCCAGGGCATCTTCCATCTTCGTTTCGTCGTTGTAGTGAATCATCATCAACGCTTCACCCTGCTTCACCTGTGTCCCTACTTTTTTAATTTCAGACACGCCTACGGCCGGATCGTATGTACCATTTTTCTTAATCGCGAGCTTTTGCACGCCCTCGGCAATCAAGCCGGCATTGATGGTGTGTACGTAGCCGCGCTTCGGTGCCGGCAATTTGCGCACATGCTTGGCGACCGGGAACTTATCTGGATGGTCAATCACAGTCGTATCACCCCCTTGAGCTTCGACCATATCCTTAAATTTTTGCAGTGCAGTACCATCTTTGAGGTGGCGCTGCACCGTCTGCTTGGCGGACAGCGTTGAGCCGGCCACCCCTGCCAGGCGGACAATTTCCATGCCCAGCTTGAGAATTAATTCCTGTAGATCTTCTGGTCCTTCGCCCTGCAGCAACTGAATCGCTTCCTTGATTTCCAATGCGGTGCCGACCACATCGCCCAATGGTTGATTCATATCGGTTACCAAGGCCACACATCGACGCTTCATCGAGCGTCCCACACGAGTAATCGAACGCGCCAATTGTTTGGCTTGCTCGACATCCTTGATAAAAGAGCCGTTGCCCCACTTGACATCGACTACCAAACCTTCGGCACCTTCGGCCAATTTGCGACTGAGCACACTGCCGGTGATCAAGGGCAGGCTCGGGATCGTGCCGGTTTGCTGACGCAAGGTGTAAAACTTGGCATCCACCGGAGAAATTTCCGGATCCTGCCGAATAAAGGTGCAGCCGACAGACTTTAACTGCGCCTTAAAGCCCGGCAAATCAAGCACAGGGTTAAACTTTGGAATCGAACATAGTTTATCAATGTTGCTAATCACATACTCCTCATCCACTCCGTTCATGGTCGGCATGACGACACCACAGGCCGCCGCGAGCGGTCCGAGCACCAGGCTAGTCTTGTCACCCACGCCACCAGTCGAATATTTATCGATCTTTGGCCGCGCGATTTGAGTCAAGTCAATCACTTCGCCAGAAAGCATCATCTCCTCAGCAAATACAGCGGTCTCCTGGGCAGACATGCCCTGAAAATAAATTGCCATAGCAAGCGCGGACTGTTGAAATTCAGGCAGCTCATCATCCAAAATAGAATCGACGATGTAACGAACCTCCTCATCTGAGAATTCACCTCCGTCACGCTTCTTTTCAACCAAATGGTTGAAGGAAGGCTTGATGAACTTACGAACACTTATAATTTTCTTTCTCATTGAATCAATTTGTAAAAATACCTGCGATTGTCGGATAACAAGGCACAAGCATTTATATATTAGATGATTACAGCGCCCCTTGTCGAGCTTAAACCGAAGGATTGCAAAAAATAGCTCGAATGCCGGGACAGATCGCCCACTCGTAGTCCCTGAAAAAGATCCAAAGTTCCCAAAGCTGAGCTTGACCCCGGGGGCAGAGCTTTTTGCTCTGACTGCATGAAGGTTTGGTTTAATCCATGTAAGGCAATCGAAAGTATACTCTCCACACTCGCCGCGCAGACCGAGGGCTTTGATTCGGCATTCGTGCCGAATGTGCGTCCCGCCGATCCGCGCTTTGGCGATTTTCAAGCCAATGGCGTGCTGGCCTTTGCCAAGCAGCAAAAACGCAATCCCCGTGAGCTTGCTGAGCGTTTGATCGCATCTGCCACGCAATCCAGCGCGTTTGATCCCGCCCTAGTGACACTCGACCTCGCCGGTCCCGGCTTTATTAATTTCACCCTCACACCGGCCTTTCTCTGGCAGTGGCAGCTAGAGTTTTCCACCAAGCAAGACTATCAAAGCGGGGCAACCGCACTTAAACAGGGCCGCAAGATCATCATCGACTACCCAAGCGCGAATACCGCGAAACAGGCGCACATTGGGCACCTGCGGCCGATGGTGATCGGTCAGGCGATCGCCCGATTGCTTGATTTCTGTGGGGCCGATCTCATCCGTGACAATCATATCGGCGACTGGGGCACCAACTTTGGCACCTTGATCATGCAGATCAAGCGTCAGCGGATCGATCTCTCTCGGCTTGGCGACGAGGCGCTCCCCACTCTCGACCAGCTCTACAAAGAGGGCAGTGCGCTCGAGGTCGAGCAACCCGAACTGCGTGAGCTCTCACGCCGCGAGTTGCTGCGCCTGCAGCAGGGCGATGCTACCAACACCGCGATTTGGCAACAAATCGTCGAGCTTTCCAAGCGTGCATTTGAGCGACTGTTTGTACAGATGGGGGTCGAAGTCGACTGCACCCTCGGCGAATCGTTTTACCGCGACAAAGTGCAGCGCGTCTATGACGAGTTGACTGAAATCGGCCTGGCCGAACAGAGCGACGGCGCACTGGTGGTCTGGCATGATGAAATCAGCAAATTCTCCCGCCACAGCGAGCGCCCCTATCCCTTCAACATTCGCAAACAAGACGGCGCCAGTAATTACGCCTCCACCGATTTGGCCACCGTATTGTATCGTCTCGAGGCCTTTAAGGCCGACGAAATCGTGTATCTGACCGATGCCCGTCAACAAGATCATTTTCAACAGCTGTTTCGGACCACCGAAAAATGGTTTCGGGCGAAGGGCTACGCGCTGCCCGAGATGATACACGTGTTTTGGGGCACGATTCTCGGCGCCGACAAAAAGCCGTTTAAAACTAAGTCCGGTGAGTCGATCAAACTGCAGGATTTGATCGATGAGGCCCGCAAGCGTGCCTTTGAGGTGGTGAGCGATAAAAATCCCGACCTTGAACTCGCCGAACGTCAGCAAATCGCTCAGTCGGTCGGCATCGCAGCCCTCAAATATGCCGACCTTTCGTCCAACCGCACACAAGACTATGTTTTCAGTTGGGAGCGCCTGCTCAGTTTTGAGGGCAATACTGCGCCCTATTTGCTCTATGCCGTGGCTCGTATCAATAGTATCTTTCGCAAGGCCGGCGCCGATCCGGACGCTTCGATTGCCGGAGCCTCCGCGCCGGAGACCGTTGCCGAACTGGCACTGGCACGCAAGCTGATGGGCTTTGTCGCGGCGCTGGAACTGACCCTGAATGACCTGCGCCCGCATTTCCTGTGTACCTACTTGTATGAATTGGCCGGCACCTACAGCAGTTTCTATACGGCCGATAAAGTCATGGTCGATGACCCCGCGGTCAAAGCCCGCCGCTTGCTACTCTGCGCCCGCACCCGCACCATTTTGATCACCGGTCTGGAGCTGCTTGGTATCGAAGCGCTTGAGCGGATGTGATTTAACTCCCGAATTGAGGTTCAAGCAAGCATGGCTCTGCTGCGATCCAACGCCCTTGCGCATCCATGCCTGATATGGCTGGGCAATACCCCATGACCCTTTTACTCGCATTGTACGTTCTGGCCGCAAGCGGCTTGTTTCTCTATGGTAGCAATTGCTACCTGATGGTCGGCTTGTTGATCTGTCGATACCGCACTGAACGGGCCAAGACCAGGGCGCTCATCGAAGCCGGACAGGTTCTTTTCGACACCCCGGCAACCGTCCCCATGGTCACCACACAGATTGCGCTCTACAACGAGGCCAATGTGGCCGAACGCATCATTCGCGCGGCCGTGGCGATGGACTATCCGGCGGCCATGCACGAGGTCCAGGTGCTCGACGATTCCAGCGATGAGACCCGCGACATTCTGGACCAATTGATTCCGCAACTACAAGCTGCCGGGCACGCTATTCAACTCATCCGCCGCCCGGATCGCAGCGGCTATAAGGCCGGTGCCCTGCGGCATGGGCTGACCCGGTGCCGGGGCGAGTATATCGCCATTTTTGATGCCGATTTCGTGCCGCCCCGCGACTTTCTGCGCACGCTCGTGCCGCTGCTGCAGCATCAGGCCAGGATCGCTTTCGTACAAGCACGCTGGGGACACCTGAACGCATCAAACTCACTTCTGACCCGCGCACAAACCATCGGCATCGACGGACACTTTATGATCGAGCAATGCGTCCGCAGCGACCATCAACTATTCCTTAATTTTAATGGCACCGCCGGTCTCTGGCGCAAACAAGCCATCATCGACGCTGGCAACTGGCAAGACGACACCCTCACCGAAGACATGGACCTGTCTTATCGCTGCCAACTTGCGGGCTGGACCGCCCATTATTGCCCAGACCTGGTGGTGCCTGCCGAATTGCCCGAACGCTACACCGCATTTAAAAGTCAGCAATTTCGCTGGGCCAAAGGTTCCATCCAGACCGCGCTCAAACTCATGCCGCGCGTCATGCGCTCGGATGCCTCAGGCTTTGTCAAATTACAGGCCTTTCTGCACATGACGCACTACTGCATCCACCCACTCATGACCTTGATGGCCGTCCTCGCGCTGCCGGTGTTGCGACAGGCCGACCGCTCGCTTGCAACATGGCAATGGATGCCGGTTGCCGTGGCGATCCTGATTGCGATGACCGGCCCGAGTGTGCTTTACTGTGCCAGCCAATTTGCCCAAGGTCGCGCCCAGGGCCGGAATTTATTGTACCTGCCCGGACTGGTGTGTATCGGCGTCGGGATTGCCCTCTCCAACACCCGAGCGGTTGGCGAAGCACTGTGTGGCATCGACAGCCCCTTCATACGCACACCGAAAAGCGGTGCGCGTAACAAACACTATCGCAGCCAGGCGAGCGGGCTCCCCCTACTCGAACTCCTTATGGCGGCCTACTGTGCGTTCAGCTTTGTGCACTACCTAAAGGCGCAGTGCTACTGGGTCGGCCCGTTTCTGCTGATCTATGCCTGCGGCTTCTTGCTCGTCGGGTACCGCAGTTTGTTGGAACCATTTGAGCGTCGCCCAGCGCCGAGCCCAGCAGTCGCCGATGCCACCGGTCTGTAGGCGTCTCAATTCAAGCTAAATTCGGGAGTTGGAGTCGATTAGATTTTGTAAGATTTTGTTTCACAGGGCCTTGCAAAGTCTTGAAGGCGCACCATTGGGTGCATCCAATCGAATTTGCCATGCCATGTGGGGCAAAAGAGTGTGAAAGATCGCGGATCCAACTC
>CAXQRK010000009.1:0-29542 GCA_964226535.1 Polaribacter sp.
CTACACGACGCTCTTCCGATCTCTCACCGATGATCTGCAAAAGGCACTTGAATATGCACGCAATCAATTTGGCAGCTTGCACACCGGCAAGGCATCTCCGACGATGCTTGATTCCGTTCGCGTGAATGCTTATGGCAGCACGGTCACCCTCAAAGAAGTGGCTGCGGTGACCACTCCAGATGCCAAAACCATTATGGTGCAACCGTGGGACAAGAGCGTCATCCGTGAGGTTGAAAAAGGGATTCAAGAGGCCAACCTGGGACTCAACCCGATGATTGACGGCGGCATCCTGCGCGTACCAGTGCCCGAACTCACCGGAGAGCGGCGCCAGGAATTAGCCAAAACCGCCGGCAATATGGCTGAAGATGCGCGCGTACGTGTGCGCCAGACCCGTCGCGATGCACTTGACCTGTTTAAGAAAGCCAAAAATGTCGGTCTCTCTGAAGATGATTTTAAACGCTACGAAAAAGAGGTGCAGAAAGCACACGATGACTATATCGGTCGCATTAATCAGCAACTGGCTGACAAAGAAGCCGATCTGAAAAAAGTCTAAGTCAGTCATTAAGCGACCATCTACGATTGCACCTATTCCGTCTCTTTCAAATTGCTTTCAATTGGACAGACCAAGCGAATCGTCATCAAACTCGGCACGGGTGTATTAACTTCTGGGATTGGCGATTTAGATAGCGACTGTATTGCCGCACTGTGTCGTCAGGTTAAGGCACTGCGTGAGCACGGCATTGAGGTGATACTCGTCAGTTCCGGTGCAATCGGCCTGGGCATGGGCAAGCTTGCACTCAAGCGCCGACCGACACACCTGGCCAGCTTACAAGCCTGTGCGTCGGTGGGACAGACTATTTTGATCAACACCTGGCAACAGGGCTTTGATCCATACAGCTTAATTGTTGCACAAATCCTGCTCACCCGGGAGGATCTGCGTGCCAAGCATCGTCACGATGCAGTATTTAACACGATTGAGCAACTACTTGCCAACGGTGTCGTGCCAATTGTCAATGAAAACGATACGGTCAGTGCTGCCGAGATTAAATTTGGCGATAACGACACCCTATCCGCACTAGTTGCCAGCATCAGCAATGCCGATCAACTCTTCATTTTGTCAAATATATCTGGGCTGATTGACCTACAAGGCACGGGCGAAGTCATCTCCTATGTTGAAAAGATCACTCCAGAAATTGAGGCCATGGCGCAAGGTACCCGACACGTGACCTCGGTTGGTGGCATGGTAAGTAAACTCTCTGCGGTAAAAATTGCCCACCGAGCCGGTTGTGGAGTGACCATCGCCAGCGGCCACGATGGTGGGCTGTTCCACAAAATCCTCGCTGGCGAACATGTCGGCACTTATTTCGCGCCGAGCCCCTACCCAATCAAATCACATAAACGCTGGATCGCTATTCAAGATCACACTGATGGCAGCTTAACGATCGATAGTGGTGCGGCTGCGGCCATCCAACACAATGGCAAGAGCCTGCTCGCTGCAGGCATCCTCGCCAGCGAAGGCGAATTTGAAGCAGGCGATGTCCTTAAAATTTGCACTGTAGACGGGATCGCCATCGCACACGGACTGGCGGCCATACATGCCGGCGATCTGGCCACTATACGCGGCCTTCGCACTGAAGCCATTCAGACCATAGACCCCAAGCTGCACTCCAGCGTAGTGGTCCATCGCGATCATCTGGTATTGCTCGACTAGCGACTCATGCAGGATGTCTTGCGCACAGCCGGAATGCTACATCACATCCAGATCAACCAGAATTTCGCGTGGACTGGAACCATTTTCGGGGCCGACAATGCCACGCTCCTCAAGCACTTCCATCAGCCGCGCCGCACGATTGTAGCCGATACGTAGGCGACGCTGCAGCATGGAGGTGGAGGCGCGTTTGGTGCTGCGCAGCACATTGATTGCATCAGGCAACAGATCGTCGCCTTCATTATCCAGTCCAGCAACTTCGCCACCTCCATCGTCACCGCCGGCATCAATTTGCTGTTGTACCTCTGCAGCAAATATCGGTGGATCATTGTTCTCCTGCAGGAATTCGACGATGGCGTTGATTTCATCATCGGAGACAAATGCACCCTGCGCCCGCACCAGATTGGAAGTACCAGGCGGGATGAACAGCATGTCACCTTTGCCGATCAGTGCTTCGGCACCACCGCCATCCAAAATGGTACGACTATCAATTTTGGAGGCCACCTTGAACGAGATTCGGCTGGGTAGATTGGCTTTAATCACACCGGTAATCACATTCACTGATGGACGTTGTGTGGCGAGGATCAGATGAATCCCCGCGGCACGGGCAAGTTGTGCGATCCGTGCAATGCAGGTCTCGATATCGGCCGGTGCCACCATCATCAAGTCGGCCAATTCATCGATCACACAAACAATATAAGGCAGCTTTTTTTTCGGCACTTCAAACGCATCATCATCGCGCGGTACCGTTACGCAACTCACCGCGGCACGCTCTTCCGGGCTCATGTCGGCATCCATCGCTTCAGCCTTGGCCTGCTCTTGTTTGTCTTTTAAGAGCTTGGCATTGAAGCCCGCGATGTTGCGGACATTGGTCTTGGCAAAAATTTGATAGCGATGCTCCATCTCAGCGATCAGCCACTTCAGCGCACCAGGCACTTTTTTGGCCTCCGTCACGACCGGGATCAACATGTGCGGCAATGCATTGTACATCTGCATTTCAACGACTTTGGGATCGACCATAATAAAACGCAGATCATCCGGACTGGAGTAATACAACAGCGATGCGATGATCGCATTGATGCACACCGTTTTACCGGAACCGGTGGAGCCCGCGATCAAAACGTGTGGCATCTTGGTGAGATCGTTGACGATTGGTTTCCCGGTAACATCCTTGCCCAACACAATGGGGATCTCAGCATTGGCATTGGCCCAGGCTTTGGACTCAACGATGTCGCGCATGCAGACCGCTTCAGGTATCTTGTTGGGCACTTCGATGCCAACGCTGCCCTTGCCCGGCACCGGGGCAAGGATACGTACGGATAAGGCCTGCAATCCGAGCGCAATATTTTTGTCAAGGTTAGCGATTTTCTCGACCCGAACGCCAGGAGCCGGCTTTACCTCATAGCGGGTAATCACCGGTCCGGTGTGAATTTCACCAGGAATGACCTTCACGCCGAATTCATCCAGTGTGCGCACCAAGGCCTCCATCGTACCCGCATGATCTTCCCGGCTGAGCCCGTCTACGGGCTGCGGCTCAGCCAACAAATGCAGTGGTGGAAATACATAATCGCCGCGGCGCTCCGGAATGCTTGCCACGACTTTTTCAGGTTTTTCTTCTGAGACGACTTTGATCATGGCAGGATCAAATTTCGGCTTTGGTGAGTCCAATGGATTGCTCGCCGGAGTCGTCTCTTGGCTCACTGCGGTGGCTTTTTTTAGATTCGTGGCCTGCTCAGTCGCTGCGCGCGTTAGACCTGAGGGTGAACTAATTGAAGACGATAGCAGTGATGGGCGGCGGTCAGCGTCGGCTGTGCCAGGCATGTCTGCATCCTCATCTGCTGCCGCAACATCGGATCGCCGGCGAGCCTTGGCGGCGGCACGGTCGGCATTAATCTGAGCCCTGGCCGCAGCGGCCTCCTGCTTGATACGACGCTTTGCCTCGGCACGTTCGGCCCGAATGGCCCGACGCTGCTGTAGCGACGCGGTCCACCGTTCACGCAAGCTATGATAGAGCTGTTGAATCCAATCCAAAAAACGCCCAAAATTATCGGTGAATACGATCACCGAACCGATAACAAAGCCGATCAACAAGATCAGAAAACTACCAAACGATCCGATCAAGGGATGGGCAACCACCATGATGAACCATTCGCCACCGAGGCCACCGAGGCCATGTGAGAGCTGATGCTCAAACAGACCGCCTTGCACCTGCATGGTACCGATGGTTTCCAGCATTGCGCTCAAGCCGGATGCGCAGATCAGCGAACCTAATATTGCGAATGCACTTAGCATACGCCGTCCGGGCCGCTGCTGAAGCAGCAAGCGTATACCGAACCAAAATAGATACAATGGCAGCAGCCAGGTCGTCACGCCGATCAAATAAAAGGCCCAAAAACCCATTTCTGCACCGACTACACCGACCAAGTTAGTGCTTGGCTCGGTGGTATGCTGACGCGACTGCATAAGCTCAAAATCCCAAATGGCAACACAGCTGCATATCGCGATTACAAACAACAACAGTGCCCACAGCGGGCGAGAGCCGGCCTTGCGTGGTTGTGAGACAACAGTCTTCTGGGCGACTTTTTTCTTTGGTTTTTTGGACATGTGGAGTATGTTTAAACTATTTGGTTCTATCTGCAATAGAATCCAATCAATGATCGTAATCCAAGCAAAGTCCTTTATTGAAGTAAACCATGCAAGTACTGGAATTCATTCCTTTATATATGCAACGCGTTTGGGGCGGCCGAGGACTCGAATCAAAGCTCGGCCGTCGCCTGCCCAAAGGACAGACTATTGGCGAAAGCTGGGAAATTGTCGACCGCCCAAATGCGCAATCAGTCGTCGCATCCGGCACGTTTAAAGGTCACACGCTGCGCGAGTTGCTACAACAGGCTGCGGCAGACATTCTTGGCCCCGGCCGTACGCCCGCACAGCCCTTCCCGATTCTGGTGAAATGGCTAGATTGTCAAGCACGCCTCAGTCTGCAGGTGCATCCGCCCAGCACCATCGCCGCTTCGCTCGGCGGCGAACCCAAAACCGAAAGTTGGTATGTCGCCACTGCCAGTGCCGATGCCCACTTGATTGTCGGACTGAAAAAGGGCGTCACGCGGGCACAATTTGAGCGCGCACTGGTCGATCACACTGTGGCAGACTGCGTGCACCGCTTTCCAGTCAAAACAGGCGATTCAATTCTAGTCGAAAGCGGGCGAATACATGCGATAGACGCTGGCAACCTAATCCTTGAAATTCAACAGAACTCCGATACCACTTATCGTGTCTATGACTGGGAACGTGTTGGGCTCGACGGTCGACCACGCCGCTTACATGTTGAAAATTCACTCAAATCGATCCATTTTAATGATTTTGAGCCTGCGCCGCTGCCAATGATTGCCGGAGAACAAGTGCTGGCCGAATGTGATGCATTCCGGATCCGCAAATTTGCATTGCAGCCCGGCGATACGGCCCTCCATCTACCCGGCGCAGAACAGGCACGCCTGATCCACTTGATCAGTGGCAGTGTACGAGACGATCTTTCGGGCCAGATACTGCACAGTGGCTGCAATTATCTACAGCCATACGTCACCCACACCAGATTGATTGCCAAAACACCGGCGGTCATCCTGCTCACCGATCAATTTTAGTTTGGACACTCTCAGATAGGTTTTGCAGGTTCCTTAACTGCACACTTGAATTCGGTGCAAAAATCCACACACTCTCTCGTTTATTTTGAAACAGACCCGCCTCTGTAAGGTCTGCTCAATCCTTCATTTTACATACAATGACAGACAAGCACACAGAAACTATTCAGGAAATCAACCCATCTGATGAAACCAGCGACCCGACGGTGGCTGCAGTTGCCGGCGAAGAAACAGTCGATGCAACTACAGAGCCGAAAAGCACTGCTGAAACATGTACAGAAGCAGATGTCGTCGAAGAAACGCTGCTCGAAAAAGCTGAAAAAGAAGCACTGGAAATGAAGTCACGCTGGCTGCGTGCAGTCGCCGATCTGGAGAATTACCGTAAACGAATCGCTCGCGAGAAGCAGGAAATTATCCGCAGTGCAGCCGCCCAGGTTCTCGAGTCGTTACTACCGGTGCTGGACAACATGAAGCTAGGCTTGCAAGCCGCTGAAAATCATCCTGAAGCAAAAGATGTTACGATTGGCTTTAAGATGGTGGATGATCAGCTCAAGCGCTTACTTGAAGAGCAGGGGCTCGAAGCATTGATCCCAGACGGCGAACGGTTCGATCCGAACCTGCACGAATGCATTGCCCACCAACCATCTACCGAGGTCGCCGCAGACCACGTGATGCAAACCATCCGTGCGGGCTATCGCCTAAATGATCGCCTGATCCGCGCAGCAAATGTAATCGTGTCGAGCGGCTTGGAAAATACTTAACTTTGTTCAGACCCACATGGCGCAAGCAGATTTATACGAGACCCTCGGCGTCGCACGCGATGCGAGTGCGGACGAGCTTAAAAAAGCGTACCGCAAACTAGCAGTCAAATATCATCCGGATAAAAACCCGGGCGATGCCGTGGCTGAGGCTAAATTTAAGGAAATTTCCGCCGCTTACGATAATCTAAAGGATCCAGACAAGCGCGCCGCATACGATCGCTACGGCCATGCCGCCTTTCAGGGCGGCATGGGTGGTGGCGCGAGCGGCGGCCACGATCCATTCGAAATGTTTCGAGAGGCCTTCGGCGGGCGCGGTGGCGGCGGCATTTTTGAGGAATTCTTTGGCGGCGGTGGTCGACAATCTGCCAGTGGCGCGGCTCACGGCTCAGACCTGCGCTACGATCTAGAAATCACTCTGGAGGAGGCGGTCAAGGGCTGCGAGAAGGAAATTCGCTATCGACGCCCGGTCGAGTGTACACAATGCCACGGCGAAGGCGCTGAGCCCGGCTCAAATAAGGTCACTTGCTCGACTTGCGGTGGCAGTGGCCAGGTATCTTCCAATCGTGGCTTTATCAGCTTTCGCCAAGTGTGCCCAAGCTGTCATGGCGCAGGGCAAACAATTGAAAAGCCCTGCGGCAACTGTCGCGGCGAAGGTCGCCAGATGGACACCAGCACCGTCAAGGTACGCATCCCGGCAGGGGTGTCCACCGGGTCAAAACTTCGCTCTGTTGGCAAGGGTGAAGCTGGACAAATGGGTGGCCAAGCCGGTGATCTCTACATCGTCATTCACGTCAAAGAGCACGAATTGTTTGAACGTCACGACCACGATCTGTTTTGTGAAGTGCCGATCAAATTCACCCTTGCGGCACTGGGAGGTACGATCAACGTACCGACCCTTTTTGGTAAAGGCTCACTCAAAATTCCAGCTGGCACTCAAAGCGGCACCACCTTTCGCCTACATGGCCAGGGCGCGCCACACCTGCGTGGCAATGGCAAAGGTGATTTGCTAATCCGTGTTCAAGTTGAAGTGCCCACAAAGCTATCTGCTCATCAGAAAAAGAAACTAGAAGAATATGCTGAAGCCTGTGGCGATCCAGCCAATCCAATGAGCGACTCGTTTGTCAAGAAAGCGAAGCAATTTTTTAAATAATTAGCTTGCAGCTGTTAATTGTCCACCTGCGAACAGTTTCGCCCTGATCATATGGCTTATCCAATCGTCATTCTCGGCTCCGGACGTGGCTCCAATGCAGCCGCACTGTTAAAGGCAGAGGCCCATAAGCAACTCGGCAAGGCAACGGTTGCCGCTCTCATTAGCGACCACGATGACGCCGGTATCCTGGCACTCGGCCAGACCTATCAGGTGCCCGCTATTTATATTGACCCTGAACGCGAGGGTGCCCGCCTGAGTGATGCGGCGGAACAAGCCTACATTGAGCGCATTGCCTCTTTTTCACCAAAACTCGTGGTACTGGCAGGTTTCATGCGGATTATTCGCCGCCCCTTCATTGAAGCCTTCGCGGGTCGTATAATCAACCTGCATCCGAGCCTGTTACCGAGCTTTCCCGGCATCAATGCCATCGGTCAAGCCTTTGTTCACGGGGTGAAAATCACCGGCTGCACCGTACATTGGGTAACGCCGGCATTAGATGCCGGACCAATTATTGATCAAAAAAGTCTGCGCATCGAAGCAAGCGATACACAGGAGCTTTTGGAAAAGAAAGTTCACATCCTTGAACATCAACTGCTGCCCGATGTCATCGCACGACTGAGTACCGGCAAACTTTTGAGCGCTCTAGAATGAAACCCTTTACTGACGGCTCATTCAATTTCCGACTCGATCTAGAATGTCGCCTCACCCGAAGAGGCATAAATAGGGGCGAGTCGTTTATGTTTGATGCAGCGGATTGCTCATCTGAAAAAGTTTAAGCGATTCTGTTACTCATGGTGACAGTCAGCTTTTCTGCATAAGATGAAATTTCGAAGGTGTGCACTTGCCAACAGAATCCCACCAAAAATGTTTATCAAAATAGAAACATTGGGGATGTTTCCAAATTCTCTTTGCAGGCACTGTGGGCAGTGCGCATGCGCTACTGGCAACAGTGTGTAATGAAAAAAGGCCTCGTACAACGCTACTGACAGCAGCAAAAGCAGACCAAGTGCACTGAGGAAAAGTACTATTTTATCCTTATGTTGTTTACATCCCAGAAACACTGCGATGCTCGTTGTGGGAATCACCAAGCAGATCATCCACAGATGAAAGTCTTTGTGTACCCAAAAAGTGGTGGTTAAAACGGGTAGTAACACCAACAAAAGTGGAGTTAACAAGCAGTGAATCGCACAAATCACTGACATGCTGATTGCCAATGAATCTAGCCAACCATGATGGTGACATTTTGATATTCTTGTATTACGCATGAAATTTTATTTGATTAACGAATCTCCCCGGTGCCGTAAACCACATACTTATAAGTACACAAGTCATTGAGCCCCATTGGTCCACGTGCATGCAGACGATCTGTTGAGATACCAATTTCAGCACCGAGGCCAAATTCGAACCCATCAGTAAAGCGTGTCGATGCATTGTGGTAGACCGTGGAGGCATCGACTCCAGCGAGAAACAAGCCTGCGGCCTCGGCATCTTCAGTGATAATCGCATCACTGTGTCCGGAGCCATTGGCATTGATTAGTTCGATGGCTGCCTGAATATCAGCGACCACTGCTATTGAGATGATAAGGTCGTTATATTCGCTTGCAAAATCGGCAGCCTGGGCATCCACCAGCGGCAGCCCACTGCCACTGAGAACGGCTTTGGCGTTTGCCTCGACTCGCAACTCAACACCATTTTCGTGCAGGGCTTTGGCAAGTTGAGGCAGGTGTGCCGCGGCGGCCTGATGTACGATCAGATTTTCGGCTGCATTGCACACGCTGGGACGCTGGCACTTGGCATTAATGAGAATGGGCAAGGCTTTTTCCAGAGTGGCTGCCGCATCGATGTAGACTGAGCAGACCCCGGTATAGTGCTTGATGACCGGAATCCGGCTGTTCTCAACGGTGAAGCGGATCAGGCTCTCGCCACCACGTGGGATAATGCAATGGATGCTGTCCTCTTGTTTGAGCAGCACGTTGAGTGCCCAGCGATCTGTGGTCGGAATAATCTGGACCGCGTGTTGATTGATCCCGGTTTCGGTCAGCGCGGAGTGGATAATTTCGGCCAACTTCATGTTGCTGTGAAAGGCTTCTTTGCCACCGCGCAGAATTGATGCATTGCCGGACTTGAGACACAAAATGGCACAATCGACGGTCACATTGGGGCGCGACTCATAAATGATGCCAATCACTCCGATTGGCACACGAATTTTGCGCAGGTCAAATCCCCTGGGGGGGGCAAGGCGCTCGATTTCAGTTCCAACCGGGTCCGGCAAGGCAGCCACTTGACGTACGCCGACTGCCATATCGGCGATGCGCTCGGCAGTTAAGGTCAAGCGTTCGTGCATGGCACCAGAGAGACCTATCGCATTGGCAGATTTGAGATCTAGCTCATTGGCGGCAATGATGGCATCGCTTTGTGCGATTAGTTTGTCGGCCAAGCGCTCAAGAAACTGATTTTTTGTTGCAGTGGGCAATGTAGCCAGATCAAGCGATGCAGCCCGTGCACGCTTGCCAATGGCTTCGATGAGAGTCGTAATTTGATCATTGTTCATGGCTATTGAGTAGCTGAGTGGATCCAAGTATTCGGTCTAGATCGCGCTCATCACGTCGTCCCATAAGTGCGGAGGCAGCTCGCTGCCCTGAACCTGAACAACCGCAGCGCCTAAAATGGAGCCGATGTTTGCCGATTCAACGTGATTGAGCTGATGAGCCCAGCCATGCAGAAAACCGGCTGCCCACAGGTCGCCAGCTGCTGTAGTATCGACGACTTTGGCGGCATGCATCGGCTCAATATGGGTGACTCCCATATGATCGGCTAGATAAGCACCATGGGCACCGACTTTGACTGCTGCGATGTCGCAATATTCAGCCAGTTTTGCCGCCATAGCCGGGGGATCATGGCGGATGCCGGTGAAGGCTTCGGCTTCGGCTTGGTTCGCGAAGACGATATCGACGTAGTCGCGCAACAGATTCGGCAAAATCGCCTGACTTGCCTGCACAACTTCAAAGGAGGCTAGGTCGAGACTTATACTGCAACCGGCTTGTTGAGCCGATTCGAACACACGTCTGATCAGGGCTTGATTAAATAGCAGATAGCCTTCGAGGTGTGCATGCTGGCAGGCGGTAAAGTCAGCGACAGAAATTTCTGCGGGGCTCAGTGTCATAGCTGCACCGAGGTAGGTGCACATGGTGCGCTCGCCATCGGGAGTGACCAGAGAGAGACATTGACCGTTGGGAATGTCGCCCCGTTTAAATCTTGAGCTGTCGCCGCCGAGTTGAGCAAATTGGCGCTGATACAGTTCGCCAGCTGGGCAGTTGCCAAGCTTGCCCAGAAATTTGCTACGATTGCCCATGCGGGCGAGTGTAAACAAAGTATTGCCGGCAGAGCCCCCTGGAGTTTTGATCGGTGGTTCGGACAGCGTAGCCAGCAGTTGGTCGATCTTATCTGCTTCGACAAGCATCATGCCGCCCTTGTCGCAGTCGATTTGTTGGATAAACTCTTCGTCAACCGAGACAATAGTATCCACGATAGGGCTGCCTATACCTATAAAAGTCATGGGGGAATGCATCTTCATAAGGAATGAACTATTGGAAATTTTAGACCTGATTGAATCCGATAAAAAACCGCCGATCCAGCTGGAGAGGCGGTTTTGCAATGATGTTGAGCCATCAATTACTACAGTGCATTGCGAATATTTGCATAGATAGTTTGCGAGTCTGCCAGATTGCCCAGTGCGCCAACGCGAATGCGTAGTTGGGATTCGCCGGCGGCTACTTGCGTAATCCGCACCACCACCTTTTGGTCACCCACCTTACGGGCATAGATGGTGATGTGTTTGTTCTGGTGCAGTTCGCCAGTGCGCAGAATGCCCATTTTGTCGATTGCACGAATTGCTGTTTTAAACACCTTGTCTGCATCCGCAGCAATCGGGGCATGGAAATAGCCAGCCTGATATTTTGCGGTTTGCTGCTGTCCAGTCAGGGGATCAATTGCAACGGGCGTTGCACAGCCCGAAATCAACACTGCGATGACTGTTAGAATGGAGAGGATGGGTATATTCACTTTCATATTTAACAGATGAAAACAAATTTTGAGTAAAGTGCAATCAGAAGCTTTTAAGATATACGATTTCATTTCGATCCTTAAACCGCAGTTGCTGATTGCGTGTGCCGATAAATTTTAATCCGGTGGCCTGATCGACGACGTCATTGATATTGTAGCTCTCGCCATTGAGCATGATGCGCGCATTTGAGCCGGTGCGCACACCGCTAATATCAGCATTTTGAAGATAGTCGGTGACTGCATCTCTGAGGTTGATCACGCGGCGGTTGGTATCGGCTACCAGCTTCTGGATTGACGCATCATGGGTTGTTGTTTGATTTAATCCTATTTCAAATTTGTCGCCTTGCACGTTTTCAATGGTTTGTTGGACAAGTTGAACGGGGCTATTGGTAGACACTTCAGTGGTCCCGTTGTTGTTGGCCGTCGTTGTGGCACTGTCTAGCAGGTACCAAATGCCGATGGCCGCTGCAGCGACTATCAGAAATAGAGCGACCACCACCCAAAGCCCGCCTAGCGAATGGGGGGTCCTTGAATCTGGCGAATCCGATGGATCTTCGCAGATACTTTGATCCGGCTGGTGCACGGCGTGCTCATCGGCCCCGTGCATTGTTTGTTCAGATGGTTGCGATATGGTCGATTCCAGCGGTTTGAGCGGCGCTGCCGATGCAACTTGTGTTGGTAAGGGCGAGAGCAGTGCGTCGGGTGTTGAGGGCTCAGGAGGGGCTGGCGGCTCAGCTTGTGCCGAAGGATTTTTCAGTTGGATGGGGTTAGTGCGCTCGGACCGTGGGCCTGGACCTGACTCTGAAAGGGCTGACGGTGAAGCACTGCTAGAGTCGGCAGTGTTTGCAGATGCGGTGTCGTTTGATGAATCCGTTCGCCGTTTCGAACAGGACAGTTTTAATTTAATTGGCTTGGGGTCATCCGATGATTTACTCATAAATGTACTCTATCTTAAATAGTCGAAGTGCGAAGGTAAACTGAATTCAAGCTATTTTGTTAAATTTATAGGTTGCTACATAACCGAACATTGTTTGCAAGGTCTGATTAGTGCACGACCTGTAGTGCAACCTCACCGTCTTTGAAGTGTGCGCTGAGCCGATCTTCACGCTGAGCGCTCTGTACGCTGCCAACAATTGCTCCGTCAACATTTTTCAGGATGGCATAGCCACGACGCAAGGTGGCATTCAAACTGCTATTTTCCAACCGTTTTTGTAAGTATACTAGCTGCTCGTGCTTACTCGACGCGGCGACATCAACCGCAAGCGTGAGGCGACGATCCATATGTGTGAGACTTTGGTGAGCCAGGCTTGTTTTGACGCGCGGATGATGCTCGGCCAGGCCTTGCGAGTACTGCGCGAGTTTTGTTTGCTCGTGAGTCAATCGTACTTGCAAGCATCGATGGAGGCGATTTTCCAAGTCGTCAAGCCTCATACCGAGTATCTCAACCTGATGTTCGGGAGCGATGCGATGTATCTTTGCTTGCAGCTCGACCAGCTGTTGGCGACGCCCGGCAAGGCCTGTTTCGATCCGATACCGCAAGTTCTCCGCAGCTTGCGCTAGAGCTTGTGTGGCGTCGATTATTCGTGAGGAGATGAGTTCGGCGGCGGCGGACGGCGTTTCGGCCCGTTGGTCGGCAGCGTAGTCAGTAAGCACCATATCGATCTCATGACCAACGGCCGAAATAACTGGAAGTGGACAAGCGGCAACCGCGCGGGCTACTCTCTCTTCATTAAATGCCCAGAGATCTTCAAGACTGCCACCACCGCGAGTAATCACAATCAGGTCGAAACGTTGATCTGCTCCAGCATATTCCAGCATGGTGGCGATTTCTTGTGCCGCCGCACTGCCCTGCACTCGTGTCGGAAATATAACGATTTGACCGTTATAGTGACGGCGCCGAAGGATGCGCAGGAAATCACGAATCGCAGCACCGCTTGGGGAGGTTAGCAGGGCGATTCGCATCGGCAGGGCCGGCAGTGGACGTTTGCGCTCACTGGCAAATAAGCCTTCAGCAGCAAGTTTTTGCTTTAGCCGCTCGAACGCTAATTGCAGGCGTCCTTGACCACTTTGAACGATTATTTTGGCAATTAACTGATAGCGACCATGGGGTGCATATACCGAAAGGCTGCCGAACAGTTGTACTTCCATGCCGTCCTGCAACTGAAATCCTTGTTGCGCGGCATCACGGGCAAAGAGCACACAGGGGAGCTGGCTGCCGGCATCTTTCAGTGAGAAATACACGTGTCCAGAACTCTGCCGCCTAAAATTGGAAACTTCACCCTGTACCCAAATCTGAGTGAAGCGGCTTTCCAACTGTGCCTTGATTTGGCGTGTCAGTTCACTGACGTTTAAGACCTGTTCAGCGGTCGGGCTGATTAAATGATCCAACATGGCTCTTAATTTGATAACATATGGGTGTGCGAATGCTGGCAGTTAGGAACAGAACGCTTGTCAGGGCCAGTCCAATTTTGCGTATCCCTTGCTTGCACAGTCAATTAAAACACTTAAGTTTGCTAATCATGGAAGACGATACCATTCAATCTTCAAGCAATATAGCGCCCATTGCACTCGCACTGCTTGGGATCATTCTCGGTGGTGTAGGCTTGTATTTTGGGCTGAGTGCCAATCAACGCCTGAATCCGATTGATGCATCGGTGGAAGCGAGCACGACTTACTCGGCGAAAATGGATCAATTGATTCAAGGACTGGATCTTCAAATCGCCGAACTTGCCGCACAGGTGAGGGAGCAGTCGCAAACGGTCAATCGCTTGCGCGTCTACAGTTCTCAAGGCGAGCAAGCGGTGAAAAAACTTGCGGCCGAATTGAATCTCAACCGAGAGCAGATTGTGAAAACTGCCGAGAAGCTAAATAAACTTGCGGCGGCAGGGATTCGCGCAGCCACCGTGTCGTCGCTACCAGCAGCACAATTGAGCTCAGCGGCGGCGCAATCGGGCCAAGTTGATGCGCTTGCACCAGCACCAACGACGGTGGTTGACGTAGGCAGCACCTATGTAATCGTGTCCGGAGATAGTTTTGCCAAGATCGCAGCTCGAATGGGCATCCCCTTGCAAGCGATTTTAGATGCAAATCCAGAGGCCGATCCGCGGCGCCTGGCAATTGGTCAAACCATTTATATTCCGGCGCAATAATGGGTGGTTCACGCGAAGATCGAGAGCCACCGAGCTGGGATTTGCTGGAGGATACATTACTCGTCGCTTGTCGTGTGTGGGATTTGCGTGCCCGCCGCTATCGTCACCCGGATCGCGGAAATGAGGGCGAGTTTTACTATATTGATTCACGAGATTGGGTGATCGTCGTAGCCCGCACCGCCAGTGGTGAATTGATTCTGGTACGGCAATTTCGCTGGGGCACAGATGCACTATCGTGGGAACTTCCTGGCGGTATCGTTGACGAGGGCGAGGATCCGATCACGGCGGGGCTGCGTGAATTGCGCGAAGAGACTGGTTACGTGGCGGAGCGTGCTCGTTTGATCGGACAGTGCAATCCCAATCCGGCGATCCTGAATAATCGTTGTCACATTGTATTCGCAGAACATGCCGTGCTGGTTGAGTCCGGCACGGCATGGGATACGCATGAAGAAATGCAGATACGCATTATGCCGGAAGCGGAAGTGTTGCAGTGGGCACGTGAGTGTAAGATCGGGCATGCACTCACACTAACCGGCTTATTGTATTATCAGTGGATGCAGGATTCATCTTGAGAGTGCTGTGTACACAAGCCTGATTATTTGTTTCCAATCTGAATCGGTAAAATGATCCATGCCGAAGCGTTTTAAGTAAAAGAAAGTTTGCACCGCCCCCCTACTTCCAGTTGAGCATTTGCACCCATTATCAAGGTCCGGTTATCCTCAATATGACCGGCGGGAAAATCAAAACAAACCGGATAATTGTATTTACTGACAATTGAGCAAATAATTTCCTGAGCGTTCTGTCCATATGGAATCATATGATCCTGCATGCCGGTCATTCCACCGACAACTAATCCGGCCAAGTCCTGCAATATCCGGGCCCGCTCCAAATTCATCAGCATACGATCAACATGATATAGATACTCATTCAAATCTTCGATGAACAGGATTTTACCATTCGTATCTACTTGAGAACGAGTTCCTGTTAAGCTGTATATAATTGAAAGATTGCCTCCAACGACCTGAGCGGCACAAGCCCCATCCAGATTCAATGGATGTCTGGCAAATTCATAACTCAATGAGTCTCCAAACAATGCTTTTTGCAACGATTCCAAAGCAGCATCGGTATTGCTTTCAAAATTGATTGGCATTGTCGCATGTAAGCTTTGTACATCAAAATTCTGATTGATGTGATTATGTAAAACCGTTATGTCACTGTAACCAATCAGCCATTTCGGATTGTTTTGAAAATGCTTAAAATCAATATGGTCGATTAATTGAACGGTTCCGTAGCCACCCCTGGCGCACACGATAGCTTTCAGTTCAGGATTGTCCAAGGCCCATTGTAAATCCGCACAACGTTGCGCAACGCTACCGGCAAATTGATGCTCGTCGCCAAATATATGGGATCCTAAGATCACCTCCAAGCCCCAGGCGCTAAGCTGATTAATTGCCACGTGAACTTCGGCTTGAGAAATTTTTTTGGCAGTAGCAATGATCGCAACTTTATCTCCACGGCATAAAATAGGTGGTTTTTTCATGCTCAATGAGTGCGGATCAGATCTGCTTAAAATGGCTGTGAAGTCTCGGCACCAACCGGTTCGGGATGATTGCTTGTTTGATTAAAGCGCATCGAAAGTAGTCGGGAAACCCCTTTTTCCGGCATGGTCACTCCAAATACGGTATCTGCATTTGAGATCGTACGTTTGTTGTGAGTCACGATCAAAAACTGTGACTTATCAGTAAAACCGCGCAATATCTCACAAAAGCGGCCGATATTGGCATCATCCAGTGCCGCGTCAATTTCATCCAGCACACAGAAGGGGCTGGGCTTCACCAGATAAATTGCAAACAACAAGGCCACGGCCGCCATTGTGCGTTGTCCGCCAGAAAGAAGTGTGACACTCTTCAAGCGAGTTCCCAGCGGGCGGGCAATAATTTCAATCCCAGATTCTAATGGATCATCCGCGTCCACCAAGACGAGGTTAGACTCGCCGCCACCGGACAGCTTCTCATAGGTAAACGCAAAGTTCTTGCGTATTTGCTCGAAGGTATCACAGAACAAGGTCTGCGAGGTTTGGTTAATTTCATCGATGCTATGCACCAGTGCATTTTTAGCATTCCAAAGGTCTTCACTCTGACCTTTCAGAAAGTCATGGCGTTCCTTTAAATCCGCATATTCACCAATCGCATCCAGATTGACCGGGCCCATATTAGAGAGGCGGCTCTTCAATTCCGACACTTCCTGCTCAATGGCTGACCAATTACTTACATTCATCGCGTCAAGTTCTGCATCAGTCGGCTCACGCTGCGCATGTTTGGGGGATGCAGCCAGTTTATCTGGATCAGCCAAATCATCTAGATTTACACGCGTATCAAACTCGATATTGGCCTGCCAGAGTTCGGTTTTCCAATCAATCTGTTGCAATTCACTCTGATACTCTTCTTCAGCAGTGCGTTGAATAAAGCCGATTTGCGAACGTTCTTCAGCAAGTTGAATTTCGAGGCGGCTACTCTCCTGTTCTAGTGTGCGGCCTTGATTGCGACGACCGGCCAAACTGCGGTCGATATCGGCAATCGCGGCATCGACTATTTTCAGTCCTGACTTATCTTCATTCAGCTGCGTGCCGGCAATCTGCAAGGTTTTTTCCAACTCCAGGCTTTTGTCACGCTCGCGCATGCCGCTTTGTTTGAGCTGTGCGATCTGCGCCTTAATCGTATCGATTTCCTGATGGCGACGAGTCAGCCGATGCTGTAAGTTGGCGGTCTCACGTCGTACGTCCCCCAGCACCCGATCCACCGATTCGAGACGCTGTTTTTTTTCTGCCAGTTCGAGACGCACATCGGCCAGTGCGTCGCGTTTCTGATCGCGTTGTTCGCGGGCCTGCGCGAGCGCCTCTTCCAAAGCGGCACCATTTTGACGCTCCTCAAGTAAGCCCTTTTCTGCGGCCAGCAATTCTTGCTGAGAGGCCTCAAGTGCTTGCATCATATCCGCATGTTGGGCATCGAGCTGATTGAGTTCATCGCTGCTTTTATGATACAAGCTACGGTTTTGCTCGACTTTCTGGCCCTGATTGCGCTCTTCGGCAACCAGACCAGACACTTCGCTTCTGAGTTCATTCAGACTTTGGCGTTGTGCTTCGACCGATACATCAGCGGTTCGGCGTTGCTCGTCCAAGGCTGCGGCTTGGGCACCCAGAGTATCCAGTGCCTGACGCTCTGTTTTGATCTCGCTGCGAAGTTTGCGAATCTCAGACTCACGTTCAATCACACTAGATGGCTGCTTGCCCGAGGTGCGCCCGCCATAAATCAATCCACGGCAGTCGATCAGTTCACCATTCTGAGTCGCCGCAAAAAGAAAGTTAAATTTGGGCTGTGCTGCCCAAAATTGGACAAAGCTTTCCAAGCTTTGCGCAAAGTAACAATTGCTCAGCAAACGGGCAACAGCCTCATTCAAATCAGCATCTCGGGCAAGCACCACTGCAGCGGCAGGAACAATTCCGGCTGGCAGCTTTACTGCCGGCAATTTACTGTACCCGGCTTCCAGATCAATTTGCAGACAGGCCCGCCCAAGCTGCTCGGCATCCAGTTGATCAATCACCGCCAGAGCTTTTTGTGTGTCATCAATCAACAAGGCCTCAGTCGCCTGGTCGAGCAGGGTTTCCAAAGCATTGGTGTAGGCCGGCTGAACTTTAAGTTGTTTTGAAATAATCGAAACAGAGTCTTTTGCAATCACTGCACCGAGCTGATCATTTAGAATCGCCTTCGCGCCCTCGCCAAAGCCTTCGAACGTAGCTTGTAAATTTTCAAGCACATTGAGTTGAGCCGCCTTACGCGCAATCTCACGATCTTGCTCCTGAATCTGTTCCTGGAGCGTACGCAACTGCTGGAGAACCGTCTTCGCAGCAACCTGAGCCGTGTCGAGGGTGGTTTCACTATGTTGTTGCGCTTCGCGACGCTTGGCCAACACGCGCTGAATCGCGCCATGCTCCTTTTCCAGCACGGCCATCTCTTCCTTTACGGTCAGAATGGTTTCGGACAGTGCGGCATGTTTGACCTCATAGGTCTTTAAATCGAATTCAAGAGACGTACACCGAGAGCGTGCCCGATTAATTCGGTTTTCAGCATGCAGCACCGCCTGACGGTGTTGCTGTAACTGTGCTTCCATGGTACCCAGCTGTGCCTGCGATTGCGCCAAATCCTCACTACATTCACGAAAAATACGATCTGAGTCATCGACTATATTGAGTTGCATCTGCTTATTTTCAGATTCGCTTTGAGTACGCTCCGACAACTCATTTTGCTGTGCTTGCAGACTTTTGATTTCTTCTTGGTATTCCGTAATGCGTGCGGCCAGATCCTGCATCCGAATGTCGGAAAATTCAGCCTGATTGTCCGCATTTTCTTTTTCGGAACGTAAATTAAAGACCCGCTGCTGTAGCTCCTGAATTTTTTCGTAGAGTTCCGTCCGCGCGGTCTTCTGCTCGGTCAGCATTCGCTCATCAGCAGCCATTGATTCGGTGTGAGCCTCCAACTGTTTGCGCAATTCATCGACACGACCAACCACCGTATTGATTGAGCCTTGCAGAGCAGCAAACCGGTATGCGCCAAACGCCAAATCCAAGTGGGTCAGGCGGTGTTTAATGTGCTGATAACGTAGCGCCTTGCCGGCTTGTCGCTTCAACGAACCAATCTGGCGGCTCACTTCTTCGATCACATCGGTGACACGGGCCAGATTCGCATTCACCAATGCAAGCTTATTCAGTGCCTCTTTACGCTGTACCTTGTACAGGGTGATCCCGGCCGCTTCTTCAAAAATAGTCCGCCGCTCAGCCGGATTGGTCGAAAGTACCTGATCAATCTGCCCTTGCAACATAAACGAGTAGGACACACGCCCCACACCGGTGTTGGCAAATAAGCGCTGGATATCCTTGAGGCGGGACATCTTGCCGTTGATATGATACTCACTACTGCCATCCCGTGTCACACGGCGGGCAATTTCAACTTCGTTGAATGCAGTACCCAGTTCCACTTCGCAATTGCTAAAGGTGAGCGAGACTTCGCAAGTCGGCAGTGCCTTGCGCTTATCAGTGCCTTCAAAAATAACGTCTTGCATCGACGCACCACGCAGGGCTTTCGCACTTTGCTCACCAAGTACCCAACGGATCGCATCAACGATATTACTTTTGCCGCAGCCATTCGGTCCCACCACGGCGGTCACGCCGCGGCGTAAGTCCAGGCAGGTGCGGTCAGCAAAACTCTTGAAGCCACTAATAACGATCTCTTTGAGATACATGAATACGGATTTGAACTGGGAGGGATAAGTCGAAAAATGCTAAAACAAGCGTCTACCGAATCACTCGCAACCCTAAAAAATGATTGGGAAATGATTGCCAGACACAATCTAAATGGCCAAATCTGACTTAAATCACCCCAAAGTTGACTCTATTTATGTCCGAATCCAACCCATGCTGCCGCGATAAATGGCCACTTAAGGCCTATAAAGACCTCAATTTTTTAAATAGCGAAGCCGCCCGCAACATTCGCGTGCTGTGTGAGATGACTGAGCCAGGCCTACGTTTTGCCGAAGAAAAAATCAAAGACACTATTGTCCTATTCGGCTCAGCCCGAATTATGCCGATTGCGGCTGCTCAGGCCAAACTCGAAGCGGTGCGCTCTAAAATCGTCGACCCAAACAAGCTCAGTGCAGTCGAGCAAAGTGCATTACGGCATGCACAAAGTGCAGTTCGGGCAGCACCTTATTACGACAGGGCAGTCGAACTCGCCGAACAACTGACGCATTGGTCAATGAGTCTCCCCGTTAAAGATCAGCGTCGTTTCATGATTTGTTCCGGTGGTGGCCCTGGCATCATGGAGGCCGCAAATCGAGGCGCGCACAATGCCGGCGGCAAATCCATCGGTTTGGGCATCAGTCTTCCGTTTGAGCAGGGCGTAAATAGATACATCCCCGATATGCTGCAATTTGAGTTTCATTATTTTTTTGTGCGCAAATACTGGTTTGTATTACTTGCCAAAGCGCTGGTTGCTTTTCCAGGTGGATTTGGTACACTGGATGAAGTGTTTGAAACACTTACGCTGGTACAGACTCGCAAAATACCTGAAGCGCCTCCGATCATACTCTTTGGCAGCGAGTTTTGGAATGGCATATTGAACTTCGATACCCTTGTGGAATGGGGCACCATCTCTCCAGAAGATGTCCATTTATTTAAAATTATCGATAGCGTCGACGCAGCACGCGATTATATTATTGAACAGCTCACTGAACGTTTTTTGTCGTGACGCACCACTTGCAAATGCTGCACGCGAAGCTTGTAAAATAATCAACGATAGCTCATTGATTTTGTCATGGCATACGAACATACTTCAACGCGACGGATCGAATTCTCAGACACTGACATGGCAGGCTTGGTGCACTTTTCAAATTTTTTTCGCTACTTGGAAACTGCGGAACGCGAGTTTTTTGAGGCGATCGGAGTCGACTTAATCAACAGTAGCAACGGCGAATTGTTGGGCTGGCCCCGCGTCCGTGCCGAATGTAAATTCGCCGCACCGCTGCGCTTTGGTGATACCATCGAGATACATCTTGTCGTGAAAGCGGTGAAAGAGCGCTCTATTGATTATCAGTTTCGTATCATTCGCAATAATCCTGATGGCAGCCGCACTCAGGCTGCGAAAGCACATATGAGCACGATTTTGGCAAAGCTGACTGAGCAGGGCGAGCTGGAATCACTCGAAATTCCCGCACACATGCGGGCATGCATCACTGCCGCGCCTGCGGCCGCACTGGCGCGTCCGCAGGGGCTCAGTTAATTATTCAACCACATGGATCAAACCCGCACGATGTCAAAACCGCACGCTCTCGTTACCAACGATGATGGAATCGAATCTATCTTTCTACATCGCTTAGTCGATGCCCTGCTGCCTGACTTTGAGTTGTCCGTTGCAGCGCCAGCGTTTGAACAAAGTTGGATCGGTCGTGCGGTCAGCCGACATCACGAAGTCGAAGTCATTCACAGTCCCGCCGTCTTCCCTGCCGGGGTGGATGCGTGGGCGATTAGCGGTACACCAACCGATTGTGTTAACATTGCCCTGGGGCATCTAATTGACCGGCCAGTCGATATCGTTTTGTCCGGAATTAATATCGGCTACAACACCACTGAAGCACTGATCCTGAGTTCCGGGACGATTGCCGGTGCCACCGAAGGTGCCCTCTGGGGCCTGCCTGCGATCGCATTCAGCAAATATGTGCCTAAACACCTATTTGCAGACATCCAACAGGCGAAAGGCCACAGCGAAGGCGCATTTGCTGACTCTCTGCTCGCCGCTGCCCATCACTGTAAACAAATCGCCCTGGATACATTGCACGCGCCCGCGCCGAACGGTACCGTTGTCAATATCAACTTTCCGGCATCCACATCCATCGACAGTGTTACCGAAGATACTGTGCCAGCAAAAATTCGCCTGGGCAGTTTGTACGCTGAAACCGCACCCGGCAAATATACCTTCCGCTACTCGGAGGGCGCAACGATCGAGCCGGATTCACAATCCGATCGTGCCGCGCTCGAACGCGGCCATATCAGCCGCAGTATATTAAACTTTGCCCGTATTGGCCAACGCCCCTAGCTGCGAAATTCCTTATTTTCGCGCATGGCTTTAGGATCGGAAATATACTCAAAAATCGCACAATGCTTGTGTATGCTTGAATCTTCGACCTGCTTGCCGATCTAACCCGAAGATTGGCTTGACCAAAGGCAGACTAATGTGACTCCTGCAAATATTTGATGGTTGCATCAACGAAGTGATCGAGACTGGCCTGTGCGGATTCGAAGCTGACCGTAAGTCCAAGTGTGTTCAAGGCCTGGGTAGTGCGCGGGCCGATACTGCCGAATGTCGGTTGGATCGCCGTCGGTTCAAGTGCCAGTGCAGCGGCTTGATCGACAAATGATTGTGCGGTGGAGGAACTGGTAAAGAGTACCACGTCAGCCCCTTCGGCACGGAAGTGGGCAGCTGCAGGGTGGCGACTCAGGTCGGTTTGATCTGTCTGATACACTGCCAAGGTGTCGACAATGGCGCGGCCTTCGGTGGTGAGACGGGTAACGAGTGCATCGCGATTTTGATTGCCGGTAATCACGAGTATTTGCACATTTTCAATCCCTTCATTGTGGATGAAAGCCTCCGCTAATGCATCGCTATTGGCCTTGGTAGGGATCAGGTCAACTTTAAGCTTGTGTGCCTTAATTGCCCTCGCGGTGGCTGCGCCCACCGCAGCGATTCGCATCGGGCCGAGGCAGCGAATATCATCGAATGCTTTGTAAAAAAGTTCAAAAAAGGACTTCACTCCGTTGACGCTGGTGAATACGATCCATTCATACACAGCAATGCCGGCCAGGGTTTCGCTGAGTACGGTCGGATCAAATGCGGTCTTCACTTCAATGAAAGGCAGTTCAATTACTTCCGCGCCCTTGCGTTCGAGCAATGCGCTCAATTGGCTAGCTTGATCGCGGGCACGGGTGACAACAATCCGCTTGCCCATCAGTGGACGTCTCGGCAACCCTTGCGCTTTCGAACGATGGGCAACGACTTCACCAATAATGATCATGGCCGGCGCATTCAGGCCAGCGGCAGCTAAATCGGTAAGAACTGAATCGATGGTGGAAAACAGTGAGCGCTGACGGCTAAGGGTGGCCCATTGCACAATCGCAACCGGGGTACTGCCGGGCATGCCTCCGGCCTGCAGTTCGCTAATAATACGAGGCAACTGGGCGATGCCCATATAGATGCACAGGGTACCCCGGTTGCGCCCGTAATCTTTGAAATCAATGCTCAGGGTATGCTTGTCTGGATTTTCATGGCCAGTGAGAAAGGTGATGGATGAACTGTACTCACGATGGGAGAGGGGGATACCGGCGTAGGCGGCAGCAGCTAGCGCGGCGGTGATACCGGGAACGATTTCGAATGGAATCTGTCGGCTCTCCAGTTGTTGAATCTCTTCGCCACCGCGCCCGAATACTAGCGGATCCCCGCCTTTCAGGCGCACCACCTGCAGGCCTTTTTGGGCACGATCGACCAGAATAGCTCCAATTTCGTCTTGTGGTATGGAGTGTTGGCCAGCATTTTTACCGACATAGATTTTTTCGGTGTGCTTACCGGTCCATGTGAGTAATTGAGGATTGGCCAGATAATCGTACACCAGTACATCGGCCGTTTGAATCAGTTCATGTGCCCGTACAGTGATCAAGCTTGGGTCGCCGGGTCCCGCACCAATCAGATAGACGATGCCGCTGTTGTGTTGAGATGTCATAGAGGGAAAAAGATGGCTTAAAAATGGAGATGTAACGGCAGTGGCACGATTTCTGAATGAATCTCTAGAGCGTGAATTTTAGATCCTTGAATATAGAGTCAAGAATGGGGCTAATGGCCTCAAGCGATTCGAGCTTGAATTGGAAGTGCGTGTAGCCGACTTGTGGATGAAAGATGTGCAAGGTATCGTCGGCATAATGTGCTCCAACTGGTGTTTGACAGCCGCCACCCAAACGGCGCAGAAACGCGCGTTCCAAGGAGACTGCACGTTTGGTGCTTGCGCAAAATAGATCCTGGTAGCGAGCTGCGTGGGCTTGGCGGCATTGAATCGCAATGGCCGCCTGGCCCGGTGCCGGGACGACTTGATCGATGGGTAATTCGATGAACTCAAGGCCTGCGTATGTGCGAATATTGAGACGCTCAAGGCCTGCAGCCGCGAGTACAGTAGCCTCCGCTTTGCCCTCGACAATCTGACGCAGGCGGGTGGCGACATTGCCGCGAATATGGCTCCATGCCGCGTGTGGTTGTAAGCGGCTGACTTGTGCACGCCGCCGCGGACTGCTGCTAGCAATTGTCTTTGCTGTTTGGATGCCGCTTTGTCGGACGAGCACGTCATTAGCCCGGCCCCGTGGCATATAACCGGCAATACACAGATCAGCTTGAAATTGTGTGGGCAAATCTTTGGCACTATGCACAGCGATCATCGCCCGGCCATCGAGTAGAGCATCTTCCAGTTCTTTGGTAAACAAGCCGATGCCGCCACGTTGTTCCAGTGACCAACTCAGTCGCTCATCGACCTGTGTGCTCAATTCCACTGTCTCAAAATGCTGGTCCGGCAGCCTTGCTTCAAGCCAAGCACGGACGCTCTCGGTTTGTTTGAGGGCGAGCGGACTTTTACGAGTGGCAATCTGTATGGGGGGGGCCATTTAACTGAGATCGATTGGGCGACTTAAGCGGTGACGGATAATAGGCTGCTGTCCTTGGCGAAAGTGATGGTGTACATGAGGCGGCATTTCGATCTGGAGTCAACGCAAGTTTGTACGCATGATGCTGTTGATTTATAAAAACAAAAAGCGATCGACGGTAAAAACCGACGACCGCTTCAGGTTAAAATAAGTCAATAGGCTTAATTATAAGCCGCCTGAGCGCCTTTAATATTGCGCTTCTTAACCCAGGGCATCAGTGAACGCAAGCGCTTACCAATCTTTTCGATTGGATGGGCTTCAGCCTCCTTGATGAATTGCTTGTATTTGGGGCAGCCGGCCTGGTACTCTTTGACCCATTGCTTGGTAAATTTGCCGCTTTGAATATCGTTGAGAATGGTTTTCATGGCCCGCTTGGACGAGGCATTGATCACCCGCGGCCCACTGATGTAATCGCCCCATTCAGCCGTTTCAGACACCGAGAAACGCATGCCGGAAATACCGGACTCAACCATTAGATCAACAATCAGTTTCAATTCGTGCAAGCACTCAAAATAAGCCATTTCTGGCTGGTACCCAGCTTCAACCAGTGTTTCGAAGCCGGCCATGACCAGTGCCGATGCACCCCCGCAGAGAACGGCTTGCTCGCCGAATAGATCGGTTTCGCATTCCTCTTTGAATGTGGTTTCAATTACGCCAGCGCGTGTGCCGCCAATTCCCTTGGCCCATGCTAGGGCCAATTTCTTGGCATTTGCCGAGGCTCCCGCATGCACCGCGATCAGTGCCGGCACACCCTTACCTTCAAGGTATTGACTGCGAACCACATGACCGGGCCCCTTGGGAGCAATCATGACGACATCGATATTCTCGGGTGCTTGGATCAGGCCAAAGTGAATCGAAAGACCATGTGTGAAAGCCAGTGTCTTGCCTTCGGTCAGATGTGGCAGGATGTCGTTCTCGTACACTTTTGCTTGTACCATATCTGGTACTGCAAGCATGATGACATCCGCTTGTTTGACGGCTTCAGCAGTTTCGAATACTTCGAAGCCCTGACTTTTGGCGACTTTGACGGATTTGCTCTTTTTGTAGAGGCCAATGATTACGTTGAGGCCGCTGTCCTTCAAGTTCTGTGCATGGGCGTGGCCCTGTGACCCATAACCAATGATAGCTAGGGTTTTCTTTTTAATGACTCTGAGGTCAGCGTCCTTATCGGTGTAGACTTTAGCAGGCATATGTATGTGTGATTGTGGGAACAACTGCGCTCCCGGTTGATTGAAAACTAGTGGAAGTGAGTCGATTGATTATCCGCGTTTGAGTGCGAGGTTACCCGTGCGTGCCATTTCAATGATCCCATACGGCTCAATTAAGTTGAGAAATGCTTGCACCTTGTTGGCATTTCCAGTCATTTCGATATTAACCGAATCCGTCGCCACGTCAATAATCTTGGCACGGAAGATGTCACAGACTTGCATGATTTCAGAGCGTTGTGCGGGCGGTGCATTGACTTTCAGGATAACCAGTTCACGCTCGGTTGCTTGACCGCTGGAAAATTCAGTCACATCCAGCACATTGATAAACTTATTTACCTGTTTAATCACCTGATCCAGCGCATCTTCGTCACCGATGATGGTGGCAGTGATACGAGAAAAACGATGGTCAATCATTGGCCCCACATTTAAAGTCTCGATATTAAATCCACGACCGCTAAACATGCCCGCAATACGGGCAAGTACTCCGAACTTATTTTCAACAAGAATTGAGATTATGTGACGCATGATAAGGTAGCCTTGCGGCTCAAACCTGATAGATGGTAGACGGCGAGGGATTCGAACCCACGACCCCCTCGGTGTAAACGAGGTGCTCTAACCAACTGAGCTAGCCGTCCTCAAGTTTGCAAAATGGTTAACTATGCTACTCAAGATCAGCGAATCAAGTCTTATTTTGCTCGAATGTAAACTTTCCCAGGGTAACTTCATTTAGATTTCTAAAGCGTTGTTGAACAGAAATCAGTAAAAAAGCTCACCAATAGGCGCCCAATGTGTCGTGTTAGCCTGGAATGAAACTCGATATTGACCCAGTATTCACGACCGATCCTCCCGTTTTTTTTGCGCAAAGATTTAACCGTTCGTCCTCTTGAAGAACAAGAACACTGCCGGGCAGGCAAGTTGCTGGAACAACAGCACTACCTTGGCGATCGGCCCCAGGGGCGGCAACTTTTGCAGGTGGTCGAGTATCAGGGCCATTGGGTTGTCCTTCTGGACTGGGGGCCGGCCTGCTGGAAACTAATCGACCGGGAAGCACATATTGGCTGGACCCGTCAACAACGCGCCGAACGACTCGCACTGATTGTTCAAAACCGGCATTTTCTCGTGCTGGGCAAAGAGCGAATGCCCAACCTGGCATCCCGTTCGCTGGGCCTGGCGCTGAAGGCACTGCCGCAACACTGGCAAGAGCGGCATGGCGATCGACCCCTGATGGCAGAGACCTTCACTGACATTGAGCAGTTCGAAGGCACCTGCTACAAGGCCTCTAACTGGGAGCCGCTGGGACTCACCAAAGGCTTCCAACGTCACCGCGCCGATTACTTTCAAAAGCATGGCCGTCCCCAAAAGCTCTGGATCAAGAGCCTGAACCGCAATGCCCTGCGTATCCTCACTGCGATGGATGTGCCCAAGGCCTACCGGAACGCCCTCAATCACGACACCCCGGAACGCGACCTGGCTCTGAATAAACTCGAGATGTTAAGCCTGCGCGAGCACTTCCGCGAACACTTTAAAGATCCTCGTCGCAATAACTGCAGTTATCGAGCCTGCTCGCTGCTGGTGTTCATTACTATGGCCCTGTTTGCCGGACGCGATACACTCACTTCAATCCAACGCTACGGCAACCTGCTGACCAGCCAGCAGCGGCGCTGGCTGGGCTTCCCGCTGAAGAAAGACACAAAGACCCGCAAGGTTCCCAGTTGGCGTGCCCTGCACAACTTTCTCACACAAATTCAACCCAAAGCATTTTCTCGATGCCTGAGCCTCTGGCTGGAAGGTAATCTCGGAACGCTTCCGCGTGCTCTGGCCATTGATGGAAAATGGATTCGAGACCGCGCTCTGAGCCTCTGCCTGAGCGAGCACGAAACCGGAGCACCAGTAGCGGTTGGCTTTGCCGCAGAGGTCTCCAAAACCGACGAAAACAAATGCGAAGGCGAACAAACCGTAGCGCTCGAGCGCTACAGCCAAACCCATCTGCAAGGAGCCATCATCACCGGCGATGCCCTCAATAGCAACAAAGCCCAGGCTCAGGCCATCCTCAACTCTGGCGGCGATTACTTCCTGCAACTCAAAAACGAAAACCGTCATGCTCACCAGGCGGGCCAACGCACCGCAGAAAAAGGCACCCCCCTTTTACCTACACTGAAGAGCCCAACACCACGCACGGGCGCTTCGACCAGCGCAGCATAAGCGTTTACCCCTTCGAGCCGCTAGAGGCCAATCTGCCCGGGGCAAGAAGCCCAATCGTTATCAAGCGTACCCGCACCACAGATCCCGAAGAAGTCCCGCAAATCGCCTTCTACATCAGCTCAATTGTTCCTGAAAAGGGCTGTGCAAAACGTTTCGCTAAGCTCGCACGTGGTCACTGGGGCGGCTGCGAAATACGCAACTACTGGATACGGGACCACTGTATGCGTGAAGACAACACAAGATCTAAGAATTACAATCTCAACTGTGCTCTGGCTGGACTGAGAGTCTGCCTGATTACAATCAAATCACTACTGTACCCAACACAGTGTTGGCCGGAGATTCAGGAACGATGTCAGAGAGACCCCACAATTGCTTTCCAAGCAGTCGCCAAGATGCACACCAAATGAAGTTACCTTGGTGCGGACATGACACCATGCCCATACCATCACCCCCGCTGGTGCTACTACAAATAACGACTGGACAGCGATACCCGGAAAAGGCAAAAAGCTGCACCCATGAAAAGCTGCCCCAGCTGTAAAACTGACGTGAGCCCGAGAGCCGAAACATGCCCGGGCTGCGGACATCCCCTGCAGCAAGGAAACAAGCTCATCGCCGCCTTGATCGTGGTGGCCGTTTGCTCCATCGGAATATTTTACCTCGGCGGGAAGATCGCCATGATGAGCGGCGAAGGATCCACCCAGGCGGAGCCGGATCCCCGGACCGGTCCGATGGCGATGGCCCAGCAATTCGTCGAGCAGAACCTGAAAGCACCTCGGTCTGCAAAATTCCCCTGGAGCTTCGATCGATACCAGATCTACGAATTAGAGGGCGAAGGCTGGGAGAATTGCTACGAAGTGACCGGATACGTCGATGCCCAAAACAGCTACGGCGCGATGATCCGCTCCAACTTTACCGTTCATCTGAAAGACCTCGGCGACGATCAATGGCGACTGCTGAACATCACAATTGAATAAGCGGGACTCCAACCCGCCACCCCCAGGACAAAACCGCGCGGAAAGTAGAGTTTGGAGCGAAGCTATCGGTCAGTCATCAGAAAGATGGCTATGTGAGTCTAGACCGACTCAGCTGGGATGCGTACAACGAGAGTAGCGAGAGCGCTTTGGCTACTATCCGGCCAGCGTACACGCTGACCAGATTTATCGTACTCGCGGCAACCGCGCATACTGCAAATCCAAAGGGATACGTCTTTCCGGTAAGCCCCTGGGCCGTCCGCGCAAGCCGACTGCTGAACATCAAGCCGAGCTAGAGGCAGCCAAAGAGTTGTGGCATCAGGACGAATTAGCCCGCATCCCGATAGAAGGGAAGTTTGGCAATAGCAAACGCAGAGGTACCCTCGGACGGATCATGGCAAAACTCTC
>CAXQRK010000010.1:0-10497 GCA_964226535.1 Polaribacter sp.
CAGACGTGTGCTCTTCCGATCTGCAATAGTAAACAATCGGCCTTGTGCCGTACAGGTATCGAATCTTACGTTAATAGACTCTAAGGCCACAGCAACATACTACCAAAGAGGAATCATTAGAATATGGTCAAAGTTATTGATGCCTTGGAGAATAAATAAAATAAAAATTGTCCACAGTCATCCCATAGGGATGCTGTAGAGATAGCAAGCCTTAGTGTTTAAGCGTTTTTCGGTTTCGTATTTGTAAATGTCAGAATTGACAAGTTGCCATTACCCTCCGATTTAACCTTATGCTGTCCCACAGGATTGTGGGGCAAATCCCGCTAGATAAGTCTGTTCAGGCTGACTGCACATTCGCCATGGACCACCTGCTGTCCCATAGAATCGCAAAAGATCGCTCAGATCGAAACGATCCCAGACCACACTGCGGATCATCGTAAACAGACGCGTAAAACTATGGGGCCAATGACAGCACCATGCCTGAAAACGTAGTAACACATACAACAATAAAGCCGACCAAAGCTGCCAGCGTATCGCTTGCTTGCAATGGCCAAGAAAATCGCAAATTTGCAGCGTCTGTTTAATTTGTTTAAAGAACACTTCGATGGCCCAGCGGCTTCGATACAAGTCACATACGCTTGAAGGAGCCCATGAAAAGTTGTTGGTAATAAAAACCATTTCGACCTCTTTGCCATCGACTTTGACTCGGGCAAGAATACGACGTAGGCGCAGAGGATAGTCCTGCTTACTTGTTTTGGTCTTCAATGTCATTTCGTCATCGCGCAAAATCGATCCGCGGACCTTGCGGCGTTTGCAAACGTGGTAGCTCATATTGTCTTTGGCACGTGTTACCCAGTATATGCCGCGCTGCGTCAGTGAATGTAAGTGCTTAAAATGGACGTAGGCTTTGTCAAAGACAGCGATCTCACCCTCTTGTAGACCCGCGCACAAAGCACTCATACGGCTGCTGTCATGATGAGAGGCCTCTTCAATGACTGCGAATCCGGGCAGAAAAGTTTGCAGATTCAAGCGTAAATGCAGTTTTGCTGCTGCTTTACGGCGGCGATGTTTCGCCCAGTTCATGCAATTGGCCACTAAGGCAATCGTCGAGGAATCAACGCTGTGGATGGTTTTCTTAAAACGACGTGGGAGTGCTTTGTAACGTCCAGATGGGCCGAATCCGGGGAATTGATTTTGCAGATGATCAAGTACTTTCCAAAACAAGGCCTCCATCATGTCGGCATTACGTGTTTTATTGGCATTTGAGAGCCCGTTACGACTGGGCACTGTCGCTGCGCGAATGGCAAAGAGCTTGGCGCCATGATGTCGTAAAGCATCGCATACATCGTTTAAGCCGATGCAGTGAGTAAGTTGAGCAAACAGCAAAGTGACCACATGACTCCACGGAGAAAACGTACGAGCTTTTTTATCGACTTTGTACTGCTTTGCCAAGTTACGAACCATCCCAACAGGAATTAGTTTGCAAAGCTGATGAAAAGAAGTGCTGTGATGTTTGATTGGCTTTGGGGGTTTCTTTTGTTTCATAATGGTTTCCTTGATAGGTAACCATCCGAAGTCAGCCAATTTTTAAATTCCTATGGGATGACTGTGAAAAATCTCTATGCTGCACTTTTACTGTTTACAACACTACTGTTGCTGAGCGCATGTGCACCCGCAGCAACCCGCGTTGAACCAGCCTCCAGCGAGACTTATTTTCCGATTTCAATCGGCGACAGCGTACTCCACGTTCAACTCGCGCTCACCCCAAACGAGCACCGCAGAGGCCTGATGTATCGTAATTCAATGGCTGAAGACCATGGCATGCTTTTTTTATTCCGCCAACCGGCACCACGCTCCTTCTGGATGCGTAATACGCATATCCCACTGGATCTGGCTTACTTTGATGCCAGTGGCTGTTTGTTGGAGATCCATGCACTCTACCCTTATGACGAAAATGGAGTTGCTTCGCGCAACCAACAGGTGCTCATTGCAGTGGAAACCAATCGCGGTTGGTTCGCACGCAAGCAAATTAAGCCGGGCGCACAGCTAGACCTCAATGCCTTACAGCAAGCCGTTCAATACCGCGGTCAATCTCTCAGCAGCATTCCATTCAGACAGGTGCACTAATACCCGATTGACATCAAGCAAAACAACCGCCACCAGGGGGTGTAAGCAGCACTGTCGCGCTGTCTGCCGACAGCTTCAAAGAAACGATATTCTCAATGTGACGGGTGTGTGGAAACAAATCAAATGGCTGAATCTGAGTGATCGCATAGCCTGCTTGAATCAGGACCTTCAAATCACGGGCTTGGGTCGCTGGATCACATGAAACATAAATCAGGCGCTGCGGACCAAATTGGATCAACTGCTCCAGAAAACTTGCGTCACACCCCTTACGTGGTGGATCAATCACCACGGCAGTCTCTGCTGCGGGAAATTTAAGACCCTTAAAAATTGCCTCGGCCTTCCCAATCACAAAGCGCACATTATTAATCTTATTGACCGTGGCGTTGGCCTGTGCCCAGCGCACCGCTGGCTCACTAATTTCGACTCCCGCAACCGATTCAAACAAGTGCGCAGTTGCAAGCGAGAAGAGCCCAACCCCACAATAAGCATCGACCAAATAACGCGCTCCAGAGAGTGCCGCCTCACGTGCAACATATTCCACAACTGTCGGTAAAATAAACGGGTTGTTCTGAAAAAATTCACCGGCTTTGAATTGAAAGGTAATGCCATTCACACGCTCAGAAACAATTTGCTGAGGATTGCACACCACACCTTCCAGCACATCGCGGATGAGCAATGTACCACCACGCTGACGACGTTTCTTCCCACCAGCCCGGCGCGCCTCATCGCGGGCATCTGGCAGTGCGCGATTAATCGCTTCAGTCGCAATCGGGCATTGCGCCACATCCACAATCTGATTGCGACGCCCATAGCGTAGAAAGCCGATTGGCTGGGCACCATCTGGAGCAGGGCGCTGGTAATGCGGTGTAATTTTTGATCGATAGTGGTAAACTTGCGGTGAACCCTGACATAAGTGTACCGGATGATCGATTGCGCCAAGCTTGTGCATCAACTCTTCAACTTGTCGGGTTTTTTCGACTAGCTGACGCGCATAATCGATGTGTTGATATTGGCAGCCGCCACAGGTCTGATACAGTGCACAGCGGGGCTCCACACGGTCTGGAGAAGCCTCAATAACGGTCACCAAGTCGGCATCTGAATAGTTTTGAAAGTTGCGAAAGATACGCACTCTTACCCGCTCGCCCGGAATCACGAACGGCACCATCACCACCCATCCATCGACTCGGGCCACGCCAATGCCGTGATTGGTCAAACGCTCGACTGTTACATCAAGCTCTTGATGATACTCAAACGGTTCCGGCACAAAATTTTTTGGTGCTTGCATCAGTATGCTCTTCATGATGCACGTTCATCCTGCAACCTTAAAATAAAGAACAGGCTTTTCATCACAGCACTTTCAGTTCCTTGTAAGGGACCATCCTATGCAAGACGCCTACATTCAGAGTCGACACAACGATCAGGTTAAAAACCTGGTCAAACTGCGCGAGCGTAAACACCGCGACCGACAGGGACGCTTCCTGATTGAAGGCCTGCGCGAACTGGACCATGCCCTTCGTGCCCAGTATGCGGTTGATACAATTTACTACTGCCCTGAATACTTCCCCTCCGATCAACAGGCATCATTCATTGATCAAATCCGCCAAAACAAGCGTGCCGCACTCGTACGCATGCACAAAGATGCCTTTGTCAAGGCAGCCTACCGCCAAGGCCCGGACGGGATGATTGCAACCGCACGCCAACAACGCCACTCGCTGGATGAACTTCACTTGCCGACAGCTCCGCTGTTGCTGATGCTTGAAGGCATCGAAAAACCGGGGAATCTCGGTGCAATCCTGCGTAGCGCCGACGCTGCCGGGGTCGATGCCGTGATCTTGGTGGATTGTGTCCTCGATCTGTACAATCCAAATGCCATCCGCTCCTCACAAGGACTGATATTCGCCGTGCCGATCATCTGTACCGAACAAGCCTACCTCGACGAATGGCTCAGCGGCAGGCAACTCCATAGCGTGGCCACCACACCAAGCGCGCACACCCTATACTGGGACATCGACTATCAAACACCCACTGTGCTCTGCTTTGGCAGCGAACGTGACGGTCTCAGTGAACACTGGCGCCATCGGTGCACTGAGCACATACGCATCCCGATGGCAGGCCAGGCGGACTCACTCAATGTCGCGGCAGCGGTCGCCGTTTGCCTGTACGAGGCCAAGCGCCAGCGCTCAAATAGCCGCTTAAGTCACTCGCTAAAAAAATAATGTACACAATTTCGATTCCTGATTCAGAACGTACTTGCATGAGAGTGTAAAAAAATCACCCTTTTGAGCAATTTATGCCAAAACGAACCGACATCCAAACCATCCTTATCATTGGCTCAGGCCCCATCGTCATCGGTCAAGCCTGTGAATTCGATTATTCCGGCACACAAGCGTGTAAAGCACTGCGCGAAGAAGGCTACAAAGTGGTACTGGTCAACAGCAACCCGGCAACCATCATGACGGATCCCGAGTTTGCAGATGTCACCTACATTGAACCACTTACAGTTGATGTACTGGAAAAAATTATCGCTCAAGAGCGCCCTGACGCACTCTTACCGACACTGGGAGGCCAAACCGGACTCAATCTGTCCATGGAACTGCATGCCGCCGGCATTCTGGAACAGTACGGTGTGCGTATGATCGGAGCCAACCCTGCCGCGATCGAAAAAGGCGAGGCACGCGACGTTTTTAAACAAGCGATGCTCAAGATTGGACTCGATGTCGCCAAATCGGAAACAGTTCACAGCTTGGCTGAGGCCCTGCAAGCCGCCGACCAGGTCATTGGCGACTTCCCCATTATCATTCGCCCTAGTTTCACTCTCGGCGGTGCCGGTGGTGGGATCGCTTACAACCGTGAAGAGTATGAAAAAATGGTGCTGGCTGGACTGGAACAGTCGCCCACCACCGAAGTATTGGTTGAAGAGTGCTTGCTCGGCTGGAAAGAATACGAGATGGAGGTGATGCGTGACCACAAAGATCAGTGTGTGGTCGTGTGCTCGATTGAAAATTTCGACCCAATGGGAGTTCATACCGGAGACTCCATCACGGTGGCCCCGGCGATGACACTCACGGACAAGGAGTATCAACTGATGCGTGACGCCTCATTTGCGTGCATCCGCGAGGTGGGCGTCGAGACTGGTGGTTCAAATATCCAATTCTCAGTCAATCCTGCCAATGGCCGGATGGTGGTGATCGAAATGAACCCACGCGTATCACGCAGTTCCGCCCTCGCCTCGAAAGCGACCGGCTTTCCGATTGCAAAAATCGCTGCAAAACTGGCGGTCGGCTACAGCTTGGATGAACTTCAAAACGATATTACCCGCGAAACACCTGCAAGCTTCGAGCCGACCATTGATTATGTCGTCACCAAAATCCCGCGCTTTACATTCGAAAAATTTATCGGTGCAGACCCAACTCTAACCTCGGCAATGAAGTCCGTTGGCGAAGCAATGGCAATCGGACGTACCTTCAAAGAATCCTTTCAAAAAGCACTGCGTTCGCTTGAAATCGGCGCCAGAGGGCTGATTGGTCCAGCAAAATTTGCTGAAAAAATCACCGATCTGCAGCGGATTCGCGAGGGCATCGCGAATCCCACCTGCGAACGAGTATTTTGGCTGCGCCATGCATTCCTCAACGACCTGTCCGACGCTGAAATTCACGACATTTGCAAAATTGACCCTTGGTTTATCGACCAGCTGCGCCAACTCGTCGACCTTGAACTCGAGCTGAGCAAGAGCAGTCTCGCCAAACTAGATGCCGAATTAATGCGCAGCGCAAAAGAAGCTGGCTTCAGCGATGCCTTAATTGCAGACCTAGTCGGCTCCAACCGTCAAGCGGTGCGCAAACGCCGCGAAAAACTCGGGATCTTAACCAATTTCCGCCTGGTCGACACCTGCGCAGCTGAATTTGAGGCATTCACCCCCTACTATTATTCCTCCTATGGTTCTGAAAACGAACTCGTACAAAGCGACAAACGCAAGATCATGATTCTCGGCGGCGGCCCGAATCGCATTGGTCAGGGCATTGAGTTTGATTACTGCTGCGTACATGCCTCGTTCGCCCTACGTGAAGCGGGCTACGAGACGATTATGGTCAACTCGAATCCGGAAACCGTTTCCACCGACTATGACACCTCGGACAAATTGTTCTTTGAACCCCTGACACTTGAAGACGTTCTCGAAATTTACACACAGTCCGGCTGCGACGGCGTGATCGTGCAATTTGGCGGACAAACTCCGCTCAATCTTGCCAGTGAACTCGAAGCCCACGGCGTGCATATCATCGGCACCTCACCGTCCATGATTGACGCCGCGGAAGACCGCAATCTATTTCGCGATATTCTCGATCGCGTGGGCCTTAGGCAACCCGAAAACCGGATCGCCCACTCTCCCGAACAGGCCTATGAACTCGCGGGTGAAATTGGCTTCCCGATCCTACTGCGCCCCTCCTTCGTACTCGGTGGTCGCGGCATGTTCATCGTCTACGAAATGAATGAGATGAAGCAGATCATCCGCGAAGTATTTGACGTCGCACCAGGTACGCCCGTGCTACTGGATAAATTTCTCGAAGATGCGTACGAGCTTGATGTCGATTGTATTTCCGATGGCGAGACTGCTGTCATCGGCGGGATGCTTCAACACGTTGAATTTGCAGGTGTGCACTCCGGCGATGCGGCAATGGTCATGCCCCCGCACACCTTGTCCGCAGCCATGCTTGAAAAAGTACGTACGGCCAGTTATGCGCTGGCCAAGGAACTTGAGGTGGTCGGGCTGATGAATGTGCAATATGCCATCAAAGACGACGAACTGTACATCATTGAGGTCAACCCGCGAGCCTCCCGTACCGTGCCATTCGTTTCTAAAGCGATCGGTGTACCCTTGGCCAAACTTGCAGCCCGTATTATGGCTGGTGAGACACTCAAGGCGCTCGGCTTCACCAAAGACATCATTCCACCTTACTGGGCGGTTAAAGAATCGGTCTTCCCATTCAACCGCTTTCCCGGGGCACCGATTATGCTGAGCCCGGAAATGCGCTCCACTGGCGAAGTGATGGGACTCGACAAGGATCTCGGTGTGGCATTTGCCAAATCGCAAATGGCAGCAAAACCGGCACTACCTGACTCCGGCGATGCCTTCATCAGTGTTCAAGACAGTGACAAAGAGCGGGCAGTCGAAATCGCCCGCAGACTCAGTGAACTCGGCTTTGGTATTATCGCCACCGCAGGCACCGGCAAACGTCTAGAAGCGAACGGGATTGCCGTCAAACATGTATGTCGTCTCAGCGAAGGGCGTCCGAACGTGATCGATTTGATCAAAAACAACAAGGTCTCACTGATCATTAATACTCCGCAGGGCACCGTGCCTCGCCAAAACGAAAATAGGATCCGTACCGAAGCCGTGAAGCATAACATTTGTATCATGACGACGATTGCGGCCGCGTCTGCGGGAGTCGATGGTATCCAGGCACTGCGAGAGAAGGGCTACACGGTTCGCTCGATTCAAAGTTACAGCAAGGAAGCGAACCCGGGGTGACTTGCGGCACACGGCAAATCCTCGCGCTACGCATCGCCCCGTTCATCCCTCCAACATGAAATCCCCAACGATTATCGCCCTGCTCTACGGCCCAGATCAACCCGGCCTGGTTGCACGCGTGTCGAGTTGGATCTTTCTGCGTGGCAGTAATATTCTCCATGCCGATCAGCACAATGATCCGCACGCCAATATCTTCTTTCAACGTGTCGAGTGGTCCCCCTCCGGAGCGATCGATGCAGAAGCCGCTTCGTTTGAATCCTTTGCCCGCACGGAACTGGGCATGACGGTTAAGGTGGCACAATCGAACGATCGTCCCAAAGTTACACTCATGGTATCCAAGACGGACCACTGCTTCCACGACACCATCCTGCGCTTCCGATCCGGTGAACTGTGCGGCGAACTCGCATGTATCATTTCCAACCATGAAACCCTGCGAAGCGATGCCGAGACCTATGGCATCCCCTTTCACTATGTACCAGTGAGCAAAGACCACAAAGCCACCGCCGAAACACAGCAATTGGAAATTATTCAGGCACAAAAGACCCAGCTGGTCGTCATGGCCCGCTATATGCAGATCCTGTCGGCCGACTTCCTCCAGCAAGTTGGCTGTCCGGTGATCAACATCCACCACTCCTTCTTACCTGCCTTTGCCGGTGGCAAGCCTTACCATCAAGCACACGCCCGCGGCGTTAAACTGATCGGTGCCACCGCACACTACGCCACCGCAGAACTTGACGAAGGGCCGATCATTCATCAAGACGTCACTCGAATCAATCACCGCAATTCGGTAGCAGATCTGATGCGTAAAGGAAAAGATCTGGAAACATCCGTCTTTGCCCAAGCCATTCGCTTACATCTCGACAACCGTATCCTTATTTATCACAACAAAACCGTCGTGTTTGACTAAGCTCAGCGGCCCTTTGTACCGTTCATACTCACACTTCACTTTGCCATGAATCACCCGCCCAAAAAGAAAGCGAAAAATCCACTCCTTCCAGAAAACCAGCCAATTGACGAACGTCACTTGATTGACTTGGAAGACGCTGCCGCACACTCGTTCGAAGATCGGATTCGTATCTATTGGATGGAGCATAAGGGCTTGCTCAGCGGCTGCCTGGTCGTGCTACTGCTGCTGGTTGTTGCTTATCAAGGCATGCGCCTATTGAAGGAGCACCGAGAACACACCGTGCAAACCGAATACGCAGCAGCAGACGCCGACAAAACCCTGGCCGCATTTGCCACGACACACAGCGATAAGGAACTCGGTGGATTTGCTGCGCTCAGCACTGCCGATGCCGCCTATGTGGACGGCGACTACCCGCACGCGCTCGAATGGTATACGCTCGCCACAGCCGCACTCAAACAGCCAGCCCTGGCCGGCCGCGCCCGGCTCGGGCAAGCCTTCGCCCTTTATCAAACCGGCGATACCGAGCAAGGACTTGCCAAGCTCCGTGCGCTCAACGCTGACGCCAGTCTAGCCGCAGCCGCACGTGCTGAAGCCGCTTACCACCTTGCAATTGAAGCCGACACTGCAGGGCACCGCACGGAATTCAACAACCTAGCCGCGCAGATCAAGGACTCGCCCATGGCAGGCCAATGGCAACAACGTCTCAGTGACTACCAGCAACAAAGCAAATAAAGCAGCGCTCAAGCAATCTGCCATCGGTAATGCATTGAGGAAAGCATTTCACTGCCATCCGTGGTGACACGCACGACATCTTCAATGCGACAGCCACCGATCTCGGGATAGTATAAGCCCGGCTCAATCGTAATCACATGCCCCTTGCGTAAGCGTCCTGTCGCGCTTGCGGACACTCGCGGGGCCTCATGTACCTCCAAGCCGAGACCATGCCCGGTCGAATGAATAAATCCGACGAAGGCGTCACCGCGACGTTCCGTACGAAAACCCTGTGCCTGAAAGACTTGATCTGCCGCACGATGTACCGTAGCGCCACTGACACCCGCCTTGACACTTGCCAATGCGGCAAGTTGTGCCGCACGCACTGCGCCCACCAGGGCACGTTGCCGATCAGTGGCACGGCCCTTCAGGAACGTACGTGTCATATCCCCGTGATAGCCAATTTTTTGCATACGCGGAAAGACATCGACCACGATCAGTTGATTCGGTTTGAGCGGACCATGTCCACACTCATGTGGATCACAGGCCTGCGTGCCGCCTGCCACAATCGTATGCTGCGCGACTGCCCCCTTGGCCAGGCAGGCCTGATGAATATGAATACGCAGCCGCTCGGCAGTCAAGGTACGGCCCTTGTAGTGGAGACGCTTGCCGACCACCTTAGATGCGCGCAACACTGCAAGTGCTGCACGAATGCCTGCAGCACTTGCGGCATTGCCCTGCTTCACTGCCCGGGCCTGCTGATCGTTTTTCAAGGCACGCTCAGGAAAAAACGGCTCTGCACCGACACGCACGGTTAAGCCGGCGTTCAGCAGCTTTGCAAAATATACGGCTGGAAAGGTCTCCGGTACTTCTACTATCCGTGCACCACTGCGCTGGACAAAATAGCGCATCAGTTCAACCGGCCCTACTGCAGAGGGCTCGACTCGCAACGCCTGTGCGGCGGCTGCAGATACTGAATCCTGAAGCAACACCGCATCGCAGTTCGACTGTGCCCGAACACGCGCATACTCTAATCGATTCACCACTGCCGTCGTATGCCTGCCGGCAACTACACACAGAAAGGGATCCGGGACAAAGACCCCGGTCAGATAAAAAAGATCTGCTGATTGCTCTGAAGACGCATAGAGCATCCGAATAACAGATGCGTTCGATTTCATGGTAGAATCACAAAGTGAGTCATATGATTTTTGATTTTTGATTTTCA
>CAXQRK010000011.1:0-11400 GCA_964226535.1 Polaribacter sp.
GGCATGCGCAGCCACTGGTGCCGCCGCAGACATTGGCCAGTGAATTTGGTGAAATCGGTGCGAATGAAGCCCGCCTAGTCACGAATCTGGTACCGATGCGGGCCGCATTTCACACCGGCTTGTGGCAACGACTCCTACAGGAAATTAGCCAGAGCTATCCGCAGCGCTTTGATGAAATCTGGATTTATCTGGGCCCTATACCGTACGACAAAGGCGCACCATCAAGCTCGGGCGTGCCGATTCCAGAATGGTTCTATACAATTGCATTTGATGTCACTGCTGCGGGCGGCCTACGCGCCATCGCCTTTCTAATCCCCGCACATGCCACAGACACTCATCTGCACAACTACATTACCAGCATCGAGCGCATCGAAGCCTTGTCTGGACTGCAATTTTTGCCGGAGCTGGAGTATGATGCACGCGACGCACTCAAATCGACCATCAGCCCACAACTCTGGTAAATGACCGGGTCAAATCGATTGATCTGGTTTAGCCCAGCCCAAAATAAAGCAAAAAAACAAATCGTCAATCGGCGATGCAGCCGCTTAACTGCGTATCATTCGTCAACAATTAAAATCCCTTAACACGAGTTACGCTTATTACCATGAACGCAGCAGTCATCGGCGCATCCGGCTATTCTGGAGAAGAACTGGTTCGGCTCCTTTCACGTCACCCAGACCTTCGCCTGACCGCTGTCACCTCGCGCACACTTGCCGGCAAACCCATCGCGGAGGTGATGCCTAGGCTGCGGCATGTGCTCGATGACTTGTGGTTTAGCCCTTCAGACCCGACTGAACTTGCAGCTCGAGACGATTTAGATGTGTGCTTCCTCGCCCTACCCCACGGCGTCGCTGCGGAATATGCCGATCCACTATTTCAAGCTGGCAAGACGGTCATTGATCTCAGCGCTGATTTCCGGCTTCATTCGACCGCAGTGTATCAGGACTATTACGGTCAGGTACATCCGGCACCACACTTGCTCAAAGCGGCTCCTTATGTGATTCCCGAACTTGCAGATGGACAATGGAAGTCCGCTTCACTGATTGCTTGTCCGGGCTGCTATCCAACCAGTATTCTACTGCCACTGGTTCCTTTACTCAAAGCCGGGATCATCAAACCGTCTGGAATCGTGATCAATAGCTATAGTGGTGTGAGCGGCGCAGGCCGAAAAATTGCCAACGCATTTATGTACTGCGAGCGCAACGAAAGCATGCAGGGTTATGGCACGCCCAAACACCGCCACCTTTCCGAAATTGAAGAACAGCTTGAACAGGCTGCTTTTGCAGACTGTGTGGTTCAATTCAACCCGCACCTCGCACCTATGTCACGCGGCATTTCCACCACTATCGTCGCCCAAGCCGATGCCTCGCTCGAAAACCTTTATTCGACATGGCATGCGGCTTACTCAGACCAACCATTTGTCAAGGTACTGCCAAGCGGCAGCTATCCCGATACCAAGGATGTGACAGGCACCAATCGGGCTGACCTTTCCGCTGTTTACGATCCACGAACCGATCATTTCGTGATTCATTCGGCGCTTGATAATTTATTGAAAGGTGCGAGTGGACAAGCGGTTCAAATCCTCAACTTAAAATTTGGCTTCAACGAAACCGCCGGATTGCTCTAGGCTCGGCCGTCACTATTTCATTCCAACATGAGCAGCTCACGAACCGTCAATTTAATCGCCAATCCCGCTGGGCTGGCAGACTGTCCCGGATACAAGATCGCAGGTGTATCCTGCGACATTCGTGAAACCGGCGATTGGCAACGACCTGATCTAGCGCTCTTGGTGGCTGACGCTCCCTGCAGTGCGGCCGGTGTATTTACAGTCAATGATGTATGTGCCGCACCGGTCAAACTATGCAAAATGATTCTCGAGACCCATGCGGACCAAATCGCAGGCTGCATCATCAACAGTGGCAATGCCAACGCCGCTACCGGTGCACAAGGCATGACAGACGCACAACAAATGAGCCGGGCCGCGCAACTGGAAACCGGCAGTACGGCCCCCTTTCTGGTCTGTTCGACCGGACGTATCGGTCGAACACTGCCGATGCAACGCATCCAAACTGGCATCGCGACAGCCACCAAGGCGCTCAGCAATCAACCGCAGACATCGCTGCACGCCGCCGATGCGATCCTTACCTCGGATACTCGGCGCAAGGTCGCAACTGCACGATTTAACTACAAGGGGCATGTTCTAACCGTAGCAGGCATGGCAAAAGGTGCAGGCATGATCGAGCCCAATATGGCAACAATGCTTGCCTGTCTAGTGACTGACCTCAGTGCCAACAGTGCGCTGCTGCAAAAAGTTCTGAAGGACGCCTGTGATCAAACATTCAACTGTATCTCCATCGATGGCGACATGAGCACCAACGACACCGTGCTGCTGCTCGCCAATGGCAAATCTGGGCTCGAGGTGGAGGCGGCACCGGAACTGTTCGCCGCATTTCAACAAGCCGTGTACCAAGTCTGCGATTGTATGGCTGAAAAGATCGTCGGCGATGGCGAAAAAGTGACGAAACTCATCGAACTCATCGTCAACGGCTGCCAAACCGATGCCGATGCCGAAAAGGTCGCCCGTGCGGTCGGCAACTCCCTGCTAGTCAAGACCTCATGGTATGGTGCCGACCCCAATTGGGGCCGCTTGGCCGATGCCGCCGGCTATGCACGTGTCGGGCTGGATGAGAGTCAGTTCGACATCTACTACGACGCATGTCCGGTATTGCTTGGCGGTCACCCGCAAGATGCAAACCTGCAACAATGGAAAGAGATCGTTGCCAAAAATCGCTTTCGCATCACCCTTAATTTAAATCAGGGCAAGGGCAGATTTCGCCTCCTCACCACCGACCTTAGTGAAGCCTACGTACAGTTTAATCGATCCGAATGACTGATCTTTCCCATCTTGACGCGACCACCAAAGCCGCCGTTCTGCTGGAAGCACTCCCGTATATTCAGCAGTTTCGTGAGTCTATTTTTGTGGTCAAGTATGGTGGCGCCTTCATGGATGACGCAGATCCCAAGGTGCGCACCCGGGTAGCCACCGATATTGCATTCCTCGCCGCAGTTGGCATCAAAGTAGTCGTGGTGCATGGCGGTGGCAAAGCAATCACACGTGCCCTGGCAGAATCAAAGGTCCATACACGCTTCGAACACGGCCTGCGTGTTACCGATCAGGAATCGATCAAAATCGTTGAATACACGCTGAATAAAGTCGTCAACCTCGACATTTGTGCAATCCTCCGGACAAAACACGCCCGCCCATTCAGCCTGGTGGGCAATCAAGTGCTGGTTTGTGACAAGAAAGATGTGGTCATCGACGGTGAGCACATCGACATCGGCTTTGTTGGTGAAACACACACGGTACAAACCCAGAGTATCCAAAACGCGCTCAACAAAGGCTACATTCCGGTGATTTCACCGCTCGCATGCGATGCGAGCGGACAAGTGTACAACACCAATGCCGATGCCGCGGCAGCCCGGATAGCGGTGGCTCTACAAGCACGGCGCCTGGTGTACTTATGTGACGTGCCCGGCCTGATGCGTGACATTAATGATCCGGAATCGCTTATGTCCTCACTCAAAACCGATCAAGTCGCTGATCTAGTCAAGTGCGGCATCATACGTAAAGGCATGATCCCCAAAACCGACAGTGCCGTAAGCGCCTTGCGTAGCGGGGTGCATCGGGTGCACTTCGTTGATGGTGAGATTCCGCACAGCCTCTTGCTCGAGATCTTTACCGACAAGGGTGTTGGCACCGAAATCGTGAATGGCTAACCGTTCAAGAGTCAACCGCCATCCACTCGCAACACACTCTAAAGACCGCACTCCAATCCCTTGATTTGTAGCATGGAACATTATCAGTCGCTGATGAAAAATTATGGCCCGCCCGCATTCAATGCTGTGCGGGGGGAAGGGCTGTACCTGTACGACACACACGGTCGGCGCTATCTCGACTTCGGCAGTGGCATCGCCGTCACATCCCTGGGTCACTGCCATCCGAAATGGGTACAGGCGGTGCAAGCGCAGGCCGCCACTCTGATCCACTGTAGCAATCTGTACGGCATCCCCGGACAACAAAAGCTGGCAGATCGCCTGGTGGCACAAGCGGGGCCGGGCCGCGTACTGTTTTGCAACAGCGGTGCCGAAGCCAACGAAGCGTTGATCAAACTCGCACGATTGCATGGCAAACAGCTCTGCAGTGGTACAGACGCACAACGCTACACCATCGTAGCTGCTGAAAACGGCTTTCATGGGCGCACTTTTGGCGGTATGAGCGCGACCCCTCAAGCAAAGATCCAGGCTGGGTTCCAGCCCATGCTGGCGGGCTTTAAATTCGCTCAACTGAATCAAATCGAGACCTTTGATGCATTGATCGACGACTCTGTGGCCGCCGTTTTCATCGAATCAATCCAAGGCGAAGGCGGCATCTTTCCTGCAGAAGACCATTTTTTGCAAGAGTTGCGCACGCTTTGCACTGAACGGGGCACACTGCTGATGCTCGATGAAGTTCAATGTGGCATCGGTCGCAGCGGGCATTTTTTCGCCTTTCAAAAAAGTGGGATCCAAGCCGATGCCATCGGCATGGCCAAAGGCCTTGGCGGCGGCTTTCCAATCGGTGCAATCTGGGCCGCCGAACCCTACGCGGAACTTTTCCAACCCGGCTCACACGGCACTACGTTCGGCGGTAGCCCATTGGCCTGCGCCGCAGCCAATGCCACCCTCGATATCATTGAGGAAGAATCCCTGCTCGAACAGGTCAACACCAATGCACTTGCCTGGCACGACGCCATCCACGCGCTGGTTCAACGCCATCCTCAACATATCGCAGGGATGCGAGGTGCCGGATACATGATCGGCTTGCCATTGTACACGGATGCAGCCACCGTGACTGCATCCGCGCGGGACAGGGGCCTGCTGATCGTCCCAGCCGGCAACAATACCGTGCGCCTGTTACCACCTCTCACTGCTACGCCTGAAGCACTCAGTGAAAGCATTCATATTCTCGACCAAGTCTTCGCAGCGATTCAGCCTTAAGATTTAGCATCTCATTCCATTCAACATGCATCATTTCCTAAAAGTCACCGACTTCACACTGACACAAGCACAGGAAGTTTTCACGCTCGCCCAATCATTCAAAAACGATCGGCTCAATACACCAGCCATCTTAACTAAACAGTCCTGGGGCCTGCTCTTCTACAAAAGCAGCACACGAACCCGTGTCTCATTCGAAGTCGGCATCAACGAACTCGGCGGTCACCCGGTCGTGCTCAACTCGCAGCAAACACAGCTCGGCCGCGGTGAGTCCATCACCGACAGCGCCAAAGTATTGTCACGCTATTTACATGGTCTGGTCATTCGCACCCACGAACACGCCATCATTGAAGCGTTTGCCGAACACGCCACGATGCCGATCATCAATGGACTGACCGAGTTCAACCACCCCTGCCAATTGTACACCGATCTGTTTACCTTGCTGGAACGCTATTCCCCTGAGACCATGAATATCAACGCCCTGTGCGGCAAAAAAATTGCCTTCCTCGGCGACAGTGCCTGTAATATGGCCAATTCCTGGATTCTCAGTGGCGCATTGTTTGGCATGCAGATCCGCCTTGCCGGCCCTCCGGGCTATACGCCCCGGCAAGCCCTGATTGATACACTTGAGGCCAATGGTCTGCCAGTCAATTTCACCTACACCAGCGATCCCAAACAAGCCGTACAAGACGCTGACGTCATTTATACCGATGTATGGGTTTCCATGGGCGACGAAGCTAAAGCGGCGCAACGCCGCAAAGAAATGGCACCGTACCAAGTGAATACTGAACTCCTTAAGCTGGCTAAAGCGGATGCTTATTTCATGCATTGCCTGCCCGCACATGTCGGCGAAGAAGTCAGCAAGGAAGTACTTGATAGTCCGCAAAGTATCATTTTCGACGAAGCTGAAAACCGCCTCCATACCCAAAAAGCGATCATCACTAAACTGGTCGAACTAAATACGTCTAGCCGGCGTTCTGCCAAATGATGAACACTGTTTCGGCCTAATGCCTGGGGAGCTTTACACCCCTAAGTATCCGTCGATGGCTTCCAATCAATCAGCGTCACCTGCGGATAGCGATTGTTGCGCCAATAATTCCAGGAAAACCGAAGTGCCATATCAATTGCGTGGCCTTTTTCAGGCACGCTGTGCATACGCCAGGCGATTCCAGCGACTCCGCTGGGGTGACCGTTGACCGACGGCATTCGAAACCGAAAATTACGCTCACCGAAGCACTGAGGCGACTGCTCGAGCACCACTGCACGCAGTCCAAACACCGGTTCAGCATTCGCTTGCCCAAATGGATGCAAGCGATCCATTTCTTCGAGCAAGCCTTCTTCCAAATCTTCGACTTGCAGCCAGGTCGACAACTCTAGGGATGGCTCCGGTAGGCCTGCCGGATAGAGTGTGCGCAAGCTATCCAGATAGCGCTCGGTAAAGGCCTGGATATTCGCAACCGGCAGCGAGATGCCCGCCGCCATGGGATGGCCACCCCAGTGACTGAGTAAATCCGAGCAACGCTGAAACACTTCGACCAAATTAACATTGGCCACACTGCGACCGGAGCCATGCGCCTCCACACCATCCGCCCCGAGAATGACACAGGGCTTATGAAAATGCCGACTGACGCGACTGGCCACGATCCCCACGACACCAGGGTGCCAATCCTCGCCAAACAAGACAACGCCGGGCGCATCGCCAAATTCACACTCGGCACGCCGCTCAGCCGTCGAGGCAATTCCACGTTCAATGGCTTGGCGCTCGCGATTTATCGCGTCGAGTTCTTGCGCAATCTGTTTGCAATCAGCACTGTCCTCATTCAGGAGTAGAGAGATCGGCAGCGCGGCATCGGCAAGCCGTCCACTCGCGTTAATCCGTGGCGCCAGCTTGAAAGAAATGTCCGAACTCGCCATTTTGTGGGTGCTATCGATGCCACTTACCGCAGCCAAGGCACGAATGCCAAGCCGCCCATTGGCACGCAGATGCCGCAGACCAAACCATGAAAGAATGCGATTCTCACCACACAGTGGCACCAAATCAGCAATGGTCCCCATGGCGACGAGATCGAGATAATCTTTGAGTTGAATATCATTCACACGTGGATCATCCGCTTCGTTGCGGCTTTTAAGTAACCCGTGTAAGAGCTTGAACACCAGGCCCGCCGTACAGAGGTCACGCCACGGCGCATCCTCGGTATCATTGACATGTGGATTCACGAAAATACAGTTTTCTGGTGCGGCAGTTTTGGTTTGATGATGATCAATGACGATGACGTCGCAGCCCAGTTTGCGCAAATAAGCAATCGGCTCGTGGGCATTGGTGCCGCAATCCAGTGCAATAAAAAGATCAGGGGTATGCCCAGCAAAGGCGCGGTTAATCGCATCGTGGCTCAGGCCGTAGCCCTCATCCAGGCGTAAGGGCACGCAGAAGCGCGGATCTAGATCAAAGGCGCGCAGCATACTGACTAGCTGCACCGTGCTGGTCACACCATCCACATCGTAGTCTCCAAAAATAACTACCGACTCCCGGTGTTCGATAGCGTGCTCGATCCGATTCACTGCAGCCTGCAGATTTTTCAAGGTAAATGGAGTCTGCAAGTGGGCGAGGCGCGGACGCAGATAGGTGGTAGCGGATTCAACTGTGGTCAACTCACGCTGCGCCAACAACTGACCCATAATTTTAGATACGGCTAGACCTGCGCTTAAATGAGCGGCAAGGGTCTGATTCGTCTCAATTGTGGTCCAGTGCATGTATTTAGAAATGTTAATATCAAAGGTTTTGCCAGCGGCGTCCCCCAATCGAACATGGAAAACAAGAAATGGCAAATCACGATTGATTCACCATTTCAGCAGAATTGCTGAAAATAAATCCAGTGGACGTTTAAGTGCGGCTTTCCCACTCGTAGCGCTTCGGTGTGAGTTCGCGCTCCTCGACATGGCGACGATCGCCTTTGTGCCACCAGAAGAATACCGGGCTGGCAATAAAAATGGAAGAGAACGTTCCGGTAAGAATACCAATAATAAATACAAATGCGAAATCATTGATCACACCGGCACCGAAGATGTAGAGTGACAGCGCCGCCAACAAGGTCGTGATACTGGTCAACAGGGAGCGGGAGATTACCCGACTGATCGCTACATTAATGATCGAGCGCAGATTAGCTCCGGGATTTAAGCCCAATTCTTCACGTATGCGATCAAATACTACAATCGTATCATTGATTGAGTAGCCAACAATCATCAGGATGGCCGCCAGCATCGGCGCGGTGAATTGACCGCTGACAAAGATGCCAAACTGACCGCAGAGCACGAAGATACCAGTGGTCATTAACACGTCGTGCACAGTCGCCAGCACCGCACCAACGCCATAGCCAACTTCGAAGCGGAGCGCAACATACAGCAGGATGCCAGCCAGGGCGGCAATCACCGACCAGATTGCATTTGACTGAATGCTACTGGAAACGGATGCGCCGATTTGGGAGACCCCATCTTCACGAAAGCCTGCCTGTGGAAATGCTGCCTGCAGCGCGATTAAGACCTCACGACTTTGGTCAAAACGTGTTTGCAGCTTGAGCACTTCACGGTTCTCACCGATCAAGCGTTGATAGCTGGGATTCACCTCACCCAGATCCAGCGCTGTAATCGCCTGTTGCAACTCGTCGCTGTCAATACGCTGCTCGTACGCAACCGTCATTTCATCACCACCCGTAAAATCGATGCCCATGATATGATCGTGGTGCACGATGATACTGATCACGCCTGCCGTCACCAGCAGCCATGCCGCAATGAAGGCCGATTTGCGAAATTTAAAGAAATCAAGGGTCTTTTCGGGAAACACGCACAGGCCGAGAATTTTACTAACGCCGATATCCTGTACCAGCCAATCGACCAACAAGCGGGTCACCACCAAGGCGCAGAAGATCGAGGCACAGATGCCGATCGCCAATGTCACCCCGAAGCCCCGCACCGGACCGGTGCCTAACCAGATTAGAATGGAGGCAGTAATCAGGGTTGTTACATTGGCGTCCACAATCGTTGAGGTTACCTTGGCAAAGGCTCCAGAGGTCGCATTCTTAAGGGTTTTGCCAGAGCGCAATTCCTCACGAATACGCTCGAAAATCAAAATATTAGCATCCACTCCCATCCCTAATGTTAGTACCAGCGCGGCAACACCGGGCAGCGTAAGTGTCGCCCCCAAACTAGCGAGCACACCGAGAACGATGATAACGTTGATGATTGAGGACAGCACCGCCACAAGACCGCCAAGAAAGTAGTAAATCAGCATGAATCCAATCACTGCAAGCGCGGCCCATTTGGCCGCACTGATGGAACTGTCGCGGGTGCCCTCGGCCAAGGTAGGCCCGACTTCGTACATCTGATCAACGCGCAATTCCACCGCTAGCGGGTTGTTCAACACATTGGCCAAATCGATCGCTTCACGCTGCGAATAACTACCAGTGATTTGGGCACGCTTGGACAGCACATCGTTGACGGTCGGCGCAGAGTAAAGCTTGCCATCGAGCACGATCGCCAACGGCTTGCCAATCATGCCTTGAGTTACTTTGGCAAGTATCTCTGCCCCATCGCGGGTCATTTCCAGATTGATTTGAAAGCCACCGGTTTGTGTCTGCGAAACATAGGCGTCCGCGACGATTTCACCGGTTGCTTCGGGGATACGCTTGACGAACATGCGGCGTTCAGACACCTCACCGGTTTCGCGGTCTTCATATTCCTCCGCGAGCACTTCGTAGCCGACCGGATAGTCGCTCTTCGCGGTTGTGTCCGGGCTTAAACGGTCATGCACCGCACGAAATTCAAGCCGAGCGGGCTTTTTTAAATCATCCAGTACCTGCGGATTGTTTTTGCTCGATAACCCTGCAATCTGAATTTCAATGCCGTCCTCGCCGACCGGACGAATAATCGGCTCGGCCACACCGTGACCGTCTAGACGGTCACCCATGATTCTGATCGCATCTTTGAGTTGCTCTTCCTGTTCGTAGGCATTCAACTGGGCCTTTGACGCGTCATCCATCCGGAGTGTCACCCCCACGCCGCCCTTCAGGTCGAGGCCGAGGCGCAAATTGCTCTGCGCCGTCTTGAGTAGATGTTTTAGCAGGATATCATTGCGCTTGTTTTGATTGGCAACATCACGCAAGTTGACCGACGGAAAATAGACTGCATAATCAATGTTTTCCTCGATACCCATCTCACGCAAGGCGAGAAACAAGGTCTTCGACTGCTGCGCCTCGACCCGTGCCCGAGCACGCTGCATAATTGCTGAGAACGCCGCGACCTCCACTGTGACCTCATTATCGGTCGTATAATCTTCAGTCACCGCCTGTTTGACAATGTGATCCGCGAACGGACGGTCTTGCAGCGGAGAAATCTCAGCAATGCACCAACATACAATAACCGCGGTGAGGACGAATTTCCAAGCAATATTAGCGGACATAAGGAAGAAATAGAGAGGTTCAGCCCCAATTATTCGACTACCGTTGCCTCAATCTTGTTGGACACAAAGCTCTTGCCCAGCTCGACTTTGGTGTCATCGGCGATTTCGATCACAAAACGATCCTCTTTTACCCGGATAATTTTGCCGAAAAGACCGCCGCTGGTGACGATTTCATCGCCTTTTCTCAATTCAGAAAGCATCTTGTCGTGCGCCTTTTGGCGCTTGCGCTGTGGCGCAATGATGAGAAACCACATGCCCAAAAACAGCAGTATTATTGGTACAAATTGGCCGAGACCACCACTGGGAGAAGCTGCTTGAGCAAGCGGTATTAAAGAGTATATGTGTGAAGCTATCATAACGCTGTGTCGGTTAAAAAATCGCAAAAGCAAAGGCAGTTGCACTTAAATGGCAAGTGCCGATTCCCAGCCTGCCTAATTTTTATATGGCTGAATATCGTTGGCTTGGAGCTGCCAATCAGGCCTGCAAGCGTACATAGTATACCATGGCCGCAGCGATGATACCCAGTCCCAAAAGACTCCACCAGAGAAGCCTGGCAAGTGCCGGTTGCCGGTTGATCAGCACGATAATGCCGCCAAGTGCGACCCAAATGACCATTTTAACGATCAGCCAGGGTGCGGTAAAACTGTGATTAAGTTTGGAAATCATGCCAAACCCAGCAATGAGGATGAGCAGCAGACCGATGCCACTGGTGATGGAACCGAGTTTGCGCACGGCGGCATTGTCGCTGCCGGCGAGGCTGCGGCCCAACAAGGCACCGTAGCCCATAAACAACATGAGAATTCCAGCAACATGGAGAATTTGATAAATATAAACAGGCATATGATGCTACATTTGTTACATTTTAAAAAAAAGCAAGCCCGACTCTCAGTCAGATCGGAAGAGCACACGTCTGA
>CAXQRK010000012.1:0-10637 GCA_964226535.1 Polaribacter sp.
ATTGCAGTTGCCTGATTTGGTACATATGCCGATTATATTCTAATATAGAGATACACATTCTTTTTCCTTTTTTGTATGTTTAAATCAAAGATCAAAGGCCTCTTTGTTGATCTGTCCGAATTTTCGATCCTCGCAGCCAGAACCTCTGCTTATACGCATCCGATCGAGGTAGAGGAAATCGCTGAATTGCCGCTTTTGGCAGATGTGCAAGCTGAGGATGTACGTGCATTTTTAGAGCAATTGGTTGATTTTAACGGCGCTGAATACTATGTGTCGCGCTGTGGCGTCTATCCAAGGGAACGGTTTTTACACTATTATGAATCTAGTTCTGTCAATAAGCTGAAAGATTTGAATTTCTTAACAGAGGTGCTCGAGTCGAAGTTTAAGGTTGATCCGGCGACCACCAGTGTATCTATTTTGGATGCACGTAAGGGTGCAAATTTTGATCCCGAGGCAGGCCTAACCAAGCAAATTATTTTTTGTGGTGGATCTGTCAGTATCCTTCAAGAAGTACAGGACCAATTATTATCTTACGGGCTTTATCCAGACCGTCTCGAGTTGTCTTCAATGACAACACTTGGGGGAGTTTGTGATTATGCTTGTTTGAATCAGATAATGGCTCCAATTTTATGTGTTGAGTTGACGTCGCAGCACACAAATGTGTTTGTTGTTAACAATGCGCAGGTAGCGCTCACTTCCTCACTTTCGTTCGGTTTGGATGATATTTACCTTCTGTTACAACGCGAATTAGGTTTAAAAGATGAAGCGTCTGCACGCAAGCTTTTCTATTCCAACACATTTGATTTTGCAGAAATAGGCTCCAAATTACTGCGACGCATTATCAAAGAGTTACAAGCAACTGCGGGCTTGTATGAAGTACAGACGGGCTTAGGGATTGCTTGTATTTTTCTGAGTGCGCTGCCGCAGAACTTAAGCTGGATTGCAAAGTCCATGTCAGATTCCCTGGGAATTGAGATTATGCAGCCGAATATGGAAGCATGGTTGCAGGGCCTCAATATTAAATTTGCTGATGGAGTAGACGTGTCCAATCTAGGCTCTCGATGGTTTAGTGTGTTTAGTTTGATGGCGGAATTTCAGTCAAGGGAAGGTGTTTCAGAATGAGTCATAAGCGCGACATCCAGCCCTATTGGCGTCCAGATTTTAAAATTCAATCAACACTGCCTGATATCAAGGTCGTACGCACGCATTTTAGCATCAGCTTTATTGCGATTATTTTGATGTTAAGTGCCGCTTGTTTAGTTCTACAACGCGAATATCAAGCATATTCACTACGTAGTTCAGTTGCAACAATTGAGCAGGGTATTCAACGTGCCGAAGCTCTCGATCAGCAGCACTTAAAAATGAGTCAGGACTTTGTTAAATTCGCACGCAGTGTCGAAGATTTGCAGCGCTTTTTCCGAGCCCCTTTGCGTGCACATGAACTGCTTGTCGCACTGGCTGAGTTAAAGCCTGAAGAATGTGTCTTTTCGAGAGTAACATTCTCGGAGTCAATCGTTGAGGCAAGGGGCCGATCGACCAGGGCTAAATCGAAGGCACCCCCGCAAATGAATTATACGATTCAGATTGTAGGCGATGTTCAAGAGTTGACGACTCTGACTCGATTTAAGCAGGCATTGGAACAATCTGCGGTACTCAGTGTGGAAAATTATTTAGTTACTGTGACTGAAACCATGCAGCAACGTAATGTTGAGACTGGGATCATTCCGATTAAACTCTCGATCACACTAAGCCCGGCGCGAAGTAAAGGAGGCAAGCAGTGAATCAAATCCTTGATAAAGCAAAAGAATATCCGCTGGCAGCCATCAGTCTAGTGCTGTTTGTTGCGCTGGCGATAATGCTTGTTCTACGCGGTGGAGTGGTGGATGAACTGACGATGCAAGAAACGGAATTGATGGCACGCATCCAAGCAATTGATACAAATGTTAAAAATTCGAATAACTTAGAGCAAGATTTGCAGATTTTGCAACGTGACTCTGATTCGATTCGTCAGCGCCTGTTCAAGCGTGATCAACGTGCAGTAAACATTGATTTCTTTTATTCATTTGAAGATCAGTTGGATGTCGTGATCTCTGAGGTTTCTCAGTTGAATGTCGAAGATCCTGCCTTAGCAAAGGGTGGACCTAATGCACTCAAACAATATTCGACAATTGCTTACAATATAAAAGTTGCAGGTACTTTTCAGGAAATCCTTGAATTGTTACATGCAATCCATCAGGCAGATGCATTTATCCGTGTGGCTGATTTTCAGGTCCGGGTTGGTCCCGACCAAGAACGCAAAGCTGAGCATTTGTCTGCTCAATTACGTGTAATTGTACTAGCTGAAAAATCATGAACGAAAGGAGCTTGTGAAACAACTATTGGGGGGATTCGTATTTATCGGAATATGTATGGCAGACTCTGTATTTGCCACACTTCCGGAGATCAAGCTTGCCGTCCGTAAAGATTTGGTATTACCCGTTCAAATGCGCATCGTTGTGCTAGAGACTGCAAACACTTACTTAAATAAGGTCGATGATGGCTTTATGGCCTCGGTTAAAGGCATTCCAAGTCCATACGCGCCTAAACAACCTGCCGCAGTAGCTGCTGAAGCCGTTGAGCAAGAATCGGTTAAGCTTGTTTACGACGATACTTCGATTCTGCAGGTAATTGGTGCTAATTTTGCAAAACAAGTTCGAGGCACTTTGGTCAAAGGCACCCAGCATTATCTGCAACTACCGGGCGGCGGATTGTTGAAATCTGGAACTAGTTTCCCTGCGAAAATTCCGCAATTAGAGGGACAAACCTTTACAGTTACCATTTCCGATATTGATTCTCGTGCTTATACCTTGAAAATGGCGACTGCTACCTTAGTAATTCCACTCAGTCCGACCTCTTTCGGTGCAACTCTTGATAATCCCGAGTAATCGGCCGTCTTTATATTATCTAACAAACCATTAATCCATCTCATTCACTCAACCCTCCTATGTCATGAAAAAATGTACTCAAATCATTCTATTATTATTTGCTCCGATCATTGTATCGGCTCAGATTGTAGAAGCCGATCCCGCTCAAATTGAGTTGCCAGATGCTGCAAGCAGCCTGGTCAACCAAGATATTACATCCCAGGTGAATACACCGCCGCTAGCAGCCAGTGACATCGACGAAGCTGCCGATGTCATCAAAACAACAAGGAATCCGCTTGTTGAGATTCCCGACGCTGCGATGGGTGATCTTGTGGTCGATGTCGATGCACCTGTAATGGCTGAGGTGGTGACTATGGATCTGGCGAGTGAAACTGAAGTGTTGTTGGATTTGCCAAATCAGGCAACCACTCCTGGTTCTGTTGTAATGGCAGAGCAAGAAACCATTTCTGTGGATTTTCCAGATGAGGAAGTTCGCACAATTCTACGCAATGTCGCAGACTTATTTGACCTGAATTTGGTCATTCCAGACGAGTTGCAGGGGCGCACGTCCATCAAACTGCGCAATGTTACATGGCAACAAGTGTTTGATGTGGTACTCAAGCAACTAAATTATACCTACGTAGAAGATCGCAACATCATTGAAATCGTCAGTGTTGAGGAATTGACTACTGAACCGGTGGACACTCGAGTTTTTATCATCAATTATGCCAAAGCTGCAGAGATTCAAATTTCAATTGCACCCTTGATTGATGAAACTGCCGGCGGTCGTATGCAGGTGGATGTGCGCAGCAATGCCTTGGTGGTAACTGAACGTCCGTCTCGTATGGGCAAAATCAAAGAGATCATCGATCATCTAGACCGTGTCACCGAGCAAGTAATGATCGAATCAAAATTCATTGAGGTGACGAATGGTGACCTTGAAAATATCGGAATTGATTGGGCTTACTTGGACGAGAGTACTGACGACTTATTGGGTGGCAGTGGTGCGGGTTCTGGCGATCCCGGGATTGGCTCAGACCTAGAAGACATCATTACGGGTCCTGCTGGAGGTTTGGTTGCGGTATTTTCAAGTTCCGAATTTGCCGCAACACTGCGGGCATTGGAGAACGAACAACGCTCCAGTTTAATCTCAAATCCAACGATTGTGGTGATGAACAATCAAACCGCAGTCTTTCAGGTGGGTGAAGACTATCCGATTCGAGAGTTTTCGATTAATGACCAGACTGGGCAGCTGGAAACTGGTGAAATCAAGTATCGCTTTGTTGGTGTGGAGTTAGATGTTACCCCTTCGGTCAATGCCGATGATATGATTTCGATGGATGTGCATCCCATGGTGAGTGCCCTAGGTGATACGGTCATCACCCAGGGGGGCGGCGCAGGTGGATCTGCTATCCTGGAGGATCGTATTTTCAGGAAGCGTGATGCGCGAACCCAGGTGACGATTCGAAATGGGTACACCATTGCGCTTGGAGGACTGACCCAAGAAGACGAACGTCAGGATAAGTTTCAAATACCGGTGCTAGGCGATATTCCGATACTTGGCAAATTGTTTCAGAATAATGAGTCTAGGTCAATTTCAACCAACTTGATTATTTTCATCACTGCCAAGACACTCAATCCAGACGGGTCGACCTATGAAGATATTATCGATCCGCGAGTCATTGACCAAATGGAAATTTTGCCCAGTGATGTGCCCGGCTATCAAATTCCGGCTGAAGAACGGCGCAAGCTTCGTGAAATTCGTGAAACCCGGGCAGCATCTGCTCGTGAAGATGAACTTTTGCGGCTGGAAGATGAGTTGAATATGCTTAAGGCAAGCGAAATAACGGACGAAGATTACACAATAATAGGCACAAAGCCGAGCGGAAAGCGACGCTCAGACAATCGTCTCTAAATGGTATCTTTTGTTATTTCAGTTGGAGGTTTTGTTGTTACAACAGCCCTTCGATTTAAAGGCGCAGATTGATTCTGCGCCTTTTTGTATATGCCTGAAAGGGCGTAACAGCTTGGCAACAACAAGTTTGATCGATGTAAGCGTCATGCAAAGTTGTGTGAATTAACTTTGTGACTTGGCGAGCCCCATTTATCCTTGTTGAATGCTCGGCATGATTTACGATTCTGAAAAGTTACTCGTGCTCGCCGGCCCCTGCTCGCTCGAAAGCCGCGACACATGCCGCTTGGTCGCTGACACCCTCGCTGCACTGCAACAACAACATTCACAGTTGAATATCCTGTTTAAAGGTTCATTTGATAAGGCTAATCGCACTTCCATTGACAGCGCACGTGGCACCGGGCTTGAGGCTGGGATGGAAATCTTGAACACCATCAAAGTGGAATACGGCTTTAACACCATCACTGATATTCATGCCCCCGACCAATGTGCGATTGTTGGTGCAGTGGTCGATGTCTTGCAAATTCCGGCATTTCTTTGCCGCCAAACCGACCTGCTAGTGGCCGCTGCCAAAACCGAATGTGCGATCAACGTCAAAAAAGGGCAATTCCTTTCCCCTTACGAGATGACTTTTGTCACACATAAACTGGAAGACGCCGGTGCCAGGGAAATCTGGCAAACCGACCGCGGCAACAGCTTTGGCTATCAAAATCTGGTCGTTGATATGCGCAGCTTCAGTATCATGGCCGAGAATGGCCATCCGACCATTATTGATGCCACTCATAGTGTGCAACTTCCTGGTGCAGCCGGTGGTGTCAGTGGCGGGCAGCGTCAATTTGTGCCGCCTTTGGCCCGTGCGGGACTGGCCGCCGGCGCACACGGAGTCTTTCTCGAAACACATCCCGACCCGGCCAATGCGATCTCCGATGCCGCTAGCCAAGTGCCTCTAAATGAATTGCCGACACTCATTGAAAGTCTGCTACGCGTCTGGCAAGCACTGCGTTAAACGACCTTGTCTACCAGATTGGCCAACACATTCGGCATAGCATGAGAATTACAGGGGGCAAAGCCTGCGGCATCAGACTCAAGGCTCCGAAAGGCGACATCACTCGTCCGGCGACTGATCGGATGCGTGAAGCGGTTTTTTCCAGCCTGGGCAATCGTGTCGAAGGCAGTTGTGTGACAGACCTCTTCGCCGGCACCGGTGCCTACGGGCTCGAAGCGCTCAGCCGTGGCGCGATCAAGGTCACGTTTTATGAACATGACCGACAGGCGCTCGCTTGCATGCAACACAACCAGCAAGCCGTTCTGAAATGTTGTGCACTTGGGCAAGATGCGATTCGCACCGTCGGCTGCAACCTGTATGAGAGCACTGCAATTGGGGAACGATCCGATCTCATTTTCATTGATCCGCCCTATGATGAGATTGAGTCCAATCTGGAGCGCATTTTTGCACGTGCCGACGCGCTTGGCACACCAGATGTTCGGGTCATTCTCGAATTGCCGGGCAACCTGAATGCCAAGGCCGAGGGTTGGCAACTGATCCGTCGTTTGGGGAAAGCCAGGCACGATCGCCCGAATGCCGCGATTTTCGGACGCGACTCAGTAAAGCCCAATGCTAGAGGGGGCCTAAAATAAGGCTGAGCAGGTTTGTGTGTCAGTAGTGCAGCTTCTGTAACCATTTGAGTCATGTGACGTGCCGCTTCTAAGAGCTTGGCAACCGTTTCGCAGTCATCCCATAGGGATGTTGTCGTGAAAGATGCAAAGAGTCGCCTTGAAAAAGCGCTAATGGTGATCAGATTCAATCCGGCATTCATGGATCACCTGAATCCAAATCTCGCGCAGATCAAACAGTGGGATTTGCATGTCCCGGCGGATTGTGTCGAGAAATGTTGGGTTTGAATGTGTGATTTGAGGCAGCACGGCCAGGGTCTGATTGAGCGCGTTCAAGCTGTTCTTTAAGTGACAAATGGTCAGGCCGAAGTCGCCCAGATCAATTGCTTGAATAGAAAATAGCACGTTCATTTCTGCCTGATGCAGACTATTGGCGTATTGCCAACAGAGATGCGCCGACACGTCATTTTGGCCCTGGATCATGTAGGCTTCCCAGCTTTGATGCAGTTCGCGATACAGTGCGCGGGTGATAATGATCACCGGATGGCAGTGCAGTGTATAAGGTAGCAGTTCGTCCGAATCAAACAAGCCGTCCACGTCTGGTTCCGACTCAGCGGGCAGTAGTTCCTCGCTCAACGAGATATCTTTGACATCCCAGCCCATCTGAATCGCAATTTCATCCAGACGATTCGGCTGATCCTTGAGCCTGTTGTAAATGGAGAGAAAACGTTCGATCTCTTGTTCTGAGTCCTTCAGATACTTACGCCATTGGGATTCACTCCAATTCGATTCGCGAGGTGTTTCATCCCAGTTGCTATCCGAATACTCAAAGTTTAAATCGCTCATAAACACGTAATTAATGTCCAATATTAACCAATTTAAAATGTTTGATCTAAAAATCAACTTTCTTTTCGATTAAGTCTATGATTTTATTTGGATTACAGTATTAAGCTCTACATATGGTGAGCTGTTTTTTGCGCTCACTACAGTTTCCTATCGTCGATTTTCATCAGTCATGACCCAAAATGTTTTTCGTATGAATTGTTGGTTTGAAGGCCACGTTCAGGGTGTTGGATTTCGTTATCAGACCATGCATGTGGCAAAGGGATTTGAGGTCAGTGGCACGGTTCAAAATCTGGCTGATGGCCGGGTGCGGCTCTATGCCGAAGGTGACGCTATTGAAGTGCGGTCCTTCCAGGAGGCGGTTGCCAAGGAATTGAACAGTTATGTCCGTGCGGTTGAGCTGCAAACGGACCATGGTCCACGCACCTGTCAGGGCTTCCGTATACTGTACTAGCATGAGTCCTCCTGCGATCAGTATCAAAGGCCTGACCAAGGATTTTTCGATTGGAATGCGTGGCCAGAAGCTTCGTGCGGTGGATGATCTCACGCTTAGCGTGGGCGAGAATGAGATTTTTGGCCTGCTTGGGCCGAATGGTTCTGGCAAGAGCACGACGATCAAAGTGATACTGGGCCTGTTAGATGCCTCCGCCGGTGAGTGTCAAATCTATGGCACACCGAGCCACACCGTGGCCGCCCGCCAATCTGTTGGCTTTTTGCCTGAAGCGCCACACTTTTATCGCTACCTGTCCGGTTGGGAACTGCTGTGCTTCTATGCGCGCATCTGCGGCGTTGGGCGCAATCAAATCAAGACCAAGGTGGCGGATGTGATCGAATTGGTCGGCATGGCCGAGGCTGCGTCGCGCCGCGTCGGCACCTATTCAAAGGGCATGTTGCAGCGCATTGGGCTGGCGCAGGCGCTGGTGCATGACCCGCGGCTGGTGATTCTAGATGAGCCCACTGCAGGAGTCGATCCGCTTGGTTTCGCGGCAATTGCGGACATCATTCGCGAGTTGAAAGCACGCGGTAAGACCGTGCTGCTCTCGTCGCATTTGCTGGCTCAAGTCGAGGCGCTGTGCGACCGTGTGGCGATTTTGCATCGCGGCCAATTGATCTGTGCGGGCCGGGTTGAGGAACTTGCGCAGGAGACGGATGCGGAGTCTTTGATTGTCCGTGGGCTGAGTGCCGAAGGGCATGCGGTCGTTGCGGCTGCGATTGCCGAGCAGGGTGGGCAGCTGTGTCGAATCGACACCTCGCACTTGAGCCTGGATGCGCTCTTTGTACAAGCGATCGAGCGTCGCGAGGCCGCAGAGGTCAACTCGTCCACAATTAAACTGGTCAGCCGATGAACACATACAAGCATTCCTTGTCCCGGGTACGGCTGATCGCCGGCAACACCTTAATGGAAGCCTTGCGACAGAAGGTGTTCCACTCACTGTTGTTAATTGCGCTGGGATTGGTCTGCAGTGCCACTTTTTTTCAGCAATTTGATTTTGGTGCCGACGAATTAAAGTTTGTCACTGATTTTGGTTTTGGAGCGTTGTTTTTGTTTGGTACCATCCTGTCGATTGCGGCAAGCACCCAACTATTCTTTAGCGAGATCGAGAACCGCACAGCACTGACCCTATTGGCAAAACCGGTGCATTCGTTTGAATTCCTCGCGGGTAAGTTTCTCGGCACGTACCTGTTAATCGGGCTCTTTACCCTTCTGCTGCTACTGCCCTTGGCCGGTATGCTGTATTGGCGCGAGACGAGTCTGATGGCTCAGTTTGGCGAAGCCTTTGTCGAAGGTCGTTTGATTCGTTACAGTGATGTGTGGGTCTTTGGCCTGTTACAGTGGATCAAATTCGGCATCTTGAGTGCGATGACCCTCTGTATCGCCAGCTTTTCGAACAGCCAACTGTATACGATGTTACTGGCCTTTTTTATGCTGATGATCTGCCAACTTCAATACATTGCTCGAGATGCGTATGCATCGATTGAGTCGGGCTTGGGGCGCTGGACCGTGCAGGTGATTGGTTTGATCTTTCCTAACTTTCAGTTGTTTAACCTAGGCGACCAACTGGTGCTGCCTCATGCGGATCCCGTGTCTGCGACCACCGTTATACAGATTGTTGCTTACGGCTTGGTCTATACCATTGCCTTCATTTTGCTGGCGCAGGCACATTTCGGTCGACGGGAGATTTAGGGGATGTCGACCGTGCACAGTTTACAAGGTTCATGCTGCCCGCGCTTGCGGGCGTTCGGCTGGATGCTGCTTGGCTTGATATGCCTGGGTGTGCTGACCCGTCCGTTCGAAGCATCGGCATGGCAAGCGCTGCAGACCCGTCAGCCGGCACTGCGTCCAAATGCACTGCGCCCCGCCCTTGGCCAGGGGCTTGTGGTTGCAGTGCTTGGTGGCTTTCGTACCGTGATCGCCGATTTTGTGTGGATTCGTATCAATACCATTTGGGAACGTCGCGATCGGGTGACACTGGATGCAATGGTGCGCTTGGTCACGACTTTGAGCCCGCAGACCGAACTTTTCTGGATCAATAGTGCTCGTATGCTGGCCTACGATGTGCCTAACTGGCGCATACGCGAGGAAGGCGGCTATGATCAGGTGCCACAGTCGCGTCAACGAGCAATCGACCGCGAACAAGCCGAGCAAGCCTTTGTCCTGTTGGAAGGTGCCCGCGCAATGCACCCGAACAGCGCCAAGCTCTACTTGGAGACTGGGCAGATTTATTTAAATCGCTTGCAAGATGAGGTCAATGCGGCCAGGTGGTTTCTGCTCGCGTCACAACAACCCGGAGCCCCCTATTATGCTGCCCGAATATATGCCGAATTGCTGCGCCGTCAGGGTAAACAGGTTGAAGCATATAATTATTTACGACATTTATACCGTCATTTACCCGATAGCCCCTATGCGCAGAAACCAATTATTCTTGACCGTATTCGGGAACTTGAAGCGCTATTAAATATGCCGATTGGGCAACGCTTTAACCCTGCTCCATGAGCCCTACAGGGCGCTTGTAGGGGCGTGTAAACAGTTCTCTACCGCTGTTGACTGGTTATTCTGGGTACACAGATGCTGGATTTGTGCGATTCAAGTGTTGCAGATCTGCAACGAATAAGATTGCGGGCTAAAAATATTTTTCAAAAGGGGTTGACAGCCGTGCAGCCGTCAGGCATTTTGTAGTGCTTTTCTCATAAAACAACTGCTCAGAAAGTTTAATTTGCCCATATGACTATAGCTTTGGCTGGTTTAAGGTGACCAATTAAATTTTTTCAGATGGTTGTGGATGTTCTTTATAACAACTTTAACTATTTTCCTTGTCTTTGCAGATGCAAGGGCAAGGTGGAGCTTATCTAGTAAGTTCTATGTT
>CAXQRK010000013.1:0-5679 GCA_964226535.1 Polaribacter sp.
CGTGACTGGAGTTCAGACGTGTGCTCTTCCGATCTACTTGCCGCCATTGCCGCCATTGCCGCCAATATTACCGTCGTGAGCACCCCCTGCACCGCCCCGGGCTTGGCGTTCAATCCCTGCCGCAGGAACGGATACTTGTTTGGTCTTAGTGTCACGCTTTGAGGATTTTGATTCCTCACTTTCTATATTGTTCAGATCATCGAAACGCTTGCGTGCACTGCGCACCATCGATGGAGAAACTGCACAGATTTTTGCAATGAAGGTGTTGGGTTCTTCTGGAAATTCTTCAAGCGCGATTTCCACTGCACTTCTTTTATCCGCATTACTCCGATACAAGCTGTTGCGGGAATTTGCACCTAATGCGTGCAATAGTGCATCTTTCCGGCTGCCTTGAAAAATGTGGGCCTGCACCTGTGATTTTCCCGCTCGCTTGTAAGCCAGGAGCCGATGAAATCCATCCGCAAGCCAGTATTTGGCACCATCAAAGTACACTTCAACGGGTGGAAAAGATTGACCACCCTCAATGCTCTCCGCGTAGCTGTCAATCGCATCATCATTGGTATTGGAGCGGGTTTGCGTCCCGCCATAAATCGAAATTTCTTCGATCGACATTATGCGGATATCTGTCTCAGTTGCTGACTCGCGCTTAAATGCGACTGCTGCCAATGAGGGTGCTGGGTTGATTTGGGTTTCTTCGCTCATACAGATTCAGATAAAAAATCGTTCAATAATAAGGGCTACGGTGAGTTTCAACGGCATGAAGGCAAGTGTGAAAAGTGCTCTTTAAGCTCATGCACAGGAATTTAGGATGATTTGAACGGGGAGTCACAGACGGCTATGGTTCAGGTGAATTCTCAAACAAATAATGGGCAACTAACCATTCTTTGCCCTCGTTGAAGCCAAACAGTTCGGCACAGGCCATATAGAAGATACGCCAACGATGAAACCACAATTTCGCCTGATCCGCGCCGTACGAGTGCCTGAACGCATGCATCACGCTGGGTTTGTTGGCATCCATTTTTTCCAGCCAGTGATTACAGGTTCTTTGATAGTGCGTGCCGTTGACCAACCAACGGCTTTTTATATGTAAGTGCTCTTGAAAATAAAGCAAGGTATCGACCGATGGCATTAGCCCTCCGGTGAAGAAGTATTTCGACATCCAGTCCTGTGCACTGTGCGATTCAAACGGGTACATTAAAGTGCGATGGGCAAAGATGTGCACAAATAATGTTCCTTCTGCAGTTAACCAGTTTGAAATATGGTTCAACAGTACCTGATAGTTGCGCATATGTTCAAACATTTCGATTGAGATTGCGCGATCAAATTGGTTGTTGGCCAGGGTCAATTCATTCATGTCTGCTGTGATCACTGTCACATTATTTAAGCCCCACTTCGTGCATTGAGCTTGAATATATTGTTTCTGCGTGCTTGAATTCGAAACAGCGGTAATGTGGCTTTGCGGATATTGCTTTGCCATCCATAAGGTCAGTGAACCCCAACCACATCCGAGTTCGAGGATTTGCTGACCGTTGTCCAGTTGCGCACGCTCCGAGTACAGGTTTAGCATCGCTTCTTCCGCTTCGTCAAGGCTGTGAGTCGGTGTCGCATAATAGGCACAACTGTATTTTGAGTGTTTACCGAGAGTAGCCAAATAAAATTCGGTTGGGACTTGGTAGTGCTGCTCATTCGCGGCATCTGTTTGGATTGCGATGGGGCTCTGCTGTAACTGTTCGATCAGGTCTTGGAATCGGTTTTGCTGAGATTCCGGGTCGTCAATAGACTCGTTTTTCAAGCGGCAACGGCAGAGTCGACGAACACCGAAGCGAACCAGAAAATCGGGCAGTATGCCACGTTCTGCTAGGGCAATCAAATGCTTTGCCAGAGGCAGCTGTGCATTGCTACGGTTTAATTTCTGCATCAACAATGTATTGGATAATTGAAGGCTGCTATTCGATCAAGTTGGGGACGCAGTATGCATTACCGAGTGCTTATTCACCTGGTTTCACTCAGGTGTATAAGGTGAGTAGGACCATAAGGGCATACACTAAGGGAAAGACTCGACGGGCCTGCCGGGCAAGGCATTCCGCCGCCTCTTTACGGTCTGTGCTCGCCCAGCGTATGGTCACGACTGTGATTGCGAGCGATGCAAGTACAAGCAGCGTCGAATACAAGCCGAAGCGGTCTGCATGTGTCAGGTAAGCGATCCGTGGTAATGTGAGTCGAAAACTCACGCCTAGGGCGATTAGCGAGAAGACTGTTGCGGTTGCAGTGCCCATGCGGGGTGGAATAATATCGACGGGCAACCAGTGAGCCATCCATGCCAGAAACAAAATGAGTGTCATTGGCAGCGCCAGTGTAAAGATATAGTAGGTCGGATTGCGTTTTGCCGCAACTGCAAACCTCAGCCCAGAACCACCGCGGCCCTCTTCCTTTAGGCGGTATACAAACCTTTGCAGATCGAGCGCGGAGTAGGTCCAGCCCTCACCGCCTAAATCATTGAGCCTGGCAACCAACTCGCTGTCTTCGGAGAAAATAACTTCTGAGTTTGAATATTGGTACGACAACAGCTCGATGGGCAGACATTGGCGGTCGAAGGGAAATTTACGTAGATCGAGATCGACTGCGAGTGGACCGGTGATTCGCTGGCGGATAATCACATTGCCTTGTCGATCTACCGTGGCCACTTCCGGAAGCAGGAATTTAAGGCCACGATTGTTAATGATGGTGAGGCTCGGGGTCCAGATTTTGTCTAAGGCGAATCGCCTCAAATCTCCAGCAGCAGCATCCGTTAATGCAAGCCTTGGATCTTGCCATGTGATTTCAAGGAACATATCGACGTCAAACGTTTGCGCACGGTCGTTGATCTCAATGATATCGAGCAAGCCAAGGCGGACAGTGATCACTTCGGGTTGACCGCCGGCGTTTGGCCGCATGCCCGTCAAGTTCTCGCCTGCAGTACTGGGCTTGGGCTGAGCCTGTGCGACTATCGCACAAACGAGCAAAATAAACGCATAGAGTGATATTCTTGTCATTCTAATGATCCGATAATAAACAGATGGTAAACGTCCGCTTACTATATGCTCATTCAACGCAAAGATAGCCTCAAAATAATCGATATCTTTACTCTGGAAAGTCACGTTTTTTGACCTCTTTGGCATAGCTTACTAAGGCAGCCTTCACTTGATCACCTAAGTCAGCATATTGTTTTACAAAAGATGGCACATGCCCGATCGTTATCCCCAGCAAGTCATTGATCACTAGAATTTGACCGTCGCAATGTGGGCCACTGCCAATGCCGATCAATGGCACGGTTAATTGCTGTGCAATTACTCCAGCCACCGTACCATCGACCATTTCGCACAGTACAGCGAAACAACCCGCTTTTTCTAGCGCCAAAGCATCATCGACCAGCCGGGCCTTTTCTGCCTCACTTCGACCAAATTTGCGATAGCTGCCAATTTGATAAAACTGCTGAGGTAATAAACCAATATGAGACAGCACCGGAATGCCTGCCCGCGTCAGGCGCTCAATCGTCGGTGCCATGTGGATACCCCCTTCAATTTTCACGGCTTCAGCACCGGCTTCTTGCATCAAACGACGGCAGGCATGCAACAGCTCAGTGAATTCGCCATGTGCAATTGCAAATGGAATGTCACTCACGACCAGCGCTTGCGGCTTGGCACGTGTAACGGCCGCAGTATGATGCAGCATCATATCCAGCGTAACTGGAACTGTCGACTCAAAGCCTAACTGGGTGGTTCCGACCGAATCGCCCACTAGGATTAAATCAATACCTGCCTCATCGGCATAACGCGCCATCGGCGCATCATAGGCGGTGACTGCCACAATGGGGCGTTCTCCTTTGAGTCGAGCAATAGTCTGTGTCGACATGCGTGCCATCTGAGCCATTGATATGGATCTAAACTGTTACAGGCATGAACTTTAGGGGGGGCATCGATTGATTAGTCGTCTAGTGCTTAATCGGCAACCGCATCGATCATTTCTTCACGCGCTTTCTGTGCCAACGGCGTGCTGAGGTAGCGCTCGCCAAAGCTGCACCCAACCGTTACGATTGTTTTGCCCGCCATTTCCGGACGTTTGGCAAGTTGCATCGCCGCCCACAGATTGGCTCCGGTTGAGATGCCACCAAGGATGCCATCTTTGGCTGCAAGTGCTTGCGCGGTCGCAAATGCATCTTCATTAGATACTTTGATCACATCGTCAATGATTGCAGTATTACAGTTCTTGGGAATAAACCCTGCGCCGATCCCCTGGATCTTATGTGGCCCTGGTTTGCCACCTGAGATCACCGGACTCGCTTCTGGCTCGACTGCGACACTGAACAGTTCCTTGCGTGACTTAATCACCTCTGAAACTCCAGTAATGGTGCCGCCGGTGCCGACTCCTGCAACAAATGCATCGATTTGACCATTGGTCGCAGACCATATTTCTTCAGCAGTCGTTTGGCGGTGTATTTCGGGATTAGCAGGGTTCTCAAATTGCTGTGGCATGAAGGCATGTTGGCCATGTTGCTCAACCAATTGATTGGCGCGTGCAATTGCTCCACCCATCCCCTTGGGCCCTGGAGTCAATACAATCTCAGCACCCAACATGCGTAACAATACACGGCGTTCGACTGACATAGTCTCTGGCATGGTGAGAATCAGTCTATAGCCTTTGGCTGCACAAACAAAAGCAAGTGCAATGCCGGTATTGCCGGAAGTTGGCTCAATAACGATGCTGTCCGCGTTGAGTCGGCCCTCGCGCTCGGCCGCTTCAATCATTGCCCGGCCAATACGATCCTTGACACTGGCAAGTGGGTTGAAAAATTCACATTTTAGATAAATGCTGGCATCGATATCAGCAACCGTATGGTTGATTTTGACCAGTGGCGTTGCACCGATAGTTTCAAGAATGGAATTAAAGGCTGGTGTACTGCTCATGATGTTTTAAGTAATCGGTTGGAGATTAAAGCGGAATCAGCTAGCGACGACGTGGACCGAAGCTACGTTTGGGCGCATTACGTTCTACTTGTGCATTACGTAGGCGGTAGACGATGCGTGCTTTGTCGAGATCGTAGGGACTCATTTCCATTTTTACAGTATCACCGGTGGTGATTTTGATGAAGTGCTTACGCAACTTTCCAGAAATATGTGCGAGCACTTGATGCTCGTTTGCCAATTCTACACGAAACATGGTACCCGGCAAAACTTCAACTATTTTGCCTTCGACTTCGACGTAATTTTCGCTTTGTGCTTTAGTCATAAATAATAAAATGGGTCCACAAAAGTAAATTAGCCGCTAAAGTCAAGAATCCTCTCAATAATTGGCAGCTAAGAATGGTACGTGCTCGCCTTCGTTGTGAGGCATGCGTATTGTTTGAGCCTTATTTTTATCGGATTGTAGTTGACCTAGCGCAATAAATGCTGTTCTTGCACCAATTGTCAACAACGTAAATTGTTATTGGTTTATTGGTGAACCCCTTATGGAAGAAACATTAATTATTCTCAAACCTGATTGCATTGAGCAAGGCTTGGTAGGTCAGGTCATCACACGTTTCGAAAATGCCGGCTTCGGTATTGTTGCTGCCAAAGTGATGCAATTAGATAGTTCAATTTTGCGTGAACATTATGCACATGTGGTCAATCAGATCGGAAGAGCACACGTCTGAACTCCAGT
>CAXQRK010000014.1:0-3311 GCA_964226535.1 Polaribacter sp.
GTATCCTCTAGTTGCCGAAAGTATTCTTCCATGAAATTCAATGCCGAAGCGCCCCCCCACAACAAAAGCGGAGGAGCGTCAGGTTGCTTGAGAGAATTATTTAATCCAATCGCTGTTACGCTCGTTCTGCATCTGCAGGAAAGCCGTGGGCTTGATGCCCCACTTTTTTTCCAATGCTATCAGCGTGCCTTCGCGATGCCAGTTATATTGCATGCCGGACATAAAATTACCAAAAACACAGCTGGCTTCAGCAAGTGGCACGCCAAGACCCCAAGGGTTGTCATCTTCTGACGCCAATGGCATTTCAAACTCGTCCCAGTTGCCAGAGCTCAGGTCAGAGCCGATAGAGCTGTCGTCGTAAACCCATGCGACGCATTTCCGATCTCTTAGAGCTTGCTTTGCTTCAGCATTACCAGTGAATGCCATGATTTCAACGCCATAACGCTCTTCCGTAATCTGATTATAAAAAGCACCCTGCTTGCCGCAAACCTTTTTGCCGCGTAGGTCTTCCCAAGAGGTAAATCCAAGCGCCTTAGGCGACATAATATTCGTACCAGAGGTGTAGTAGTTTGGCCCCGGAATACCAACGATCTTGCGGCGATCTGCACGGTCCGACATGGTCGCGATCATCATGTCGATTTTGCCCTGTTCTAGGAACTGCATGCGATTAGATGATTGTACGGGAACCAATTCGGCCTCAACGCCCATTTTGGCGGCGACATCCATGGCCATATCAATCTCCATGCCAACAAGATTTCCGCTATCATCACGAAAACCCCAAGGTTTGTAATCCGCTTTAACACCAATTACGATTTTGCCGCTCGACATTACTTTGTTCCAAACATCGTTGGTGCACTGAGCACTGACAGTTCCCACGGACATAGCGGCCAGCGCTAGGCCACTGATAGCGGTCTTGAAAAATTTATTCATAGTTTGTTTCTCCTTTGTTGGTGGCAAGATCTTCTTGCCAATACTCTTTTAAGACGTGATTTTGCCGTTCTACCGCAGCAATGTGTTTTTGCGCCTCAGTGCCCCGCTCGCGTACAACCATATCAACTAGCGCCTCCAACACAACCATAAGCGCTGCATGCGAGGGGAAGAATTGCGGACTTCTGGTGTCCACAAAAAAACTATAATCAGCCAAAGTAACCAGAGGTGATAAGGCATTGTCAGTGATTGCCACTACCGGGACTTTTGCATTTACGACATGTTTTGCAATTGTAAGAGATCGCGCTGAATAAGGGTTTACCGCTGTTACTAAGCACGCATCTCTCGACCCTAGATCAGCCAGCTCCGAAGATAAACCTTCCCCGGCACGGCCAAGCACTTTCCAGCCAGTCAGCGACATATTTGCGATGTAAGAGGAATAGTCCATTAAACCGCGAGAGCTCATCTCGCCTATCAAAACGACACGCCTTGCATCAGCCAGAAGTCGAGCCGCACCTGTTAACTTATTCGAATCTGTCTGTTCTACAAAATGCTGCAAGTTACGTATGGCGGTCGTGGCATGACGACTAATAAGAGATGGTTCTTCTGCATTTTCATTTACTTTGGAGATGAGCGATTTTGCCCGGTCAGCAAGTATGGTTTTATTACGCAATACGTCCTTACGGCACAGGTCGCGCAACTGATCGTAATTTTGCAACCCCACCGCACGTGCCAACCGAGTAAAAGTTGGTGCTGGTAATTGTGAAAGCTCCGCAACGTGTCGCTGTGAGCGGGTGGCAACGTCTCCTGAGTTTTCAAGAATAAAACGGGCAGCACGTCGTAGCTGCGGGCTCAGTGCCTGCAATCGTTTGGCTGAAAGATCCATTAAACTTAAAGGAAATGTTTGATCCAATTTTTTGTTGCGTTCCTTACATCCAGAGACATTATTGAAATATAAATTTCAAGATTCGTCAAGGAATCAGTCAGATGATAGATAGCAACTTCCCATCCCATGCATCGGTCGTTGTCATTGGCGGCGGCATCATGGGGTGCTCTACTCTCTATCACCTTGGGAAAATGGGAGTTTCAGATGCAATTTTGTTGGAGCGAAATAAGCTAACCAGCGGCACAACGTGGCACTCAGCGGCGCAAGTTCGGGCTCTACGGAGTTCACAGAATCTGACCAGAATGATCCAATATTCAGTGCAACTTTATTCCCAACTTGAGGAAGAAACTGGGCAGAATGTGGGTTGGATTCAAAAAGGTTCTCTGTCGATTGCGACTAATCCCAACCGCTTGATTCATATAAAACGTCAGGAAGCAATGGCGCATGTCTACGGCGTTAACGCAATATCTATATCGCCTCAAGAAGCAAAAGAGCGCTGGCCACTAATGAATGCAAAAGATGTGCTGGGTGCGGTCTGGTCACCAGATGACGGACGGGTTTCACCATCAGATGTCTGCGCGGCGCTCGTCAAAGCGGCTAAGCCGTTAGGCGCGAAGATCTTCGAAGACACTGGCGTCACAGGAATTCTTACTGAAAACGGCCGCGTCAAAGGCGTAGAAACCACAAACGGCACTGTGATGTGCGACGCTATCGCACTGTGTACTGGCCTTTGGTCTCGCGAAGCGGGCGCATTGGCAGGAGCAGAAGTGCCAGTGTTAGCCTGTGAGCACTTCTACCTCTTGACCAAGCCAATCGACGGCTTCTTCGGCAACACACCGACTCTATCTGACCATGACAACCGCCTCTATATTCGCGACGATTCTGGCGGAATTTTAGTGGGATGTTTTGAGCCAATGGGAAAATCCATAGCACCCGGAGTGCTGGATGCGAATTTTGAATTTGGCCTACTGCCTGAAGACTGGGACCATTTTGAACCGATGATGAAGAATGCATTGCAACGTTTGCCAGCTTTGGAGACTGCCGAAGTCAAAATGTTGCTGAATGGGCCGGAAAGCTTCACGCCCGATGGCAACTTTATGCTTGGCGAAACAGCTGAAACCAAAGGGCTATTCCTTGGTTGTGGCATGAATTCGGTCGGAATCGCCTCTGGCGGTGGTGCGGGTATGAACTTAGCCCATTGCATCTTGCATGGGCACACGCCCTATGATCTGTCTGAGGCGGATGCAAAACGCTTTGCCCCAATTTTTAATTCGCTTGATCATCTTATGGCGCGTGCACCTGAAATTTTAGGAACTCATTACGATATCGCATATCCCGGGAAACAACTTTTGACCGCGCGCAATCTTCGCACCCTGCCCCTGCATGACACTTATGTCGATGCTGGCGCGTATTTTGGTCAGTTTTATGGATGGGAACGCCCACTCTATTTCGGAAAAACCGCAGAGCCGACATTGACATTTGACCGCCCTGATTGGTT
>CAXQRK010000015.1:0-5985 GCA_964226535.1 Polaribacter sp.
TACACGACGCTCTTCCGATCTGACTTAAGGAAATATTTTAAATGAATGAAACTATTTTAAAGCCAAATAAAACGGGACAAATCAGCTCAATTGAGCCAAAATGACTCTATTTTGCCGCCGTGACAGCTTCATACTGAATCAAACGATGGATGCCAAATCATGCTCCAATCGAATGTTCAAAGCCGTATCAATCGACTGAACCGAAACACAAGTGAATACTTCAACCAAGCCACCCAGACAAGATAGCTACCTAATCTTAAAAAGTCTGATCGACTACAACTCTCGAATTTAGCTTAAAATGATCAACGATGCGTGCTGCCTGATAGTCGTAAAAGGGATTCCAGCGCTGCCGTAACATATCGGCAGCCGATATAGCCAACACGCCCTTCTCACCGCGAATCGCAACCGCCCCCAAATGGATACGAGTCGGATCGTCACCAAATCTAGCCCCATACAGCCCATCATCTTCACGAAAAGGTAAGGCAATATGTGAAAGCGAATATAAGTTACGTGGCCACTTGAGTTTAAGCGAGACGATCTCCGGCTCATTCACCTTAGGTGGATATACCCGAGCCTCGACCATTGCACGCGTAGGACTTTGATTAGTCACCCATGTCAAGGTATATAAGCGGTGTGCGTGCGATTGCATCTGCACAATATCAGGCACCTTGCTGGAGATCAACAAAGACTCGATTTGCACGCAACGATTGATATCATACAGCAGTAGATGGTGGCCTCGCTCAGGTAAATGAATCAACAGATCTCGTACCAGTGCTGCGCTTGAAACAGTGGAATCTACCACCGACTGACAAGCAAGCACACGTGGAAATGAATTGAGACGACCATGTGCTGCCAATTTGCTCAAGTGCACTCGATTGGCGAGGGTGAGATAGTATGCCTGCATCCCGGCATTTACCGGAAACGAAGCATATTTGTAGGGATCGTATTCAGGCAGCACCGTTTGCCATTGTAATTTATCCAGGCCCAACCAATCGCCGATACGCGCTTGCCAGACAGCAAATCTAGCCATTGCCGTAATCCCAATCTGGGGCGAGAGCAGTGCCATCGCATCAAGCTTGGGCAGGCTCGGATCTTCGATCGACTCCAAGGCATAGCGTACACTCAAGGCAGCACCGTTTGAATAACCTACCATATAGAGAGGCTGGTCACCCACCCTGCCTCGCAAATGCCGCATTGCGATCCGCACAGCTGCCGCCATATCCTGCCAAGTTGTTTGAGTCAGTGCAGCAGGTGCAGTGCCATGCCCGGGAATGCGCAGACCGATCACATGTGCCCCCTCGGCAGATAAGCGCTCACCGATTGCACGCAAACTGTACGGTGCATCGGTAAGCCCATGCAGTAACAAAACACCACAGCGCGGGGATTCGCGCTTCAGTTCAAAGGTACGGTTCCAATTAGTCTCCCAAGCACTCGGATCCGACAGGCTGCGTTTCGTATAGCGATTGATTGAGGTCGACGAATCTTCGACATTCATACAATCGATTGATTCATCCAATTGTTGGAACAAACGATCCTCCAGTGCCAAATATTCCGCAAACGTAGCAACATCGGAATCTGCTATAAATTCTTGGTCTAAATCAACCGTATGCCACGCTTGCAGCTCAGGCTTATCATTTAGGAAGTTAACTGCGACGACCAACAGCATGATCGTGGCACCGACCACTCCATAGAGAAAGGATTTAAACGCATACGATGCCGTACTTAGGACCATTGTTTTCATTACAAGGATTAATCATTGGAGATCCTATATAAGCAAGCGCGATCTAGTTGAACGACATCCGGCTGCACCGACGAAAAAGCCCCGACTGATAACAGTCGGGGCTTGGTTAAGTGCATGTATTTTGCAAACAGAATGGAGGCAGACTACATCATGCCACCCATGCCGCCCATGCCACCCATGCCGCCCATATCAGGCATGCCAGCTGGTGCAGCATCTTTTTCTTCAGGTGCATCGGTGATCATACATTCGGTGGTCAGCAATAGACCGGCAACTGAACCGGCATTTTGCAGTGCGGTGCGAGTCACCATAGCTGGATCAACGATACCAGCCGCAAGCAGGTCAACGTATTCGCCAGTGGCGACGTTATAGCCATTAGCACCCTTGGACTTCAGCACTTCAGCAACCACAAGTGAGCCTTCAACGCCTGCATTCGTGCAGAGCTGGCGGAGTGGCGCTTCAATTGCGCGGCGTACGATCCACGCACCAAGCGCTTCATCACCCTCAAGGGCACTCGCTGCCGTCTCAATTGCCTTGACTGCACGCAGCAGTGCAACTCCACCACCTGGGAGAATGCCCTCTTCCACAGCAGCGCGGGTTGCATGCAAGGCATCGTCAACGCGGTCCTTCTTCTCCTTCATTTCTGGCTCAGTTTGCGCACCAACATTGATCACGGCAACACCGCCGGCGATCTTTGCAAGACGCTCCTGAAGTTTCTCACGATCATAATCAGAAGTGGTGGATTCAATCTGACGACGAATCTGCTTCACGCGACCTTGGATACTGGCATTTTTGCCAGCACCTTCAACGATAATGGTGTTTTCCTTGTCAACAGTGATGCGTTTAGCTTTACCGAGATCGCTAATCTGAACATTCTCAAGCTTAATGCCAAGGTCTTCAGTGATACAACGTCCTCCGGTCAACACAGCGATATCTTCGAGCATGGCCTTGCGACGATCACCAAAGCCAGGAGCCTTGACTGCGGCAACATTCAGTGTGCCGCGAAGCTTGTTTACCACTAGAGCCGCAAGCGCTTCACCTTCGATATCTTCTGCAATAATAAGGAGTGGCTTATTGGTCTTAGCAACCAATTGCAGGAGTGGTAGCAGTTCATTCAAATTGCTGATCTTCTTTTCATGAATCAGAATATGCGCATCTTCGAAGTTAACTTCCTGATTTTCCGCATTGGTGCAGAAATAAGGAGATAAATAGCCCTTGTCGAACTGCATCCCTTCAACTACGTCGAGAGATGTTTCAATTCCCTTAGCTTCTTCAACAGTGATGGTGCCGTCTTTACCGACACGGTCCATGGCATCGGCAATGATATTACCGATCTCACTATCCCAATTGGCGGAAACCGTTGCAACTTGACGAATTTCTTCGCTGTTTTTGACTTTCTTACTTTGCTTTGCAAAGGCTTCGGTTGCAGCGGCAACGGCCTTATCGATTCCACGCTTGAGGTAAATCGGATTGGCGCCAGCGGCTACATTTTTGATCCCTTCACGGTAAACCGCTTCAGCTAGAACTGTCGCGGTGGTGGTGCCATCACCTGCTGAATCGGCAGTTTTGGAAGCGACTTCACGCACCATCTGCGCACCCATATTCTCATAGGGATCCGCGAGATCGATTTCCTTGGCAACGGTTACCCCGTCTTTAGTCACAGACGGCGCGCCAAATTTTTTGTCGAGGAGAACATTACGTCCCTTCGGTCCAAGCGTTACCTTAACTGCATTCGCAAGTGTTGCAACACCATTCAGGATTTTCTTACGTGCTGCTTCATCAAATAGAATTTGCTTAGCCATAATATGTTATTTCTTTGGTTAGTAGGTTATATGAATAAAAACTTTGTTAAGCGATCACACCAAGAATACTTTCTTCATCGATTAAGATGTATTCAACATCATCGATTTTGACTGGCGTGCCACCGTAACTGGGCAGGAGTACTCGATCCCCCCGCTTTACGTTGAACGGAATCAACTTGCCGTCATCATCTTTCTTGCCGGTGCCAAGTGCAACGACTTCAGCCTCCTGAGATTTTTCCTTTGCGGAATCAGGAATAATGATGCCGCCGCGGACTTGTTCCTCTTCTTCAATGCGTTTCAACAGAACGCGTTCACCGAGTGGTTTGATTTTCATATGATTATTTATTTGTTAGTGTGTAGGGTTGATTGATCCGCAAACAGCGTGCATGAAGGTATTTGATCATACGCACTGAATTGCTTCAGATTATTTTTTATCGTCATCGTCAACGACTTCAAAGTCGGCATCAACGGTTTCGCCGTCGGCTGGTGTTGCGTCGGCAGCAGCATTGTCACTGGCAGCTGCCTCGCCTCCAGAAGCCGCTGCGTCGGCAGCTTGCTGACTGTACATTTGTTCTGCAAATGATTGCATGATCGCAGTGATGGTTTCTTTGGGAGCTTTCAATGCATCAACCTCAGCGTGTTCATTTTCTAGCACGGTCTTTGCATCGGCAATCGCAGCTTCAAGTTCGGTCTTTTTGTCGGCGGGAATTTTGTCGCCAAGATCCTTAATTTGTTTTTCAGACTGGTACACAATCGTATCGAGTTCGTTGCGCGCTTCGACTTTAGCCTTAAGCGCCTCGTCTTCAGAGGCATGTGCTTCAGCTTCGCGCTTGAGCTTTTCAACTTCGTCCTTATCCAAGCCGGAAGAGCCTGAAATGGTGATTTGCTGCTGCTTCCCGGTGCCTTGGTCCTTAGCACTCACATTTAAAATACCGTTGGCATCGATATCGAAAGTCACCTCAATCTGTGGGGTGCCTCGAGCCGCCGCCGCTATACCGTCCAGACGAAAATTACCCAGTGTTTTATTATCTTTTGCCATTGGGCGCTCACCCTGGAGAACTTTGATGTCTACCGCAGTCTGATTATCCGCGTAGGTTGAAAATATCTGACTTTTTTTGGTCGGAATGGTGGTATTGCGCTCAATCATAGCAGTCGCCACGGCTCCCGCGGTTTCAATTGCCAAAGTTAGCGGAGTCACATCGAGCAGCAGCACATCACGCACATCCCCCTGTAAGACACCTCCCTGAATTGCTGCGCCAATGGCCACCACTTCATCAGGATTCACACCCTGATGCGGAGCTTTACCGGTCAACTTAGTCGCCAATTCAATAACCTTGGGCGCACGGGTCATGCCACCAACCAATACAAGTTCGCCAATCTCAGAGCTAGTGTGTCCGGAAGCGTCTAAGCATTCTTTATAGGGGGGAATGGTACGCTCATACAAATCATCACAAATCTGCTCCAGCTTCGCACGAGTGAGATGAATATTAAGGTGCTTGGGCCCAGTGGCATCTGCGGTAATGAAAGGCAGATTGATGTCGGTACTTTGGGTTGAAGACAGTCCAATCTTAGCTTTTTCGGCTTCTTCTTTGAGCCGCTGCAATGCCATCTTATCGCTGCGCAAATCAATGCCTTGCTCCTGTTTGAATTCTTCCACCAGAAAGTCGATTAATGCACTGTCCCAGTTATCACCGCCCAAATGAGTGTCACCGTGCGTTGCCTTTACTTCAAATACACCGTCGCCGATTTCGAGAATCGATACATCGAAGGTTCCGCCACCAAGGTCATAAACGGCAATGACCTCGTCCTGATTTTTGTCTAACCCATAGGCAAGCGCAGCCGCAGTTGGCTCGTTGATGATACGCTTTACTTCAAGACCGGCAATCTGACCGGCATCTTTGGTCGCTTGACGCTGCGCGTCATTAAAGTAAGCGGGCACAGTAATCACTGCTTCTGTGACAGTTTCCCCCAAATATGCCTCGGCATCAGCCTTGAGCTTTTGCAACACCATTGCAGAGATTTGCTCTGGTGCGAATTGCTCCTGCTTACCACCGACCTCACATTGAATGTAGGCATCGCCATTTTTTCCACTGACGATTTCATAGGGCAAACTTTTTGCTTCCTCCTTCACTTCAGTAAACTTGCGGCCAATGAGACGCTTTGCAGAAAAGATTGTATTACTGGGATTCGTAACAGCCTGACGCTTTGCCGCCTGCCCAACCAAACGTTCACCATCTTTGGCGAAAGCCACAACAGAAGGAGTAGTGCGTGCACCCTCCGCATTCGGAATGACAACTGCTTCGCCGCCTTCCATTACTGACATACAGGAATTAGTGGTTCCCAAGTCGATTCCAATTATTTTAGCCATGCCAAAAGTGAAGCAAATCAAATGCCACAACGAAAAATAATTATTAAGTATATGATTATCAATAGATCGGAAGAGCG
>CAXQRK010000016.1:0-5327 GCA_964226535.1 Polaribacter sp.
TCGATCAACCAGCTCTTATTTTGTTTGTTTAGGTGGTAGCGTAGTGCTTCTTCAAATTGGGGGCTTAGTTCTTTGTTGATTTCACGAACAATCGCCTCTATATTAAATGCTATCATAAGGTTAGTTAATTCTGTAGTTTTATGGACTTAGGGTGAAACGCAACGAGACGCTCTGGAAAAATTCAGTGAGCTAAAAGATTGCGATCTGTATCCCTGAATTTAGGTTAAACTATTTTGCATATTACTGATCTCATGGCACGCAAATCAACACGTAAACTTTGGGCCGAGCACATTGCTAGAGACACTCGATCGGCTGCAAACAATCGACGCGAGGCAAGCCTTGCAACCGTTCAATTTAAGGGGCTTGTGCTGGGGATTGATCCCAGCTTACGCGGCAGCGGCTTTGCGGTGCTGGATTATCAACCAAACGGCAAGGTACGAGTCGTGGAAACCGCAACTCTGAAATTGAAGCCGAACATTTCACAGATCGAATGTCTCGGTGCAATTGGCAATCAGGTGGAAGATTTTATCGATCAACATCAGGTGCGGCATGTGGCGATTGAACAGACCATTTACGTACAGAATTTTCAGACCGCACAAATTTTGGGGGCTGGACGTGGCGCAGCCATCGCGGTCGCAGCGATGCGTGGGTTACCCGTGTTTGAATATGCCCCGTTGCGTATCAAACAGGCAGTTGCCGGTGTGGGGCGTGCCAGCAAGGAGCAATTGGCCCGTACGATTTTGAGTATTACCGGTGTGGATTTGACCATGTCTCTGGATGAATCGGATGCAGCGGCAGTGGCGCTGTGCCATGCCTATACCTGGCGTGGGGAATGACTTGCCGTGGTCTCTGCCGACGCGACGCTGGCTAGATAATCGTCATGTGCTTGGAATTGGCTGGTTTCGCCCATCCGATTGAAGAGAGAATAGATCGGCGTGTGCATTTTTGTATTTTATCTCAATGGTTCGCCTGCTACGTTTTATGCAATGGGCAAAACTATTTTAATTACTGGGGTGAGTTCCGGCTTGGGCCATGGTCTGGCAACCGTTTATCTACAGCAAGGCGCAACTGTGTATGGTTGCAGTCGCCGCGTGCCGCATGATCTGATTGCACAAGGGCTTATATTTAAATGTATGGATTTGGCGGATGCCGAGCATAGCGAGGCTGTGTTCTCGAGCTGGTTGCAGTCGGTTCCCCATTTTGATCTGGTGATTTTGAATGCTGGCAAGCTCGGGGAGATACGTGACATGCAAGTCACGCCACTATCTGATTTGCGTGCAACGATGGAGCTCAATGTCTGGGCAAATAAATGGATACTGGATGAGGTGTTGGCCGGAGCACGTGCGGTACGGCAAGTCGTGGCAATTTCGTCTGGTGCATCGCAATCTGGCAGCCGTGGTTGGAATGGTTATAGTATGTCAAAAGTAGCTTTGAATATGTTGATTCGGCTGTATGCGGCTGAGTGCCCAGAGACACATTTAATCGCACTGGCCCCCGGTCTAGTCGATACCGCGATGCAGGATTATTTGACTGCGCTGCCCGAGGATCATCGTTATCCGGCTTTGTCAGTCTTGAAAGCGGCCAAGGGCACTGCACAGATGCCGGATGGGGAGAGCTGTGCGCGACGCCTGATTGATATATTTCCGCAATTATTGCAGCTCGACAGTGGCAGTTACGCCGACATTCGAGAATTGTAGCGACACTGCATTAGGGCTGTGCAGTCGGAAAACCGGCGCGTTCCGGGTACTGTTGAATAAATTCCAGGAAAATATCCTTAGCCACTGGACCGGCGGTGGAACCACCCTGATAACTTTGGTTTTCATGGGTGCCTTCAATCATAACAGCGACTGCAATTTGCGGATTCTGTACCGGAGCGAATCCAACGAACCAGGCAAGATTGACTTCTTTGCCGTGGGCGCGGAAGTCGGCGGTGCCGGTTTTGCCAGCGATCCGAAAGCCGTCAATTTGTATTAAGCGCCCGGTGCCGTCGGGTCCAACGACACGCTCCATGCCGGCCCACAGTAGGCGAGTCTGCGCGGCAGTCAGGCCGATCGATGTGCCGCCATGCTCGACTCGCTGTGCGTCTGGGCGCGATAGTGCCCGCAAGGTCGCTTGAGTGCGGGTCTCACCGCGTGCAATGGAGGCGATCATAGTAGCCATTTGCAGCGGTGTTTGGAGCAAAAAGCCCTGACCAATCGAAGTGTTGGCGGTGTCACCGGGCACCCATCTGCCAATTTGCTGCTGTTTTTTCCAGGTCTTGGAGGGAACCACTAGACGCCCTGTCTCAAAGGGCAGTTCAATGCCGGTCTTCTGATTGAGACCGAAGCGCTCGGCTTCGGCGCTGAGTAGATCGATTCCGATTGCCAAGCCGGTTCGGTAGTAAAATACATTACAGCTTCTTTCGATTGCCGCAGCTAGGTCAGTGCTGCCATGCCCGTACTGGGCATGGCAGCGAAAGACACGGTTGCCGACCCGTTGAATGCCCGAACAATCGTGCAGCGTGCTGGTATCGACTTGGCCATTGCGCAGACCTGCGATCGAAGTAATCAGTTTGAAGGTGGAGCCGGGCGGGTAGGAGAGCTGGATTGCGCGGTTGAGCCATGCGCCGCGTTCGTTGATCGCTGCGAAGGTCGTGCGCGAGATGAAGGGACTCAGCTCGTTTGGATCGTAGTCCGGATGGCTCACCAAAGTGAGTACCTCGCCGGAGTGAATGTCGAGTGCGACTGCGGCTCCACTACGTTCGCCCAGAGCGGTTTCGGCAGCCAGTTGCAAGTGGATATCAATACTGGTAGTTAGATTCGTGCCCTGTTGAGGAGTGATTTGTTCCAGCCGTTTCGTTTGAAAGCCAAGTGGGTCCACCCGCCAGAGTTCGCGGCCGCTACTGCCAGAGAGCAAATCGTTGAAGGTGCGTTCGAGACCGGTTTTGCCAAACTTGGTTTTAAAGGTGAATGTCTTAATGCCATCGTCAGGGATTTGGCTTGGGTCGGGCAATGTATGCTGCACATAGCCAAGCAGGTGGGCGGCGGTGCTGCCGTAGGGATAGTAACGTGCGGTACCGGTGTGGATTCGGATCGGGGAATGTGGCGGCGGCGGGATTTGCTCAATCAGGCGTGCATATTGCTCGGCAGTAAGGTCTTTGACCAGCGGCAGGGGCAGCAGCAGTTGCTCGTTGAAGTGGCGGATCAGTTGACGCTCGCTTATCGAATCATTTCTGCCAGTGATGGTGTTAATCTCTGCGATGTAGCGCTTGATTACATTGAGGCGAGCAGTCCATGCGCATTGATTGCGATTGGCGAGCGCCGGAGTATCCGCGCGGTCGGCTTCGGGGCTTGCTTCAAAGACTTGCAGCAGGGCCGCATCCGCAGCGTCCCTGACGCGCACGAATTCCCTACGAAATTCAGGGCGCAGATCATCCAAATAAACGACGGCCGAGTAGTGCGGGCGATTGCCTACGAGCAAGTTACCGTGGCGATCATAAATATCACCGCGCGGGCCAGGCGTGAGAATGCGCCGCGCGGTCTGGCGCTTTTCGAGTTCCTTATAGCGATGGATGTCGACCAATTGGCTCCAACCGAGCCCACCGATCAAGGTCACAGCGGTGGCTAGTATGATCCATAGAAAAAACAGGATGCGCGGATTGTCGCCCTTGTGTACTTCGTACTGGCTCATTACATAGGTGAGTCGTCGGGCGTAGTATTGACACGGCAGAGCTCAAACAGAAGGCGTTCAAGATTAAAAAACCACGGCGCGATTATGATGAGAGCCGTATGTGAGAGCACGGTAGTGACCAATACTTGTCGCCAAAATGCGAGTGAACTGATAGGGGCCAGCCCGATGCTAAGGCTGAGTAGTGCAATACAGCAGAGGTTCACCGCATGCGCGAGCAGCACGCAGTGATGGTTGTGGACTGCATGGAAACGGATGCGTAGGCAAATGATAACGGTGCCCATTACCAGAAAGCCTACGGTCAACAGGCCGTAGATCGAAGGTAAGGCAGCATCAAGCCACAAGCCGGTGAGTAAGGTGCAGACAAAATATGAACGATGGTTCAGATACAGTGCCGGCAGTATCAGCATCGGGCCGAGTAGGATTAAATGCAGTGACAGCGCTGTCAGGCTTGAGTTGACCAACTGACAGAGCCACAGCAGCAGCGCATTGGCTGCAAACAAGATGAGGGCGCGTGGATCAAAGAACATCGCTGTCCGGGTTGAGTGGGATGAGCACCGAAACTTCATGTAATGTGAGCAGGCGCTGGTCAAGTCGTACCGTGCCGACTTGAAAAATGCCGGTGCTGCCCAGTTCAAGGCGGTCGATCGTGCCGATCATCAGTCCCGGCGGAAAGGTACCGCCCAGCCCGGTGGAAACCAGTTGCAGCGCACGCTGTGTACCAGCGTTCAAGTCTTGCGGGGCGTCACGTACTTCGCCAAGCGGCCGGCCAAAGCCGGTTTGCGGGATCCCCTGGTAGACCAGTGGGCGCCCGTCGTTGGCGACGCTGGCAGCCATGCGAAAGTTTGGACTGGTTATGAGTTCCACCCGGCTGGTCAATGCGTTGACTTCGATTACACGACCGACGATGCCACCGGCAAAGATCACCGCCGCACCCTGACTAATCCCATAGTTCCTGCCCTTGCGAATGACGATTTGCTGCCACCATGCGTTCAGGTCACGCCGGATCACTCGAGCAACCTCATAGCGAAAATCCGTCCGTCCAGGCATATTTAGAACTGCTTCCAGGCGCATGATTTCAGCTTGGAGCGCCTGGTTACGCTGATCTAGCAGTTGATAAAAGGCCTTTTGTCGAGCGAGTGTCTGGGCGGCCTCGATCAGTTCGTCTTTCGAATGGCTGTACCGTGCCCCAAATGCGTTGAGGTCATCCATGTGCGACCACACGATCCAAGCGGGGGCTTGAAATTCGCTGAAGCTGACCCGTAGGAACGATTTGCTGATGACTGGAAGCAGCCACCACAGGAGCAGAAAGACGCCTAAAGCGACGATCGGCTTAAATGTATTGAGGCGGAATTTCGCCACCTGCAGTACTTAGTTTTTAGGGTTCCCGGTAAGGTCTTTCAACAGAAAGGCCAATTCTTCTAACACCATGCCTGTGCCGTTGGCAACCGCACTCAGTGGGTCATCTGCAATCATAACCGGTAGGCCAGTGGCATCACTCAACAATTGATCCAGCCCTTGAATCATCGCACCGCCACCAGCGAGCACTAAGCCGCGGTCAATGAGGTCGGCGGACAGTTCTGGTGGGCAGCGTTCTAGTGCATTACGCACCGTATCGACGATTGATGTGATGGTATCCGAAAGCGCATCACGGATCTCAG
>CAXQRK010000017.1:0-15319 GCA_964226535.1 Polaribacter sp.
TTAACAAAAAAGTCTTGCAGGCTGTTTATTCAAACATATCGTGCTCGGTTTTGCATCACGTCCCGTTCGTCTAGCCCGGTCTAGGACACCTGGTTTTCATCCAGGCAACAGGGGTTCGAATCCCCTACGGGATGCCATTTTGTTTTGTGCCAGCAGCGTGGTGGTGAAACTTATCTCAGGGGTTTCTGGATCATCGTTAGACCAGCTAATGTTTGGCTGTGTACGAGTTGCTGATAGACAGTTCGTCTTTTTGTGCCTGGTGGATTGCCACGATTGAAAATGTCAAACCGGTGGTCCGCACGGTTCTGTAGCCGGCATGAGTCAGTTGTTCACTGAGTGCTTCCTTGGTCGGAAAGTTTTCAATGCTGCCTGCTAGGTAGTCGTAAGCACTTTTGTCGCCGGTTGCAATTGCTGCTACCAGCGGTAGCATATATTTGAGATAGAGATAGTAAAATGGGCGAAACCAGCGGTTTGGCTGAGAGAATTCGAGCACGAATAGATGGCCGCCCGGACGGAGTACCCGCAGAATTTCTTTGAGCCCGCGCTGCCGGTCTTCAAAATTGCGCAACCCGAACGAAATGGTAATTGCATCTACACAGGCATCGGGTAGGGGAAGATCCATGCAATCGCCAAATCTAAATTCAATATCGGCATAGGCTGGCTGTTGTTGTTGTTTTCGGCGTGCCTCATCGAGCATCGGCTCGCAAAAGTCCAATCCTTTGATGACAACCGCCGCTCCCAGGCGATCTTTGAGTTTAAACGCAACATCACCGCTGCCGGTGGCAAGATCAATTACATCCCGTGGCTTATGTGCCTTGACCCAGCTGGTCAACACATGTCTCCAGTACACATCAATCCCGCCGCTGAGCAAGCGGTTGGCTACATCGTAACGTCCGGCAATTCCCGCAAACATGCGGCTGACTGTGGTTCCTTCAGGCATGGGCGAATGTTCTTGCGGGTATGGGCGGTAAGAAAGCGGTGAGAGGCCTCAAACAATCGATTATTCGCGGGACTGTCGTTTTGCGCTTTCGATGCTGCGTACCACCCATTTGGACAGTTCTTTGTCGGGGTTTTGAATCGCGAGTTTGCCGAGTTTGAAAACGGTTTGCCCGGTATTTCGATGAATAATTGAGAGCCCATGCTCAAAATCTTTAAACATGTTTTCGCACATGGATTGTATACTGCGGTCGTTTTTGAGCGCTAAGTTGATCAGTGCTTGTTCAGCAGAGGGCTTCAATTGGAGCGTGAAGCCGTGCTGTTTCTCGAAATTTGTGGTAAAACGCTTGATATCGGCTCGCCACACATCATGTTGAAGGTGTGCATTTTGCGCTTGTAAATCTTGCAGGTAGCGGCTGGGGTCTTGAATCATTTCTGTTGTGACTTCGAACTGTTTGATTGCACTGGAGGGAAGTTCAAATTTGAAATCACGAAACAGGCGTTCAAGCACGGTCATCAATCCGCGGGCTCCGGTGCCTTCAGCACTCGCTTTTTCCGCGATGGTCAAAATCGCTTCTGCGGAGATGTTGAAATCGATGCCATAGCCGTGAAAATCGTCACGATATTGATTCAGGATGCTGCCTTCTGAAGTCGTCAATATGTGTGCCAGATCGTCTGCAGAGAGTGCCCTACAAGCTACGCGAACCGGTACACGACCAATGAATTCTGGCTCGAATCCATATTTGGTAAAGTCACTGGTTTCAGCATGGCACAGGTAGCTGGAGAGATCTTCATCGCTCGCCTGTGGTGCTGCTCCAAAGCCCAATTGAGTTTGAGTCAGGCGCTTTCTAATGGATTCTGAGAGTTTATCGAAGGCACCGCTGACAATGAAAAGGATATTCCGGGTATTGATTGATTTGCGTTTTGGCTTATTCCCTCGCTGGAGTTCCATCGCCGCTTGCATTTGCGCCATCATGTCGGTCGGGCTGAATAAATTGACTTCGGTATCTTCCATTAGCTTAAGTAAGTTGATTTGTACGCCGCGGCCGGACACATCGCGCCCACCGACACCGGCTTCGCTGGCGATTTTATCGATTTCATCGACGAAGATGATGCCGTGCTCGGCTAATTCAATGTTGCCGTCGGCTGCTTTGACCAGATCGCGCACCAGATCTTCGACGTCCGACCCGACGTAACCAGTTTCCGAAAATTTCGTGGCATCGGCTTTGACAAATGGAACTCCGATCAGGCGGGCGATATTTTTAATCAAGTATGTTTTGCCGACACCGGTTGGTCCAAGAAGCAGGATATTTTGCTTGCTATACTCTTTAGCGAGTACTTTTTTTGCAGATAAACTTTGGCGAACGTGATTGTAATGATCGCAAATGGCCACTGAAAGCACTTTTTTTGCGTCTTCTTGTCGAATCACGAATCGGTTTAAATAGTCCCTGACTTCTTTTGGCTTGAGATGAAAATGACGTATTTCATCTAGTGGATCAGATGTTTCAACTGTTTCATCATCAGTAGTTTGATCTTTATTCGAAGTATTTTCATCATCAAAAATATCGGATTCTTTAAAGGCATGTGCCGATACCTTAATGTTTGAATCTTTAAATAATTCGCTCAGTTTACGTTGAATTTCCTCAAAAGGATTGGGTGGTTCTTTATCATTCATGTTTTCTAGTTTGACAGTGCATTTTCAATCAGAAATATCTAATTGAAATTGGCTGTCTTTTTTCTTCTTATCAATTTTTAAAGCATATACATCTCTATAGCATGTCTAACAATCTTACCAAACGCGATATTGTTCTTAGTATCTATGAAAAAACCGGTTTCGCCCAGAAAGAAGTGCGCGAGACTGTCCAATTAACTTTGGATGCCATTGCAGATGCGCTGAGTCAAGGGCGCAACGTGGAACTGCGCAATTTCGGCGTGTTCGAAGTACAGGTGCGTCAGTCACGTGTTGGCCGTAATCCAAACAAACCGGAAACTGATGTGATGATTCCAACACGTGCGGTGGTTAAGTTTAAGGCAGGCAAGGAGTTGAAGGCAAAGCTGCAAGAGTTGGATGTGGAGTCCTTGTAATGCGGCAATAAAACGGTTTTTATTCGTATTGTTCAAGGCCGTTTAGCCATGCAGTTTCAGTCATTACCCGGATTCCGGGAGTTTTATCCGCAGGCTTGCACCCAACGCAATCATATCTTTGCCCATTGGAGACGGGTCGCACGGGCATTCAATTTTCAGGAGTATGATGCGCCGGTATTGGAGCCCCTGGAACTGTATATTGAAAAGTCAGGCGAAGAAGTTGTTGGCCAATTGTTTCATTTCAAAGACCGGGGCGGCCGTGCAGTGGCACTGCGTCCGGAGATGACTCCTTCGCTGGCGCGATTGATTGCGGCTAGGGCGCATAGTTTAAAGCGGCCGATCAAATGGTTTAACATCGCTGAGCATTACCGCTATGAGAAACCGCAAAAGGGGCGCTTGCGGGCATTTTATCAATTGAATGTGGATATTTTCGGTGTGGCCGGCCCTGCTGCGGATGTTGAAATGATTGCCCTGCTGGTGCAGGCACTAAGTGTGTTTGGGCTTGATTCGACGGATTTTAAGGTGCGCTTGAGTGATCGTCACCTATGGTGCCTGATGTTGGCAGCAGAAGGTCTTGATTCGGCGGCCAGTGCCGCGGTGCTTGGGATCATTGACAAGCTGGAGCGTATGGATCGGGCGCGAGTGCTGGAGAAATTAGCCGAAGTGTTGGGCGATGGCGCGTCCGGCTTCTTTGCTCGTATGGAGCAGGTGCTTACAATTCGTGATTTTGATGCCCTATCGACGTATATTTTGAATCTGCCACTGGAGGACGATTTGGCGATTCAAGCGCGGCAGCGCTTGAACGACTGGCAGGCATTGCTGCGCGGGCTGCAAAGTTCCGGTGCTGGCGACTTCATCCAAGTCGACCTTGGCATTGTTCGTGGACTTGCGTATTATACGGGTTTTGTGTTTGAGGCCTTCGAAGCCAGTGGTGAAGGACGCGCCCTTGCTGGGGGTGGGCGTTATGATGGATTGGTCAAAAAACTCGGTGGTCCACAGATCCCTGCGGTTGGTTTTGCAATGGGCGATGTGACGCTGACCGATCTGCTCGAGTCGAAGCATTTGTTGCCCACCTACGTCGAGCGTGTCGATTTTATGCTGATTACTGATGGTCCAGAGTCTCGTGATGCAGCCTTAAGCGATGCGGCTTTACTACGTTCGATGGGATATTGTGTGGATTATTCGCTGAAAGACCAGGCTTTTGGCAAGCAGTTTAAATATGCGAATCAGCAGGGTGCCCGATTTGCACTCATCTACGGTAGCGATGAGATGTATAAAGGAGTGGTTAAAATTCGTGATTTTTCAACCGGAGTGGAACAAGAATGTCCGCGTCAGACTCTGGCCGAACGGATTCCCGAACTGCTTGTTTCTGGAATCACGGCCGCTCAGTCATGATCGATCGTGTGATCGTTGACCGCCTGATTTTAACGATGCTTACGAGGATTCAAGTCCTCGTTACAATGCAAATCGTGCCGTGACCTTGGTCACTATTATCAACGATCCTTGCAAACGGTGGTACACGGTTTAATCTTTGCTTACAAACGTTGGCGTACGGCTTCGTAGAGAATGACGCCAGCAGATACCGATACATTCAGGCATGCAACCTTACGAGCCATGGGAATCTGAATCAAATGGTCGCAATAATCGCCGGTGACTTTGCGCATGCCCCAGCCTTCACTGCCCAAGATAACTGCCGTTGGTTGAGTCAGATCAAGGTCATACAGGGACTCGGTTCCCCGATCCGATGTGCCGACGATTTGAATGTTTTGTTTAATCAATTTGCGCAGCAGTTGACTGATATTTTTGATGCGTAAAAAGGGAACATCATCTGCACCGCCACAAGAGATATCGCGTACGGTCGGGGTGATGCCACAGGCACTTTTGATCGGCGCAAGTACGGCTGTCACGTCTGCTCCAGACGCAGTGCGCAAACACGCACCGAGATTATGCGGATCTTGCACGCCTTCGAGTATCAGCAGAAGTGGATTGTTGGTGTGCTCAATTAAATCGAATAAATCATCCTCATTTTCAAGACAGACAATCATCGGTCCTGTTGAGTGGCGGGGTGGACGTTTAATTTTATGAATAGAATTGCGCCCCATGGAAGGTAAATGTGCAGTTTGTTTTTGGAGTACCGAATGATGGCTGCAGCACAGCAGCAGATTTACAAAAGGTCAATCAGATTGCTTTCAATCCAGACAGAAATAGTTCTCTAGCTTGATCAGATTGTGAAGATGAGGTATCTTGAGTCGTTCAACGGAATTTAAATGAACGCTCTTTCGCAGGATTGACAGCGCTTCCATTGCCAATCTAGATGTCTGCCGATATGGAAGATCTTACTTATACGCTTGAATTTGAAAAACCGCTACGCGAGCTGGAAAAACAACTGATTACGTTGAATCAGGTGTCACAAGAATCAAAGGTGGATGTCCGCAGTGAGATTAAAGCGATCGAGAAAAAAATCGAGCAAATGAAGGTTGATATTTATTCGGACCTGACGGCTTGGCAACGTGTGCAGCTCTCGCGCCACCCCAAGCGCCCCTATACACTCGATTATATTGAACGAGTATTCACTGACTTTGAGGAGTTGCATGGTGATCGTCGTTTTCGAGAAGATGCGGCGATTGTCGGCGGTCCTGCATTTATTGACCAAAAGCCGGTAATGGTGATCGGTCAGCAAAAAGGTCGCAACACAAAGGAGAATTTGCTGCGTAATTTTGGGTGTCCACATCCAGAGGGCTATCGCAAGGCCATGCGTCTGATGAAAATGGCGGAAAAATTCTCCCTGCCAATTATTACACTGGTGGATACCCCAGGTGCCTACCCTGGCATCGGTGCGGAAGAGCGCCACGTAGCGGAAGCGATTGCAGTCAATATTCGCGATATGAGTGGCTTAAAAGTGCCGATTATTACAATTATTATCGGTGAAGGTGGTTCTGGTGGTGCGCTCGGAATCGCCGTAGCCGATGAAGTGATGATTTTTGAAAATGCCTACTATTCGGTTATTTCCCCCGAGGGTTGTGCAGCGATTCTGTGGAAAGACCGTGCGTCTGCGCCCAAAGCAGCTGAGGCTCTTAAATTTAGTCCCGCCCACCTCAAAGGTTTCGGCGTGGTCGATCAGATTCTTCCCGAACCAACCGGTGGCGCCCACCGCAACTACGACACGGCAGCCTCCACGATGAAAGCAGCGCTGTTCAACGCATTGCAGACACTCGAAAAAAAGGGTCTAAAGAAGTTGCTGGACGATCGCTATGCAAAATTTCGTAAACTCGGGCAGTTTACTCATGCGGACTAACCAACCCCTGCCAGCTCACCAACTGCGCTCGACAACGTGAGGCAACAAAGGGCTCAACCAGTCTGGCCTACACAGTCAATCGAAGTCCATCGTAAGCGAGCCAAATCTTATCTGGCAACTCGGCTTCGGTCGCCGCATGGTCCACCAAATAAGTCATATGCGTCAAAAATGAGCGCTTAGCCGCCAGTTCGCTTGCAGTTTTGACTGCCTCAGCAACGGACATATGTGAAGGATGTGGGTTCACCCGCAAGCCATCGAGTATCACTACATCGGCATCTGCTGCAAGCAACCGGGCCTGATCTTTCACTGCTTTGCAGTCGGTATAGTAGACGAGTTTTTTTGCAGTTTTTGCTTCCGTAAAAATCAATCCCAATACTTGCATTGCGCCATGCGGCAAATAAACAGATTCCACTCGACCACCCGGAATTTCCAAGACTGGTGGCATTTCCATCAGTTGGAATGCGGGATAACCTTTAACGATTGGTTTATTTAAAATAGCATATGGGAAAATTTCGCGTATGCGTTGCAATCCGCTTTGGCTGCTGTAGACCGGCAGCGCAGTGCCGCCATTAAGATCACAAAAACGCCGCAAATCATCCATCCCCAAAATATGATCCGCATGCGGATGGGTTAAGATAAAGGTATCAATCCGAGTCACCTGGTTCTGAATACATTGCATACGAAACTCTGGAGCCGCATCCACCTGAATATGATGTCCGCCCATGCTCACATGAATGGATGTTCGCGTACGCCAGTTCATCGGATTACTCAGATCGCAACCATCGTTTGGTTGAGCGATCATTGGTACCCCTTGCGAAGTGCCTGTACCTAAAAATATAACTTCCATTGATTCAAATCAGATTGATCGCTTGATCTACTGGACTGCAATCGAAATCGGATGGGCTGTCAGGACAAACTTAAGCGACATGACTGTCACATACAAACCCAGTACAACCATTCCCAAGGCGATGCCGCCCAGCAGGCTCGTCGGGCCATACTGGACCACCATCAGCAGCAAGGCCATGATCGGCATTAACACCATGATTGCGGCTGGAATGAGCGCAAAGCCAAAACGAATACGTCGGTGTTTTAAAAATACGACAAAGGTAATGAGCGCTAATGCCGCCAATAGCTGATTGGTGGCACCAAACAAGGGCCAGATCGCTTTCCACACCGGCAGGTCGCTGCCATCTGGTGTGGAAAAGGTCGCAAAAACGGCAAGGACGGGTATGGTTAGCACGATTAAAGTGCCCCCATAGCGACTACCTATGCTGCGCCACTCAAAGAGTTCTTCTACCAAGAAACGGGTGAGTCGTGTGCAGGTGTCGAGTGTCGTTAACAGGAAAGTGCTTACTGCTAAAGTGGCGAATGTGAGTCCCAGTTCCTGGGGAATCCCTACTGCAGCAAAAAACACTGCGGCACCATGTGCAAAGGTATCTACCGGGCCGTCCTGCATGCCCCCGCAAACACTGACGCATGCCAACGCAAACACCGCTAATAATCCTTCGACTAACATTGCCCCATACGCAACCTTCTTTACATCACGCTCGGTTCGGATCTGCTTCGCAGTGGTGCCACTACTGACCATACTGTGAAAGCCGCTACAGGCCCCGCAGGCAACGGTGATAAACAAGAACGGCACCATATAACTCCAGTCTTGTGGATGAAAGCCCTTATAAACCGGTAAATCAAATTCACCGCCATGAAGCAATAAACCAACAATACCGAGCAAAATAAGTGCATACAGGAAAGTTGCACTTAAAAAATCACGCGGTTGCATTAAGATGTCGACAGGCAGAATGGCCGCGCAATAGCAATAAATTAATACGACTGCCAGCCAGGTGCCTTGTTCCATGATGGGGGCGGGGAACTGTACGCCGATCCACAGCCCGCAGTAGGTCAAAGCCACAAACACGGGAATCACTATGGTATAAGCAATCTGTGTTCTGCGAATGATGATACCAAAGGTCAGTGCCGCTAGAATAAACCAACCGGAAGCAGTCGCTACTGCAGGCTGATGCATGAATCCGGTCACCGTTAAATCCAGGAATACGATGATGACATAGATCAATGCAAGCAGCACGAACAGCAAAAACAACTTGCCGGTCGTTTCACCAATTAGTTGACGGCAAGTCGCCGTGATCGAGCGTCCACCATAACGCAAGGACATCAAGGTACTGCCAAAGTCATGCACTCCACCGACAAAAATTGAGCCTGTGATAATCCACACCCAGGCCGGCAACCAACCAAATACTGAAGCAGCAATAATTGGCCCCACGATTGGGCCGGCTCCGGCAATCGAGGAAAAATGGTGCCCAAATAATACCGCTGCGCGCGTCGGCATATAATCGATTCCGTCATTTACTGCATAGGCCGGTGTTGTGCGATTAGGCTCTACTCTACAACGTATCTCCAAAAAGCGACCATACACCCGATATGCCAAAGCAAGCAGTACTATAGACAACAGTAGCAAGAGTAACATAATCGATCAAAGGTGCACCTTGCCGCGCAAGAGTCGATAATAGAAGGCAAGTGTTTTGACTGTTGCATATAAACGATGGTTTGAATAGTTTCTCTACAGTCGCCTTTGCTTAGAACTGGACGAGCCGTTCAATCAGCCAAAATGCAGCAATTCCGCCAAGTGCATAGGCCGACACCTGGCGACACCATCCAGGTACAAGTGATTTTAAGGGATGTAATATCACCAGCACGACTAAAGCAGCCGCAATGAATAACAGTTGTCCGATTTCGACGCCGAGATTAAACATCAATAAGGCCAAAGCGACTTCATTTTGCGGTAATCCAATGTCGTTGAGTGCACCCGCAAAGCCAAAGCCGTGCAGCAGCCCAAAGGTGAACGCTACAATCCAAGGATATTGCGCAGTGTGGCTGATTTGACCGCGATTGACTTTGACCAACTCACTGGCCAAAAATAAAATCGACAGAGCGATCACTGCCTCAATCGGCGGGCCCGGGATCCAGACAATGCCAAGGGTAGCGGTTGCCAAGGTAATGCTATGTGCTAGCGTAAAGGCCGTAACCGTTATCAGCAGGCGGCGTGTGCCACTTACAATCAATAGCAGGGCGAATACGAATGTCAGGTGATCGAAGCCGAACAGGATGTGCTCAACGCCAAGAATCGTGTAATCGGAGATGATGCGCCAGGCGGATGGCTGTACGACCACCTCAATCCATGGTTGACTCGGTCTGGCAATGGCCGTGATTTCACTGCCGTCAAGCCAAACGAAACGTGCAAATACATCTGTGATGGTTGCTTCGAGACCGATGAAGCGAATCACCGCGCCTTCGAGTTTTTTTTCAGGCACATTGACCACATAACGATGCAGTATTGCATCGGCGAAGCGCTCAACACCGGGTCCGCTGACTATTTGCCAGTCGTCAGGCAATGCCAATCTGGCGGGATGAGGATTCTTGAAATATAGCGGTGCACGCCAGGCTAATTCATAACGTTGCGCGGTCAACTGGCGCATTTCGAATGCACTTGGTTGTAATTCGTGTGCCTGCAACGGCGTGCTTAACATCATCAGCATGCTTACAAGCAGGCCAAAGCGTTTGTCAAGATAGGGGATCATTGAGCGGAATGACCGAGTCGTTCAATGGTAATGGCATATCCTTCGCGAAGCTTGCGGTAGGCGAGATCTTTCTGCTCGGCTTGCCGCTGATTCAGGTAATCGCGACGAACTTGTTCACGCACAAGCGCAAAGTCGGGTATTTGAGCCTCTGTCTTTTGATTAATTTTAACCAAATGTGCACCAAATGCAGAAAATATCGGCCCGTTCCATTTGCCGGGAGATAGGTGAGCGATCCCTTGGGCAAACTCGGTCCCGAAGTTCCGCGCAATCTCGTTTGCTGAGACCCTCTCATAGGCTGCTGCAAGCATCGTGCGATCACCTTGTGTCGCTGGGTCTGCTCCGGCTGCTAACCGATCCAGAATGGTTTCAGCTGAAGTTTCCAGGTCGCCATGATGATCGGGATTCAGATACACCTGCTTGAAAGAAATCAGCCCCTCGCGTCGATACCGCGCAGCATTTTGTTCAAAATAAGCTTGAATGTGATCTTTCTGCAGGGTGGCCGAAGACAAGTCTTCTAGAATGAATTCAAGCTTCTGGCGCATGCGACGGCGCACGATCGGATCATTTTGGTCGAGCCCCAGGGTGATTGCTTCGCGATAAAAAACCTCATTTCTGACTGCATTCTCAATCAGTACCTCAAGTTCGTTTGCATTTGGGGTGCGCGACCAGGTGCGCTCAAAATCGGCCGACAGCTGTTCAATCTGCACCGGCGTGATGACTATTTGCTTGGGTGCTGCAGCAGTTGAATCGTTCCGTATTGAATAGATTAGAAACAACACGACTCCAATCAGTAGGAAATGCAGCAGCGGCTCGCGCCATAGAGTTGTGAACGGCATGACCAACGGGGCTGCGCTTAGGCTGAACGGGGCAGAACCAAAGACTTATGGAATACTTATGGAGTGTACCATATCGGTGAGGTATAGGCACGCTCACGCACAGTCATGGGGATTGCTTGATCCGGTTCTTCCGCGAAACGAGCTGCGTCATAAGCAGTCCATCGAGGTGTTGGAATTTCAATTACTCGGGCATAGTAAAATGCTGGTTGCTGCGCATCAAAATCAGGATCTTGCCAGGCTACGATAAGTTCTGATGCACCGATTGAGTTCGTCCAAGTGGCATTTGCCACGTCAACCGTATTGCCGACATCGGGCAGTTTGCCATTAGCATCCAGCGTGCGCTGATCGGACCAAACCACATCATAAACCTTTTCGTGAGTGTTGCCACTCTGGTCTAGCCAGCCTTTGATGATCTGTATGCGATCCAGATTGCCGCTGTAGGGATCTTTAACTGCCGCGACTAGGAAATTCGGCGCTTTTCCATCAATTGATTGGCTGATGTTGCCTCCCATGGGCACACCTTTCGTATAACCAATGAGTCCCGGATCACGCAGTTCTGCATCGCTTTCATTGAAGTCATATCCGCCAAAAAAACGTACACTTATGCGCGGCCCGGTGGTCGCGTAAACTTCTTTACGCTTCATTGCATCCCAGATGGCGGCACGAGTGTTTTCGGTCGCCCAGACGGCCGCATATCCAGAGGAGACCTGCTCCCACCCGTAGTATTTGACTTCTCCGAAGTGACCGATCAGCTTATTCATGCGCCCCCGGTGAGGCTCTTTGCCACTGTGTTTGCCAAAGAAATTTTCTTCTTCGGCGGTTGCCAGCCCGGTATGGCTATCGGTTGATCCAACCAAGCCAAATTGATAAGGATTGACGCCCAGCTCTCGCTCAAGTTTCAGCCCGTTCTTAAGCGCTTCGCGAGCATATTCATACTGCAGCATATGGTCTTGTTTCAGTACCGGACCCAAGTTGCCAGTGTCCCATAAAACATCGTGTCCAGCAAATTCATCGTCCGGCGAAAGGAATGGGTGTGACTCGCCATCACCCTTGATCTGGGTGACCTCATAGATTGGCTCCCAGCGCATCCGAGTCTCGGCATAATTTTTGGTCAGCCGCTCACCGGTGGCAGGGTTGGTTTCCGGAAACATCAGGCCGTTACTAACGTTGCCATTGTGTGCTAATGCCAAAACCTGGCCACCAGATTGGGCTTCGTAGGCCGCCATCCATTTCCACAAATCCTCCGGATTGAAACTCTCTGCAGTGGTAAACGGTAGCAGCGTTTTTGCCTGTTCTGCACCATCGCGGTAGATAACGTTGCGGTGCATGTTGTTGCCGCCGTCGGTCGAGGTCCATTCATAACCGATGAAGGCGGTAAAGCGTCCTGGTTCGTTATACTGGTCCGCTGTTTCGATAAACCGCTCCCAAACGGAACGTACAAAGTCTTCATTAACTAGCACCTCTGGAATGCGCTCGCCAGTGATGCCAGCGAATGTTTCGATGATTTCCATGGTCGCTTTGAGTGCCGTATCGCCGCCTTTCACGACGCGAGTGTGCCAGTCCTTGACCGTCGGATCCACCAGCAAATCAGGATTTCCCTTGACGACTTCGTCCATCGCGCCGAGTGCATCGGAGTGATCACTGACGACTAACCAGTCCAGCGGACGAGACAGCCTGATCGGCTCTCCATGCGAAGTCATAATTTCGTCCCCGCGTGCGAATTGATAGGCCTCTGCGGGTCCTAGGGTCACCCCGAAGGCACGTGCATCCAACGACAATTTGGTGTGTAAATGGGTGTCTCCCCAAAGGATACGAGTTGGATATTTTTTGCCGGCATAGGGTGAATAGCCTGCGGCTTTTAAAACTTGCTGATCTTTTAGATCCATGCCTTGCTTGACCGCTTCTTTCAGGATGCAACCTGCGTAGTCGGCTTGCGATGTTACCGTTGCGGCTATACAAGCCATAGCAATTAAATAATTTGCAATTTTAAATTTCATTTTGCTCTGCTAAGGGATTGCTTTTCAGTTCAGGGTATCGGTAAAAAGCGGCATTGTACTGGCTTCAAGTCAAGTAAGATTTTAGGGTGTTTAATCATCAATAATGAATCCCACTTGCCTTGGGCGACACAGCCCCTATACCAATTGTCATGACGGCTGCCAGTAATAGCTATTGGGTGCACGACCTTAGCCCTTTTCTTATACGTTTCCCGGAAAATCCAATTGGTCTGGATGGTATACGTTACTATGGACTAGCCTATTTACTGGGCTTTTTCGCGGCCTGGGGGCTGCTGCGCCTGTATAATGCTCGAGGAAAATTTGCGATCCATGCAGATGCAAGGGCCAGCCTGATGACTGCGATTATAGTGGGTGTGATTGTCGGCGGTCGTATGGGCTACATGTTGCTTTACGATCTGGACACATTGCTGCGCCAGCCGCTCCAAACTTTGCGGGTGGATCAGGGTGGCATGGCCAGCCATGGTGGCTTTGTCGGCGTGTTTTTGGCAATGATCTGGTTCGCAAAAAAATATAATCAGGATTTTTTTAAATTGAGTGACATGGTCGTCACACTTGCACCGCTTGGGCTGTGTTTTGGGCGCATCGCAAATTTTATTAATGGTGAACTTTGGGGGCGGGTCACCCAGGTTAGTTGGGCGGTCATTTTTCCAGATAGTCCGGGGGTATACGATGCGGCACACCATCTCCTCATCCAGGAACCGCGCCATCCTTCGCAGCTTTACGCAGCGCTGCTCGAAGGGGTCTTGCTGTTCGCCTATGTACAATGGCGGTTCTGGAGAACCGATTCACCGGCCGGCCAACTTGGCGGCGAATTCTTGATCGGCTACGGCATCGTTCGTATATTCGGAGAACTTTTTCGCGAGCCGGATGCGGCCTTGATGATGGGGTTGAGCCGCGGACAGTTCTATTCGATCTTTATGATCCTTGCCGGAATCGTTATCATTCGAATGGCACGGCGCACACCAAGATCTGCCGATGTTTAGCGAAAGCAGAGTAGGGGCACACGACAACGCCGGAGTAATTCGGTCGTTGTGCTACCGATTAGGAGTTCACGGATACGACTGTGTCCATAGGCGCCGGCCACTAACAAATTGATTTGGGTATTGTTCACATACTCTGCAATGGCCGTTTCGACTTCGCCACTCAGCACTTGGCACACTGGCGACGCGCCCGACTTTTTGAGCATCTGCTCTGCTTCGGCTAAGCGTTGTGCCGCTTCGTCTTCCTTGTATCCCTCCACCACTGTGACGACGTGTAAATCAAGGGCTTGGAGCCATGCCGACTGTGCGATAAATTGAATCGCCTGATGACAATGCTTGCCACCATCATATGCGACTGCCACACGCTGAATGGGCACAAACTCACGTGACGTTACCAAGCAGGGTTTACTCGCGGCCCGCACCACACGTTCCAGCATGGAACCTAAGTGTTTAGTGGCAAAATTTGCACATTCCCCACGTTTACCGATCAGGATTAAATCGGCCCGCTCGGCATACTCTTCGATCACATCAATCAGCAGCCCAGTCTCGTGGCAAAAAGTCGCCGATTTGGCAAGCCCCGCGGCGTCAAAAATCGTCATGGCCGATTCTTTGACAAACCTTGACTTATGTTTTTCCATCTCTTGCAGTTGTGTAATCATGCCTTCAAACGGCTGAATTCCAAGACTGCCGCTCAGGTCCGCCATGGCGGGGATTTCAAATTGCCGCAGATCTGTCACATATAAGACATCCACAGTTGCTCCAGTTTGCCGGGCAAGCCATGCACCGTAGCGACAACATTCTTGAGAATAATTTGAGCCATCTGTGCAAATAAGTATATGCTTCATCGTTTTTGGGGATTGAGGTGAAAGGTATAATTGCTCATTTCTACTACGTATATAATAGTGCCGACAAGCAGGTGTGATGGCAATCAATAATTATGATAAATCATTTTTTGAGGACAAAGCCATCCGGTACCACCACGTTCTTACAAACGATCAATACCCCGTCTCGAATGGCGAGATCAATGCCCTCGCCGAAACGGTCTGGCAGTCCGCTGGGATCCAATATGACATTGCGACCAATCCGGACATTCTTATCTAAAATGGCATGTCTAACAATAGTGCCGGAGCCGACGCCGATGGCGGGGCGCCCCAATGCCCGGTTTTCTTGTAAGTCTTTAACTGTTTCATAAGAGTCTGCTCCCATCATTACCACATTCTGCAACTCGGCACCATCATGCACTACCGAACGTACTCCGAGTGAACAACGATTAAGGGTGCCATTGGTGACGATGCACCCATCTGCAACAACTGCTTGATTGGCCTTACATGAGTTCAATTTACTTGCCGGTAGCAGACGTGCACGCGTGTATATTTTGGCGTCTTCATCAAAAAAATTAAACGGTGGCATTGCGTTTGTGAGGCTCAAATTCGTATTAAAAAATGCCTTCACGGTGCCGATATCTTCCCAATATTGATCAAATATATAGCTGCACAACTTTTCCTTACCGAGCAAGCTGGGGATCACTTCTTTGCCAAAATCTTTGGTCGTGCCTGCCAGCGCATTTTCTAGAGTCTGG
>CAXQRK010000018.1:0-10798 GCA_964226535.1 Polaribacter sp.
GTTCAAATACAATCCTCGAGCAGCGAGTTATTTTCTAAATGTTAAAATAAAAAAATCTGCTGCAAGAATCATTAAACAATCATGGTTTAGCTTTAATCAATTTGCGCAGAGTCATGTTGCCGCCTTGTTTGGCTGGCTTTGAAGGCTCGTAAGGTGTTGTGCATCAGCATGGCAACTGTCATCGGGCCGACCCCGCCAGGGACCGGTGTGATCTGAGCTGCTTTAGGCGCAACTGTGGCGAAGTCGACATCCCCGACCAGACGATAGCCACTTTTTTTGCTGTGATCGGTCACTCGGTTGATGCCGACATCGATGATGTTGACGCCTTCTTTGACCATATCCGCAGTGACAAAATTCGCGCGTCCGATTGCGGCAATCAACAGGTCGGCCTGTCGGGTGATGTGTGGCAGGTTAGTGGTGCGGGAGTGACACACGGTTACGGTGGCATTCCCCGGATAGGCCTTCTGCAGCATGAGTAGAGCGGCGGGCTTGCCGACGATTTGACTGCGGCCGAGCACAACCACGTGCTTGCCCGCGGTGTCGATGTCACTGCGTTGAATTAATTCGACGATGCCTGCGGGTGTGCAAGCGACGAAGCCGCTACGATCTTCCTGGCAAAGTTTGCCGATATTGATGGTATTGAAGCCATCGACATCTTTGTGTGCATGCACGCGGTTGAAGACGGCGGTTTCATCCATGTGTTTGGGCAGCGGTGCTTGTACCAGGATGCCATGGATGTCGGGGTCGGCATTGAGTGTATCAATCTGGGCGAACAATTCTGTTTGGGCAACGCCTTCTGGAAGTACGTAAAGGCGGCTCTCGATGCCGATGCGTTCGGCCGTCTTTTCTTTCTTGCGTACGTAAGAAACCGAGGCGGGATCTTCACCGACGCGGATAAAGGCGACCACTGGTTTTTGGTCAGACAGCGCACTCACTTCAACGCTGAGTTCTTGAATAATTGATGCTGCGATCGCATTGCCATCGATGAGTTGCATAACTAAAAATATATGGGGTGGGTTGAAGTGGAAGTTTGACTCATTACTTCACAAAAAGACGTTCAATATCCTTTTTGCCAAGTATTTTAATTCCGCCTCTGGGGATATTTTTCAAAACAATGCCGCCAATTTGTATGCGGACGAGTTTTTTGACAAAGTAGCGGTGGGCTTCGAAAAGTCGTCGGATTTCACGTTTTTTACCATGATGGAGGTGCACTTCCAGGCGTCGTGCTGCGCCCTCGCCAATGGCAGGTGCCGGTAAGATTTTGTCTGCTTTGAGAAAATCGCCGGCATCCTTAATCCCGGCCAAGAGCTTGGGGATGTCAGCTGTATTGAAGTCGCGATGCAGGACCAGCCGATAACGTTTGGTAATGGCAGTGCTTGGGTGGGTAATCCGATGGGCCAGTTGGCCATCGTTGGTCATAATCAGCAGGCCTTCGCTGTCTTTATCAAGTCGACCGGCACAGAAAAGTCGCAAGCGCTGCAGTTCCGGTTGCAGCAGGTGGAAGACCGTCTTATCCACAAACGGGTCTGCATGGGTGCATACATAGCCCTTAGGTTTGTTCATGATCAGGGTTACCGGGGATTCCGTTTGATGCCGGATTGGTTTGTTGTCGACAAATATTGCAGCGCCAGGCAGGGCTTTGTCGCCCAGTTGAGCGATTTTGCCATTGACTCGTACATGTCCTTGCTCAATTTTGCGTTCGGCTTCGCGGCGCGAGCAAATGCCAGCATTGGCTATAATTTTTTGGATGCGTTGTGGTTCGGGCGATGGCATGCAAGCACTTGAGCCGATTTAAATCCTGCCTGTCAATATTGCTTGAAACGAATATTCGTGCTTGCACCCGCTTAAAATAACACAGAAAACTTAATTTGTACTAAAATCCAACTTGTAAGTATCACCTGAATGACTGAATCAATCGATAAAAGAATAGCACTTGTTACCGGAGCAGGCCGCGGAATTGGCAAGAGCATCGCAGAGTTACTGGCGAGTAAAGGACACCATGTTATTTGCGTGAGTCGTTCAGAGGCGTCTTGTGGGGCAGTTGCTGATGCAATCAGTACCGCAGGTGGTTCTGCAGAGTCACTTGCGGTCGATGTTGCCGATAAGCATGCAGTTGCGGCTGCGGCCGAGCAGGTTCTTGCAGCGCATGGCACAATTGATATTCTGGTGAACAATGCTGGGATTACCCGGGATGGACTGCTTTTTCGTATGAGCGATGTCGATTGGGAAGATGTGATTGGCACAAACCTTACCAGTTGCTTTAGTTGGATCAAGACGCTTGCGCGTCCGATGACTCGCCAGCGCTGGGGCCGGATAATTAACATTTCGTCAGTAACTGGTTTGACCGGCAATGCCGGTCAGGCGAATTATGCAGCGGCAAAGGCCGGCATGCTTGGTCTGACCAAGAGTCTCGCCAAAGAATTTGCAGCGCGTAAGGTCACTGTAAATGCAGTGGCGCCTGGCTTTATCGAGACCGATATGACCGCCGAGTTGAATGAGCAGCAGCAGCAGGCCATTGTTGGACTGATTCCGATGAAGCGCATGGGGAGCGCGGCAGATGTTGCTTACATAACCGCATTTCTTGCTTCCGAACAAGCCGCTTACATCACCGGTCAGGTTTTTACAGTTGACGGTGGTCTGGTCATGTGATGCTGAAAGAACATCTCGTCTAATTATTTTAACCTTAATTCTAACCTAAATTATTATGTCAGAACAAACAATCGAACAACGCGTAAAAAGTATTATTGTTGATCAACTCAATGTGAACGAAGAACAAGTCACTGCAGACGCTTCCTTTCTGGATGATCTTGGTGCCGATTCGCTGGATACCGTCGAGCTGATCATGGCATTTGAAGAAGAGTTTAATGCAGAAATTGATGGTGAGATTCCTGAAACAGATGCCGAAGCTCTAACGACGGTAGGCAAAGTCATTGAATACATCACCCAAAAAGCTGAAAAAGCCGGATAAGTCTTCCAACACATTGCTAAACTTAAGCCGCTTAATCGCGGCTTACTTTTTATAACGTAGTATGAACCAATCGTTTAAACAGCAGCGAGTCGTGATTACCGGAATTGGCACGGTAACAAGTTATGGCAATGGAGTAGAGCCCTTTTGGGATGGGTTGTTGGCCGGCAAAAGTGGGATCGACGCCATCACTTCCTTTGATACGAGCGAGTATCCGTCAAAAATTGGGGCTGAAGTTGTGGAGTTTAAGCCAGGCGATTTTATGGATCCCAAAGAAGCGCGTCGCAATGACCGCTACACCCAGTTTGCGGTGGCGTCTGCCAAGCTGGCATTGCAGGATGCGGGTGTCGATTCGGCCAAAATAGATGCGGATCGCATCGGTGTGCTAGTGAGTTCCGGAATCGGCGGAATGTTGACCATCCAAACGCAGAGCCGCCGTCTGTTTGAACTGGGACCGCGCAAGATTTCGCCGTTCATGATACCATCATTGATTGCAAATATGGCAAGCGGTGTGATTGCGATTGAAATTGGTGCCCGTGGGCCCAACTACGGCATCGTCAGTGCCTGTGCCTCAGGGACCCATAGCATCGGTGAGTCTTATCGTATTTTGCGTGATAACGAAGCAGATGTGATGATTGCGGGTGGTAGTGAAGCGGCGATTACAGAGCTTGGCTATGCAGGTTTCTGTTCGATGAAAGCGATGAGTACCCGTTATAATGATACGCCCACACGTGCCAGCCGTCCATTTGATAAAGGTCGCGATGGGTTTGTCATGGGGGAGGGCTCTGGCATCTTGATTATGGAGACTTTGGAACATGCGCGGGCACGTGGGGCACGCATTTATTGTGAGATCGCCGGATATAGTGCCACCTGTGACGCATATCATGTTACCTCACCTGACCCGGAAGGCAAGGCACTCTCGATGGCGATTTCCAAGGTGCTCCAACAAGCGAACTTGAGTCCCGAAGATGTTAGTTACATCAATGCACACGGTACCTCAACGCCATACAATGACAAGTTTGAGACCCTATCAATTAAACAAGCATTGGGTGATCATGCCTACCGCATTCCGGTCAGCTCAACTAAAGGCATGACTGGACATTTGCTTGGTGCGGCTGGGGGGATTGAATCGGCTGTCTGTGCGCTGGCCATTCGTGATGGTAAAGTCCCACCGACGATTAATTATGAGGAGCCGGATCCAGATTGTGATCTGGACTACGTGCCGAACACAATGCGAGAAGCAGATGTGAATGTAGCTATTTGTAACAACCTTGGATTTGGTGGACATAACGCAACACTTTTATTTAGAAGGATCAGTTAATCTTCGCAATGCAGCAACATCGGGCACTTATTCTGCGCAGTAACCGTTTTTTGGGATCTTCTTTGGTCAATGAAGGTTTAATCTCAAGTGCTGATTTAAATGCTGCCAATGACAGCTTTATGGCCGCGATTCAATCACATGAGTCATTGAAAACAGCTTCGATACTAAGCATATTGATTGACGAATTAAAGGTCTTGGATGAAGCCAAATTGTTAGATCATCTGTTTGAGCAACACAGTCTTGGCCTGATTGATCTGAATTATATGGAGCTTTCTTCATTGCCCATCCCTGATCTGGACCCTTCACTTTGTCGGGCTTGTTTGAGCATTCCGTTCGATAAAGTGGAGCAAACCTATATGGTTGCCAGCTGTTATTACATGAGTACACCTGTTGTGAAGCATTGGGAAACATTACTGGATGGCAACATCATTTGGTATGCCACATCAATTGCTTCAATGCATCAAAGTCTGCAACGATTAGAGAATATTTTGACAGCCAAAGAAGTTGAACAAGAATAAAGTTTGGTACAATAATAGAAGATATGGCTCATAGTGTTTTAATTTTGGATGATGATGCTGATTTTAACAGCTTGCTGACGGACATTTTCAAGCAGGCGGATTATGTGGTGAGATCCTTACACGATCCGTTTGAGGCAATTGAGGTATTTACCAATAGCGATTATGATTTGGTGGTGACGGATCATAAAATGCCAGGCATGGTTGGTTCTGAATTCGTTGCCCAGATTAAACAAATAAAGCCCCAGATACCAGTTATTATGGTTTCCGGTTTTTTGGAGAATGATACCGTTCGTGAGTTAATTAATAATGGTGTTGGAGGAGTGTTTCTCAAGCCGCTGAATATTTTTTCGTTATTGGAGCGCACGACTGAACTGATTGATGAAGCAAAGCGCTTGAAGCAGAATCATGAGCTTGAGGACACGCACTTGAGTGGTGGCCCGGCAACTGGAGCCGAGCAGGACGGCAATCTTGGGGTTTCCTTTCGTTCATTTCCCGGTCAGTCACCACAATCAGTCTCTTTTGTAAAGCGTCTATATCGACTGCGTAATTTTAGATCAACACTCTCATTAATTGGTCCACCCGGCACAGCCTTTGGATTAATTTGCGACGATATTCGAAGTTTTTATGATCGTGAAAAAGAATATTTTGTTTATCTGAGCGCTAGTTCATTTGACACTGCAAAAGTGCTTGCACAATGCGAGATTGCCAAGCAATCCGGCTTTGAGCGGATCACCTGTGTATTGCTGGACATCGAATTCATGAGTGATGCGCAAAAATGTTTGGCGGTATCCTTGGCGAAATGTGTCGATGCGTTTGAGCACATTGATCCACCCTTGAGAACTATTTTTTGTGTGAGCAATGATCTCGATACACTGTTTGATGAGGCGCGTATCAATGAGGATTTATATATTCTGATGAGGACCGCTGAAGTCAAGGTGCCGGCATTGCGAGACTGTGTGGCAGATATTTCGATTCTCACCCAGCAAATCGTAGGGGATATTGCCACTCAGAAAAAATTAACCAAAGTCCCGCGTCTTGCGCCAGCAGCTGAAGACTTTTTGGCGGAGCAAACATGGAATCATAACTATGAGCAATTGCACGCGACCCTGCGATATGCAATGCACCAATGCTCCGCAGATGTTATATCACTGGACTTGCTTGTTGCCGCGCTTCAGGCCAACATGAAAGTCTGTTCTAGGGATCAACTGGAGCAGACGCTAGCAGGCCTGCGTCTGGAGTACGTGCAGGCAGTTTCGATTTTATCTGCGCATGATTCGTCTGCGGTATCTGCATTTTTCGGTACCGATACAACTGTGATTGAAGCAATCGTACAATGAACCCACTTGAGCGATCGATCTTGGAAAATATAGATTATGGCCGGAAAAATATTAGTGTTAGATGACGAAGAGAATTATGCTGAAATGCTGTGCAGCCTGCTGCGTGCACATCATTATCGGGTAGACGTCACCACGCGCCCGGATCGGGCAATCCAGCAGTTGAAGCAGATTCATTATCAATTGATTGTCTCCGATTACAAAATGCCGGTGATGAATGGCGCCGAGTTTCTCAAAGAAGTGCATCAAATATACCCAAATCTGCCGGTTATTTTGATTTCTGGACTGATGAATATGCCCGAGCTTTTAAAGGTTGCGAATATGGGTGTCACCTTGGTCTTGGAAAAACCTCTGGATACTTCAGTATTTTTATCACATGTGGCGAAATTTGTCGAGCCAACCGCGCCAGTAGAGCAGCAATCGTCTGCCCCTGACAGCAGTGGTCCGCCGCCGTTGACCGCTGCTGTGGCGCAGGACTATCCCGATGAGCCGCGTTTGTTTAGTGCGCGTAGTGTGCTCTCAAAGCAATTTATGCGGGAGGCATGGAACAAATGTGAGCATGATAACCATCTCTTGATTCTGGAGCCTCCCGGTGGAGATGCGGCCCTGGCGGTACAAGATATTTCGCGTTGGCGCGGTTATCAGGACCGGCCAGTGCAGGAATTTAAGTTTGAAGAGTGGGCTAGCGGCGGATTGGATTCAATCAAGGCCTCGTTGGCAAATGTCGAAATGAGTCAGGTATGCTTGATTGATTTAGCTTCGATTGATCAGCTCATGCAAGTTCACGAGTATTTGGCCGCACCGTTGCAAGCCATTGATTCCGCTCAAGCGGCCCGTTTCATTTATCGATTGACCGGCACGCGCTCAGACGCACGCGTAGTAGAGCTGATTGATTGTAGCGCGTGTACATTGCCGGCGCTGAGTCAACGTCCAGCCGATGTGGCTGAATATGTACGCCGCTTGGCTCGTTTATTTGCGAATCAGCACGACAAGCCTAATGCCGCAACAGTCACTCCGGATGCTGCATATGCGATTTTGGCATTCGATTGGCCCGAAAACTATCGTCAGATCGAGGAGGTTGTTTCGACGGTGATTGCACGCAACGAAAATGCTCCCTTGACCCTAGAGGCATTTGACGCTGTGCTTGGACGCATTGAAGTTCCCATGCCAGAACAGCGGATGGAAGCTTTCATGCAGCGGGCGCAGATTAAGCAACTGCACGATTTATTACTGAGTTCTGGTGATTCGCTGGCTGGATTGGCCAGCCGATTAAAACTCAATGCTGATTTGCAAACAGTAGAGGATCTTAAGCAACTCCCTTTGATTGAGCCGCACTTAGCCACTCTTTAATTGTTGGATCGTTTACTATTTGTTGGATTGCTCCTACCCGGAATATTTATGGCACTGGCTCGTATTCAAACTTCGATTGTTAAACATTTGCTTGAGATGGGGCATTTGTCGGACGCTCAATTTCAGGCGATTATCCATACGGATCAGGATATGACCGGCAATGCCATTGAAGCGCTGCTGCTCGAAAAGTATCAAATTTCTGCATTTCAAGTCTTGGTTGCCAAAGCACACGCATTTAAATTGCCACCAGTCAATGTGAAGCATTGTGTCGTGAATGAGACGAATTTCTCCGTACTAAATCAGGATTTTTGTCGTGCAAATTTAATTCTACCGCTGGGTTGTGTGGGTGATTTCATTGTGGTGGCAGTCAGTAATCCATTCGATATCAAGGTGGTGAATGACGTAAGGGAACTGTCGGGGATGCGCGTATCGGTTTTGCTCGGACTCGAAAATGCAATTAAGGATATCCTCAAGGTAGACGACGCCAAGCGCGAGGTGCTTGGATTCGGTGATGTTGTCGAAGCGCTTGGCATGGATTTCGACAGTGATACGGATGAAATGGCAGAAGACTTTTCAGATGAAGAATCTGCTCCTGTTATCAAGTTGGCCAATCGCATCATTGAAGAGGCTTATATTGCAGGTGCCAGTGATATTCATATTGAGCCCTTTGAGACCGAAACACGGGTACGTGTACGTATTGATGGGGTGTTGCAGAATCAACTCGTCATACCGCCGGCGGCGTCTGGTGCGTTACTGGCACGTTTCAAGGTCATGTCAGAGTTGGATATTGCAGAGAAGCGCTTGCCTCAGGATGGCCGTATTCAGTTCAAGCAATTCAATAAAAAGGGGATTGATGTGGACTTGCGTGTGGCAACCGCCCCGTTGAACCACGGTGAGGGTGTGGTGATGCGTATTTTAGATAAGCAGAAGAGTACACTGCCGCTGCCAGCACTTGGATTTTCGGAAGACAATCTGAATATGTATCGCGAATTGATTCAGCGTCCTTATGGGATGATCTTACACTGCGGCCCAACCGGTTCCGGGAAATCGATGACCTTGTATTCGGCATTGAACGAAATCAACAAAATCGACGTCTGTATCCGTACTGCAGAAGATCCCATCGAGTACACCTTGCCCGGTCTTTTGCAAATGCAAATGCACAGTAAGATCGGGTTGACTTTTGCCACCGCATTGCGCGCCTTCTTGAGGCAGGACCCTGATGTCATCCTAGTTGGTGAAATTCGAGACAAAGAAACCGCCGGTATTGCAGTGGAAGCTGCCCTGACCGGTCACATGCTGTTCAGCACTCTACACACCAATGATGCGCCTACAACCATATCCCGCCTGACTGAAATGGGCATTGAGCCCTTTATGATTTCCGCATCTTTGGTATGTGTGTGTGCGCAACGTTTGATGCGCCGGGTCTGCAAGACTTGTAAGCAGATGCACCTGCAGGAAGGGAATGAGGCCGTGATTATGGAGCGTGCTTTAGGGTGGAGCGGGAAAGTCCCACGGGTGAATGCCGATGGTTGCCCCACTTGCGGTTCAAATGGCTATAAAGGACGTGTTGGGATTCACGAATTGATGGCAACCAATGAAGAACTGGTGCAAGCAATTAATGCCGAAGAAGAAGCCGTCGTATTGAAGCGTATCGCGATGCGCAATGGAATGAAGACCTTGCACCAAGATAGCATGCTGAAAGTGAAGGAGGGTCTAACCACCATGCAAGAAGCACTGGGATGTGTGCCGCCCGACATGGAGGTACATGAGTCCGAACAAAGCACTTGAGTCCTATCCCTGCGGAATATCTGCCTTGAACCGCATGTAGGATACTTTTTTACTGCAGCATGGCCAAAATCGCTTGTGCGATGCGGACACTACTCCCCTGATTTTTTGCGTGCCAGTCCCGGCCGGCCTGAGCCATTACTGCACGTGCACGGCGGTCTTGGCTTAGATCAAGAACCCATTTTCCAAGCATCTCTTCAGTCTCAACGATATGAGCTGCACCACTTCGAATCAAGGAATCAGTGACCGCTTTAAAGTTATTCATGTGAGGCCCCATCAGAATGGGAATGCCCAGCCCGGCAGCTTCTATCGGTGTTTGTCCGCCACTATTCGGTGGCAGACTTTTGCCAATAAAGGCCAAATCAGCAATTTGGGTGAGGTAGCTGAGTTCGCCTGTGGTATCCGCCAAATAAATCTCTACCGCCGTATCTAGAGGAATCTGTTGCGAGCGCTGGTGCCACCGTAGTGCTTGTGTGTTCAATAGATCAACGATCTCAGCCCCGCGTTCGGCGTGTCGTGGCACCAGCAGCAGTCGACAGTCAATGCCCTGCGCAATAACATGTGTCTGAATGCGCAGCAAGGTGGCCTCTTCACCAGGCCAGGTCGAGGATCCAAGTAATACAAAGGGCGCTGCCTTGTCCGGCTCAGTCGCAAATCCGAGTTCCTTGCGCAGCGCATGCTGTGCAGCGGTGTTCAGACAAGCTCCCATGGATACATCAAATTTAATGCTACCGGTTGATCTGATCTGGGCCTCATTTGCACCCAGTTGAATTAAGCGTGACCGATCCTGATCGCTGGCGGCAAATATATAATCTAGTTGTTGCAGCAGATGCCGTGCGAGTCTTGGTATTTTCAGATAACGTTTGTAACTGTTATCTGAGATGCGTGCATTGACTAAGAAAGCCGGGACACCGTGTGTGCGAGCCTGGTGTAAGTGCTCGGGCCACAATTCACTTTCAGTTAAAATGATTGCATCTGCCTGAAGACGTTGCCAGGTCATGCGTGAACACAGGTAGAAGTCCAGTGGGAATAGGCCGATCCAGTAAACCTGCTGGGTATAGCGCTTGCGCGCTTCGGTATACCCGGTGCTGGTGGTGGTGGTCAGCACGATTTCGATGCGCTTGTCCGACTGTAAGGCCTGGATCAAGGGGCCGATCGCCAAGACTTCGCCGACGCTGACTGCTTGCAGCCAGACACGCTTTCGATCGGGATGTGGTGGGCTTAATTGTTGAAAGCATCCAAGCCGTTGTTGAAAGTCTTTTGCATAGCCACCGCGGCGCCACATGCGCAAGCCATAGTAGGGCAGTACCATGAGGAAGATTGGAAGATACAATAATCGATAGAGCCAAATCATTTGCAAACATATGAGGCCGCATTCACTGGCTTTGAAAGCATAAAAATAAGTGGATTGCACAAAGATTTCAGATTTATATTGACCTTAAGTATCAGTATAATTTGTTCGGATCTTTCCTAGGAGAGGTGACAGAGTGGCCGATTGTGCATCCCTGGAAAGGATGTGTACTGG
>CAXQRK010000019.1:0-4588 GCA_964226535.1 Polaribacter sp.
GGTATTTTCCATGAACACGATTTTCGCACCAGCTTCAGCAGCCGCTTTGTACGCTGCAGCAGTTGCTGCCGGATCAGTGGGAACAGATACGATGATATCTGGCTGACGCGCCATGACAGTTTCGATATCTGCCACCTGCTTTTCTGGCTTAAAGCCAGCGTCAGTGACGGCGATAACGTCGATACCCATTTCAGCGAACTGGAATTTCAAACCTTCGATCTGTGCACGCGACCAATCGTTTCCGCCGTAATGCATAACAATCGCCGCAGTTGCATTCATAGCTTTGATCTGGTCGATCTCGGCACCGCTCAGCGACAGATCAGCCGCCGGGCTTGGGTCCTCGCCGTTCGGGCCTTTGGACAGAACGCTTTCCTGAAGCGCAGCCAAAGCTGCGGTCGGATCTGCCGCTGCCGGCATAGCGCTAAGAGCAATTGCAATCGCGGCAACCGATCCCATAAGTGTTCTACGTGTAAACATTGTTCTTCCTCCCAGAAGATGGGGCGCACCCCGTTAAAATAAACCGATTAGGCTTGGGTTAGGTAGTCCATGCTGGCACGTGCACCTTCGGCAGGGTCGTCCCAGGCATCTAGTTCAGTGCAGACCCATCCGGTGAACTGCGTCTCGCGCATAGCGGCGATAATCGGGTCGGTCGGCACATCACCGCGATCCAGCGGTGTGAATGCAAAGGGTTCGTTTTGAAGCCCTTTCAGATGAATATAGGATATGCGGTCAGCGTGATCGCGGATCAACTGAGCAGGGTTACCGCCAGCAGCAGCCAGATGGGCGGTATCCGGACAAAAATTAATCTCAGTAAGCTCAAAAATTCTGCTCACTTGTTCTGGACTTTCGACAATCGTCGAAAGATGCGGATGATAGTGAGCGATAAGCTTGCGATCTTCAGCCAATCCCTTAACACGATCCAAAGCAGCACCTAATTTGTCATAGTCGGTGTCTCGGATACCATCAAATCGCTTTGCTCCACCGCCAACAACCAAATGTGGGGCGTTTAGTTCGGCGGCCCGATCAGCAGCACGCGTGATGCGTGCCAGCTCTTCAGGCAAGATATCGTCAAAAATGAAGTTGGCACCAGAATATACTGCAACGAGTGACAAGCCATTGTTAGCCAGAAGTTTTCGAAAGTCCGCGCAACTGTAGTCAAGCAGGTTGCCATCAAACAATTCAACTCCTGTGTATCCAGCAGCAGCAATCTCAGAGCAGGCGCGATCCATGTCGCCAAAGGTACGATAATTAAGCTGAGTAATTGAGGTCACGCCCTCGGCATTACCACCCAGTTCTCCCCAGCAATTCGTCTGATAGGCGAATTTCCATTCGGTCATTTTATTTTCCTCCAGCCAGCTAAACATGCCGGTTTCACTGCAAAATGCCGTATTAAACGCATATGTCAATATTAAATCTGCGTAAGTATCATAACTTTTGCTTTTTTTCTGCAAAAGTAATGTCTTGTCATGCAAAATAAGACTGCCTATTGTTTGTGTATCAGGCGACTCAAAGATGAAATTTCGTAAAATGGACGTGAAAAACGCGAATCATACCAAAGGAAAAGGGCGACCACGCAGTACCGAGACAGCCGTTGCCAGCCTTGTAGATGTCATAAATCTTGTCCGCTTGGGACAGGCAACGACACGCCAGGAGCTCGAGCGCATCGGAGAGTATGGCCGCGCAATCGTCGCAGACAGACTTGCAACATTGAAAGATTTGGATCTGGTCGACGAGAACGCCACAGGTGCGGCAGCTGGCGGAAGAGCACCACGCCTTGTCCAAATTAGAAAAGACCGCGCACGATTGGCTGTGGTCAATCTAGAGCAATCTTCGGTTGGTGTTGGAGTTGCTGATCTGACTGGCAAACTAGTGTCGGAACATCATGAAATAATCGACATCACGGATCATTACATGACAATCGATAGGATTGGTGCCCTGATCAATTGGATGATGTCCCGACAACCAAATACCAAAGATTTATGGGGCATTTCTATATCTGTACCGGGTCCGGTCCTTGCCAACTCCGAAACTCCTTTTCTTTCACAGACCCCTGATTTTCTTCCCAACTGGGATAAATCTGGCTTGGTTGAAACATTAACTCAAAGGTTTCAAGCCCCGGTTTGGATGCGCTCTAACATCGAAACTATGACAATGGGTGAATTCTTCGGAGGCGATGGTCTTGGCCTACAGTCCATGCTTTTCGTCAAAGTGGGACAACGCATCGGTGCTGGATTAATAAATGACGGGCATTTATATCATGGATCATCAGGAGCAGTCGGCCTGATTGGGCAGCTTCCTGTGGATTATAACAATATGACAGGCACTCTAGATGCAATGGCTGGTTCAGGTATGATAAAGGCCAAAGGCATTGCCGTGGCCGCATCGGGTGACAGCCCACTACTGGCTGATATCATGGCACGTACAGGTGATTTGAGCGCGATTGACGTTTGTCAGGCAGCACAAATGGGCGATACGGCCAGCACAGAAATTGTCGTTCAGAGCGGGCGGCTGATAGGGAGTGTCGTTGCGACTCTGGCCAATATGCTTAATCCACAACTCATTGTCCTAGCCGGGTCCATCGCTCAATCAAATGACATATTGTTGGCCAGCTTCCGTGAAGCCGTTTATGGAGCTTCCCACCCCTTGGTCACTCGGGATATGCGTATCCTGAGGTCGCAAATGAACAACTCAGCAGCCCTTTTAGGAGCCTCCAATATTGCGATCGAAGCACTTTTCGATCCTCCTTTCCTGAAAGACTGGCTTATGCTCGGATCGCCCACTAAACACCCAGAATTTTTGCAGAGTTTGTCTCAGGCGACTGCCAAGCCGCCAACGATTTATGACGAACTCCCTCCTCCTGCAGCAATGGAAAGGAGAAGTGAATGACTATCGTTGGACTTGGACCGCATGGTGAGCGCGCGTCACCACCCGAGCGTGTCACATTATTACCCCAAGATATTGATGCAGCACGAGCAAAAAGGCTGCACATTGCAATCGTCATGCACACAATGGAAAGCGATTGGTCCCAGCATCTCGTCCAAGGTATAGTAGGATTGCTTGGCGAATGTGGCGCAATCGTAATTGACGTTGTGGATTGTGACTTTTCACCAGAGAAGCAAATCGTCGCGTTAAATAGACTACGCGCTGAAAATCCGGATGCAATTATTTCATTGCCTGTCAATAACACAACAGTCGCCGATGCTCATTTAGAAGTCGCAAGAGCTGGTATAAAACTCGTACTGATTGACAATGTCCCAATTGGCATGCTTCCAGGCAAAGACTATGCTTCACTCGTTTCGGCTGACAATTACGGGTTGGGTAAAATCGCAGCAGAGCTTTTGTCTTCGCATCTGCCAATAGACTCAACTGCCGCCGTCCTCGGTTATGAAACAGACTTTTTTGCTTCGAATGAGAGGGAAATCGCATTTATCCAGTGGATGGAACTTAATCGTCCTGATGTGAGTGTAAAATCAGCACGATTTACAAAAATTGAAAATGCAGGAAGTGATGCAGATCGGCTGATCGACGAAAATCCTGATATAGCTGGTTTATTCGTAGTTTGGGATACACCATGCATGGAAGTGATAAGAGCCGTCTCGGACCGCAATTTAACTTTACCAATTTCAACAGTGGACCTTGGTACAGAAGTTACACGGGTTCTCTCACAAGACCGGGGGATTGTAGGGATAGCCGCCCAACGCCCCATTCTGCAAGGCGAAACCATCGCGCGCACAGCGATAACGGCCCTGCTTAAACGTCCGTGCCCTGATTGGGTAGCTTTACCCGGTATAAAGGTTTCCAGGTCAAATGTCATCGAAAGCTACCAGATCGTTTGGCGCAAGCCCGCCCCGCGAGACATTTTAAGGTGGCTAGATGTACTGACCTCGAATTGAGATTTTCAAATTAAGTGCTTAAATGACTGTGATCATATTGGTATTTTGGAGCCGTCAGACAAAGTCAAATTCATCTAAGAATTTCCAAGCTATAGCTGTCTATAAAGCTGTATCAGTAACGATCCCAAACATCATACTTTTCCCAAACTTTGCAGCTTGAGTTTTGCATCATGTATCTTCCGTAGTCTATTCCGCTTACGCTACAATACGCGACTAGGCGGTCATAAGTTTTTGCTCCGGTCAATTCACACGTCATTTTTAGCCCTTTAAATTGTTTTGCAATCTTCGTCGCAAAATCACCTTTTTGAGTACCTTTTTCCGGACAATCCAAAGCTGCCAATCTGATCGGAATTCCATCTACTTCAACTGTGTCACCATCACGCACATGAGTGACAATACCAGTTAATTTTGTTCCTGCTTTTGGAACGTTTGATGTCGCTGAGTTTTGTTTTCCATGACAATGATACGGTTGAGAACCAGCATGACATCTTTGTTTATTGAGACCACCGCTGTGGGAAAATGCTGCTGAACTTAACGCAAGTAAACATGCAAAAAGTATGAATTGTTTAGACACTGTCATGTTCAAACAATATCAATATTCGCCCTCACATTCAAAGCATCTATTTACCATACTGCAGTCAAACCTACGCTCTTTTGCATAGAAGCAAATATAAGTTCCCGCCACAAAATATGCA
>CAXQRK010000020.1:0-4364 GCA_964226535.1 Polaribacter sp.
ATGGTGTGGTATTGGGTATTATGGTTGAGTTGATTCACTTTAAAAAAATAAACACTTGGGATAGCATATTCAACTCAGTAATTGTTTCGTGAATGACTTCAAGCCTTTAGTTCGCAAAAGCAATATCACTGGCGTATCTTTTGATATCATTTAAGTCGATTAATGCTAAGTGGATACATAGTTATTAATCTCGTGTCCTAAACAACCAATCCGGCGATTTTCGCAGGGCTTGAGGAGTGTTTCCGGTTGTGCGTAGTTCGCGTAAGCTGAGAGACTGGTGGCGCTTAGCGAGCCGTTGACCATTGCTATCACACAACAATGGGACGTGGTAAAATTCCGGTGGCTGTAAGTCAAGCGCTTCGTAGATCAATAATTGCCGCGCAGTTGAAAGCAGTAAATCTTCGCCACGCACTACTTCAGTAATGCCCATTCTGGCATCATCGACCACAACGGCGAGTTCATAAGCGGGCTGCCCATCTTTGCGCCAAACGAGAAAGTCTCCAAAGTCACGCAGACATTCGAATGTGCAGGGGCCAACGTTGCGGTCGTCAAACTCTATTTTTCGGTTGTTTGGTACGCGAAAACGCCAATTGCGGTTGCCTGGATGCGTAGCGGTTGTCCCCACGCCGATGGGGGGGCGTAGATGTTCTGGATAAATGGCTGCATTGCTGTTTGAGTCCGCGTGTGGTGCCTGAGTCGCTTCGGCGACGTCTTTGCGTGATTGATTGCAGGGGTAGATGCAGCCGGCCTGTTTTAATTGTACCCATGCATCGTGAAAAAATGACATGCGTTCGCTTTGGTGATAGGGGCCAAGCGGGCCGCCGATGTCGGGCCCCTCATCCCATCGACAGCCAAACCAATGAAGGTCTTCGATTGCTTCTTTGGCATATTTCGCTTTGCAGCGATCGGGGTCCAGATCTTCGTTACGATAGATCAGTTTGCCACCCGCATTGCGGGCGCGCTGCATAGCAATCCAGAATGTGTGTGCATGGCCGAGGTGTAAATAACCGCTGGGGGTCGGTGCGATGCGGCCTCGGTAAGACGAATTCATGAACAATCCTTAAACCGGCTTATCTCGCAAGCACAAGCTTAAGCGGCAACACATTTGCGGTGTACGGTTGCTTACGGCAAGCGCTCGTAATAAACAAATTCCCAATCCGGCATGAGTTCGGGATGAAAGATCTTGATTAGATCGGCGAGTACATCGTCGGGTCGAACGATGCCCGTTTCCCAGATGGAATTACCACCGCTAGGGTTGCGTTGCCTGGTATTGTTGAAAATTTGTCCGGTATGGGCAGCTCGGAATTTTCGAAATCGTTGATCGGCTCCGTACAGTGCACTCCGGCTGCGGTAATGCCCGGGGTTGATCCAGATATTGGCATTTGCGGCCTTGCCGAAGACGCGCTCAGTATCCAGTGGGATTGCACCGCTGCCTGGACTATCGGCCCAGAGATAGTGACCGCCAGCATCGCGAATTGTTTGCGCCGTATAACTCTCGCCGCTCGCCACATGCCATGCACCGGCATAAGGTGCACCACAAAAAACACTCGGCCTTTGTTGCAAAGATTGGGTTTTTCGGCAGAGAGCTTGGTAACGAGCCGCAACGGTATCAAAGTACTGATGCGCCTGATCTTCAAGCTCAAAAAAGGCCGCAATAAATTTGATCCATTCAGAACGGGCAAGAGGATGCGATTCCATATAGCCGGCAGAGCGTACGATTGGCAGGCCGGAGCGCTCTAGTGTTGCAGGCACATCGAACGGAGGGGGGGCGGCGATACTGGTAAGAATGAGATCGGGACGCAAAAGTAGCAGGCGTTCAAGGTCGAGCGCAGCGCCGATTTGTACGGCTTGAATGCGGCCCTGTTCCAGGCGCGAGCGGATGGTGGGGTGGCTAATATAATCCACGCTGGCCGCTCCAACAATGGTTTCCGATTGGCCGAGTGCATCCAGATAGCCGATATAGACGGTTTCCATCACAACGACACGTTCGACAGGCGTACGAATCACCGTTACATTGTCGGGCAATTCAGGCAAGGCTTGATGCCTGGGAACGAGCGCATACTGATGTGTGATTGTTGAGTCCTGTGGAGCCGTATGGATGGTTGCGATGCGGTGTGTGGGAAAGGATGTGATTTGGAAATTACGTGCGTAGCGTGGTACGTGCGTAGCGGCACTGGTCGCCGGCACGGCAGCGATGCCGATGCAGCTTGCCAGGGCCAGACTGAGTAGGGCAGGGTATGGATGCAATTCAGGCCGGTACATGCATTCATCCAAGCGACTTTCCCAAAATATGCAGTGACTAATTTTGGCAAAATACAAAGACTATACAGTTCATGCCCCGCAGCCTAGGCTGCAGGGCATGAAAGATAGCCAATCGGACTTCATCTGACTTAAATAGCTTAAGACATCTGGATTCTAGTTGATTACATGGGCATCCCCATCGATACAGTATTGTATTAGGATGTATGTTCTGGTGGATTTCCAATATAGAAAACCGAAGAGTTCGCATTGACGCGGCCCTTACCATAATTCTGAGGATTTTGATCACCGACTTTATCAGTGAAGGTATTCAACAACCATCGAACTTTTTTGTTATTGACACTCCGATGTGAGCCCCACACCAGGGCAGCGACACCGGCCACATGAGGACACGCCATTGACGTGCCGCTCATTGTGGTGTAACCACCACCGTGTTTGGTAGACAAAACCGAAACTCCGGGCGCACAAATCTCAACTTCCGGTCCGCGGCTTGAGAAGTTGGCAATGATGTCGTTGGCATCAACGGCAGATACGGCGACAACATCCTTATATTTAGCCGGATAGCCCACCGTATTATTACCTGGCCCGCTATTGCCGGCTGCCGCCACGAGTAACACACCATCTTTATAAGCGGCTTTACACATATTCGCCAGTGCCTGGGGGGCGCCGCCGCCACCTAGACTCATACTGGCGATGCGTGCGCCTTTTTTGTCCATGATCCAGTCCAGTGCCGCAATTAACCAACTCCAGTTGCCACTACCACTGGCAGACAGCACTTTGACCGGATACAAATACGCATAGGGCGCCACGCCAACCACACCAATTTGATTCATCGCAGCCGCTACCGTACCCGCGCAGTGGGTGCCATGACCATGAAAATCTTCGGTACTACTTTCACTGGTAACAAAACTTTTACCGGTTTTGAGATTTGCAACCAAATCAGGATGATTTGAGTCGATTCCAGTATCACAGATAAAGACCTTAATGCCTTTGCCTTGGCTAGATGGCCAGGCATCGGGAGCTTTGATCTGAGTAATGCCGATCGGAAAAGCTTGTGCCAGTGGTTGCGGGTCGGCAGTCGGCACTGCATCGATCGCATACATGGTCCCGTCTGGCTCGACACTGACGACATCATCGTTCTGTTGCAGATGCTTAATTTCTTCATCGCTTAGCTGAGCCATTAAAATGGGGGCATCATACCGATTGACATCATAGCCGATCTTGCTCAAATCTTCACCGGAGCCGACCGCCCTTCCTTGCTTTGAAAAATCCGTAGAAGTCAAAAAACTCACTTCAGATTTAATGCTGGATTGAAGGATTTCTTGTTTATCTGCTGTCTGCGTTGAACGCTGATCCTTTGGTTTGAACGTTATAATCACAGGTTGCCGTGTACCATTTGCTGCATGTTGAGTCATTTTAATCTCCTTTTTGGGGTGAGTGTATTGAAAAGAATCGTTCAAATAATTAGTTTAAACAATTGTATCTTTTTTGTCAAAAAATGTGCACAAATTTTTAAAATTTCTACAGTCATCATGCGAAACAATTGGGCAAAACTGTATGGCCAAGCTGAACACCATGCTTGGAATCGCAGTGACAAATACATCAGAAGACCGCTGACCAGCTGCATTAAGCCGATTTTCTATTGAGTTCTCTGAGAGAATGCCTAATGAATACAAATAAAATGCATCAGTGAGAAATGACTTTACACAAAATTTCTTACACCGCCTCTGGGCAGTTACTATGCAAAATTTCTTACTCCGCTCGGTCAGCTTTCACTCGCAAAAAACCAATTGTCGAAGGTTACACCACTCTCATCCTTCTCGACCCGGATGTCTATGGAGGTGTTCTGTACTGTGGTAGTCGTCCCTTTAAAGTGCCTTTGGCCTGAACCAAACATAGCTTTCACTTCGTCTTGAAAAAGATCGAGGCACAACGTAACATATTTCTCGTTGAGTGTAATAACCTTCGTTACCGAACCAAGTTGCAATTCAGCAAATGTAACCCGTAGCTGATGTGGATCTGTTTTTTTTGGTTCTGGTTTTGCTAGTTCTGGTTTTTTCTCTTTTGGTATTTCAATGGGGGAACTTTCATCCGCTACTGAGATC
>CAXQRK010000021.1:2500-11256 GCA_964226535.1 Polaribacter sp.
TGCAGGCCAAAGTATTTTTCCGAGCCCAGTTCCGTGGACTCCTGCAAAAAATACTGTTGCAGCAATTCGGGGCACTGCACAATGGCCTCAGCCACCGGTAGATAGCGCACACCCTGCCTGGCGAGTGTCTCGCTGATGCCTTCAAATTGAGCCTGTGCATCGTCGACGAAGACTAATTGTCCAGCACGTTGGCCAATCAAATTTGAGCGTGCGAGCAATTCAGCCAGGGTGTTGGCGGCAGGTGTAGGCGCGGGCGCGAAGCCATCGATCTCAAGGGTACCGACCGCGGCAAAGCGCCAGCGCTCATCCGCAGCGCTCGGTGCAGGAAAACGGTTGAAATCGGCCTGACCTTGTTGACGAAGCGTCGTGAGCCATGCCGGCTCATTTACGGTGGCGGGATGAGTTGGATTGTCCAAAACTTGAGTCATGCGAGGTTTAAACGTTAAATGTTTACAGGCAGGAGACTGGCGGCCTATCCAACCGAGCCTTCCATTTCCATATCAATGAGGCGCTTGAGTTCGACCGAATATTCCATCGGAAAGGCTTTCATCAGGTCATTTACAAATCCATTGACTGCAAGACTCATGGCTTCGCCTTCTGAGAGTCCGCGCTGCATCATATAGAAAATTTGCTCCGCACTGACTTTGGAGACGCTGGCTTCGTGTTGCACGGTATTGTTTTGGCCGCGGGTGGTGATCGCCGGATAGGTATCGGTGCGGCTGTTGGTATTGATCAGCAAGGCATCACATTCGGTATTGTTTTTACAATTTTTGAGATGCTTTGGCATGTAAACCTGCCCCCGATAGGTCGAACGTCCCTCGCCGATTGAAATCGACTTAGAGATAATATTACTCGTCGTATTATCTGCGAGATGGATCATTTTGGCACCAGTGTCCTGATGTTGGCCATCATTGGCGAGTGCAATCGACAGCACCTCGCCGCGAGCCTCTCTGCCCTTCAGCACCACACCGGGATACTTCATGGTCAAGCGTGAACCAATATTGCAATCGATCCACTTCACTTCGGCCCCCTCATCCGCCATGCCACGTTTGGTGACCAGATTGAACACGTTCGAAGACCAGTTCTGCACGGTGATATATTGAATTTTGGCATTCTTAAGCGCGACTAGCTCGACCACCGCACTGTGCAAAGTGGCGGTTTCAAACTTCGGTGCAGTGCAGCCCTCCATGTAAGTGATCTCTGCGCCTTCGTCGGCGATGATCAGGGTGCGTTCAAATTGGCCGAAATTTTCCGCATTGATCCGAAAGTAGGCCTGCAGCGGTTGCTTTAGTTTGACCCCCTTGGGTACATAGATGAAACTGCCACCAGAAAACGTCGCGCTGTTGAGCGCAGCGAATTTGTTATCCGAGCTCGGGATTACTTTGCCGAAATAAGGCCGGAAAATTTCCGGATATTGCGCCAGACCTTCGCTTGAACCTACAAAAATCACTCCCTCTTTTTCAAGATCTTCCTGCATGCGAGAGTAGGCAGCTTCGGAGTCGAACTGTGCCTCTACACCCGCCAGGAACTTACGCTCCTGCTCGGGGATGCCGAGGCGCTCAAAGGTTTCTTTCACATCATCAGGCACCTCATCCCAGGTGCGTGAGGGCACCTGCCCCTTGGACAGATAGTAACGAATCTCGTCGAAGTGGATATTATTCAGGTCTTGATCAGCCCACTTGGTCGGCATCGGTTTTCGCTCAAAGATCTCCAGTGCCTTGAGACGAAAATCAAGAATCCAAGGAGCTTCTTGTTTGACCTCGGAAATATATTTGACGGTGTCCTGATTGAGGCCGACGCCCGCATCGAAGGCATAATCTTCAGGATACTTGAAATTGCCCTTCTCGGTATCGACCCGGATGGCTTGATTTTGAATGTCTGTATTAGTCATCGTATATATCAGCAGTAGAAAGTAAAAAGTTAGTCATCGCTGCCTTAGGCAGGCACGGCCGCAAACGCCTGCTTGACCCAGTCATAGCCCTTGGATTCGAGTTGCCTAGCGAGTTCGGCGTCGCCACTGTGGACAATGCGGCCATCATACATGACGTGCACCCGATCCGGTACAATGTATTCGAGCAGGCGTTGGTAATGAGTGATCACCAGAAAGCCCCGCTGTTTGGAGCGCATTAGGTTGACTCCATCGGCAACAATCCGCAAGGCATCAATGTCGAGGCCGGAGTCGGTTTCATCCATCACACAATACTGTGGTTCCAGCATCGACATTTGCAGGATTTCGCAACGTTTTTTCTCGCCGCCCGAAAAGCCCTCGTTGAGTGAGCGAGCGGTGAATTTACGATCCATCTTGAGGGCATCCATTTTTGCGTAGAGTTCTTTGTAATACTCGACCGCATTAATCTCCTCACCCTCGGGGAGGCGTGCGCGGCGCGCGGCACGAATGAAGTTGGCAATGCTAACTCCGGGGATTTCCAGTGGATATTGAAAGGCCAAAAACAAGCCTGCCCGGGCAATTTCATCAGGCTCTTGACCGAGTATGTCGACACCATCGAGCAAAATTTCACCCGCTTCGACGGTGTAGTCTGCGTGGCCGGCAATGACTTTTGCCAAGGTGCTCTTACCGGTACCATTCGGCCCCATGAGGGCGTGTACTTCACCCTTCGGAATGCAGAGGCTGAAGTCTTTGAGAATGCGTTGGCCATCAATCGAGACGGTCAGATGTTTGATATCGAGCGTGTTCATACGAGTTTATTCAGTTTTTAATAGAGATTGTATTTAATAGGACGAAATTAGTGTCGATCACTGCCACATTGGCCGTCGTAGGCAATGTCGATGTGGTTGGCAGAAAAACCCTTCGGCAGCGCTGCCATGAGTTGTGCGATTAATTGCTCGGAGAGATCAATGTCAATGACTTGACCGCTCTCGCGACAATAAAAATGCGCATGTTGGGTCAGATTTGGGCAATAGCGGGTCGGTTCGCGCTCAAAATTAACCTGCCGGAGAAGCCCCGTTTCAGTGAGGATTTCGAGGCAATTATACACAGTCGCCAGCGAGATCGAAGGCATCTCAATGCAGGCGCGCGCATAAATTTCGTCTGCAGTCGGGTGGTCGCGCTTTTCCAATAGCAGCGCAAAAATGTGTTCGCGCTGCCGGGTCAAGCGCTGCCCACTACGCTCCAAAGCTTTATCCAAAAGTGCTTTATGGGGGACCGAGAGTTGCATGAAGAAAGGTGAATGGTGGTCAGCGTTAACAGTAACGGGTTAAATTTTAAATGATTCCAAATCGCAATAGTAGTCAAACTATGCAGCAGTAAAAGATGATTTGGACCGTTTTCAAGCACTATTTAGAATGATTCCAAAATTAATTGAATGCGAGTCTAATCGAGCAAATATGGGCCAACCACAGCAGCCGAGGTGTGAAACAGACTTGTGTCTCGACCGCAGTCTTGCAGGATGCATGAATCATGGCGGCGTATCGTGCATATTTATTTCCAGAGGCAAGCGTTGGTAAGGATTGTTTGATTCTGGATGCGCGTGAGAGCCATCATCTGGTGCGGGTATTGCGTGCGGTGGCTGGCGCGCGGATCGAAGTATTTGACGGTCTCGGCAGCTGTTATCTGGGCAGAATCGAAGTCGCCACGGTCAAGGGGGTGCGGGTGGCGATTGAGTCGGTCGAAGCCACACCGGTGCCGATGCCGCGGATAAGGTTACTGCAAGCGCTGCCCAAGACCAAAGCGATGGACCTTATTTTGCGAATGGCGACCGAGATAGGTGCTGCGGTGATTCAACCGGTATTCACGGATCAGGGTGAGCATCGCCAACCAAAACTTGAAAAATGGCACCTGACCATGATTGAAGCCTGTAAACAATGCGGGCTCAGACATGTCCCGAAGCTATTGGAACCCTTGAGTTTGCAGGACTGCCTAGAGGCGATGAATCCGCCCGAATGCAGGAGCTTACGTGTGGTGGCAAGTTTGGAGGCGGGCAGCCGCCCACTCCTTGAGGTCTTAAATACGGCCAGCCGGTGCGATGAAATCATTGTTGCAGTGGGACCAGCAGGTGACTTCTCCGCAGCGGAATATCAGTTACTACGTGAGTCGAGGTTTAACGCCGTACGCTTGGGTGCCAATGTATTGCGCAGTGAAACCGCAGCTGCCTACCTGTTAAGTGTGGTGGATCAGGCCATGCGCACTCATTTGAGTTCAAATCCTAGCAAGGTAATATCGTCTTGTTGAGTGGGTTGGCCGGTAAATTCAGCCACAGTTCGGTAGAGAATATCCATTGTCTCTTGAAGGGGCTTATCCGCATTTTCAAGTAAGGACTGTTCCAGTCCTTCGCGCGAGAACTCTTCTTCCATGGCATTCGTCGCTTCGAGGATGCCGTCAGTGTAGGTATAGAAACGGTCGCCTTGCTGCAGCTCCACCTTGAACGTTTCCGATGCGCGACTGCCAGGCAGGCCCATGACCATACCGGTGGGCAAGGTAATTGATTCGATCGTGCGCGTTGCTGCACGATACACCAGATTCAAGGGATGACCACAATTGGACAGATACAGTGTGCGACTGCCATCCTCTGCCCTGCGGCTAAAGTGTCCGGCCATGCCGGTGATGAAGCCGGCCTTGAGATGGCCGGTAATTTCGCGGTTAATCGCATCCAAAAACTTGGTGGGATCCTCTTCATACACTTCCGCCTCGTGTGCAGTCAGATATTTAAGGAGCACGGTATAGAAAGCGGCCGTGGCGCCATGTCCGCATACATCACCTAAATAAAACAGCAGGCGATTGTTGGGATTTTTGGGAAAGTTTAAGATATCGCCACCAACTCCGGCCATCGGTTTCCATAGGTACGCAATCGTAATGTATTTGCTCTCTGGAACTCGACCGGGGATCATCACGCTTTGTACTTTATGAGCACTCTCATAATCGGAGCGCATAATTTCATTTTGCTCGCGCAGTTGTTGTTCGCTCTGTGCCAGTCTCTCCTGGGCGAGCTTCTCATTGGTAATGTCACGGGTAATCCCCAGTATACCAACCAGCTTGCCGGACTGTAGCTTTAAGGGTGCTTTGCTGGACATCACCCATCGAATACTGCCATCGGGCCAGGTTTCTTTCTCAACCACATTGATCATCGACTTGCCGGTTTTGATGATTCGTTGCTCGTCATCGAAGGCTTGCTGAGCATGCTCATTTGAAAATAAATCAAAGTCAGTAACGCCTTCAAGTTCGCTGCGATTCGAATACCCGTGAATATCGGCAAGTGTCTGGCTCACCGCAACGAATCGACTTTTGCGGTCTTTGATGTAAATGCGGTCAGCTGTTTGTTCCATCAAGCTTTCAAACAGGCGTTTTGGAGAGGCCTTCAGCAATATATTATCTTCGCTCGCTAGTGTATGTGCGGACTTTTTCATGTCTAAAACAATTACCTTAAGACAATTGACTGGCTTGGCAATATTTCCCGCAAATTCTGCTGCAAATTATTTTTTAGCCATTCTTTATGGGCTACAGACAAACATTCTGCTGGCCATTATGGCCGGTTTAACTACATTGCTAATCAATGCTGCAAACTGTTGTTCAAACTATTGTCGAGGTCACGATTGTAGACCAGAATGCCAGCAGTAGGATCATGCGCATACAGGAGCGTAATCACTAATGGCAGCTGTATTGGACAAGGCCTTCTTTGAGCGACCAACACTCGACGTAGCCCGTGATTTAATTGGGCAGCAATTATGTCGACGACTGAATTCAAATACCACTGTGCGTGCTCGAATTTGCGAAACGGAAGCTTACGACGGCTTTGACGATCGTGCCTCGCACGCCCACAAGGGGGTAACGAAACGCAATGTGGTGATGTTTGGGCCGCCGGGGCGGGCCTATATCTACCTGTGCTACGGGGTACACTGGTTGCTCAATATCACCACGCGCGAGCCAGGCTATCCGGCAGCAGTATTAATTCGAGGGGTTGAAGGAGTGGAAGGGCCAGGACGTTTAACCAAGCACTTTCAAATTGACCACACATTCAACAATCAATTGCTAACACGAGCGGGTGGGCTCTGGGTTGAAGCATTCGAAACAACAGTCGATCCAGCCTGCATCCTGACCACACAACGTGTTGGTATCGATTACTCCGGAGCCCAGTGGGCCGCGGTGCCCTGGCGCTTTGTGTGGAAGCCGTAAATCAGATGTGCAACTATTCGACCGTCACTGATTTGGCCAAATTGCGTGGTTTATCGACATCACAACCACGCTCAAGCGCCACGTAGTAGCTAAACAATTGAACCGGAATACTCATCAGAATGGGCTTTACAATTTCGTGGCACTTAGGCACCAGCACGACATCATCGACCAAGCCTTCGGGCAGATCGCAATCTGCGGTGGCAATACAAATCACCTTTCCCTTACGAGCCTTGACTTCCTGTATATTGGCCATGCTTTTATGAAAAATTTCGCCGCTGGTGGCCAGAAATACGCTAAAGCAATCTTCCGAAATGAGCGCAATTGGCCCATGCTTCATTTCTGCAGCGGGATAGCCTTCCGCGTGAATGTAGGAGATCTCTTTTAATTTAAGCGCACCTTCTAGGGCGATCGGAAACATGAGTTGGCGACCAAGAAACAGGCAGTCCTCATAATGAGCATAGTTTCGAGCGATGGCGGCAATCGCAGCATCTTGGCCGAGAATCTGCGCGACCTGGGCGGGCACTTGTTTAAGTGCATTGACGATCTGAATACCGTCACTGTAACTAAGGTCACGCAGCCGCCCCAAATAAAGCGCCAGCATCGCGCAGATAACAATCTGCGAGGTGAAGGCCTTGGTCGACGCCACGCCAATCTCAGGACCCACATGCTGATAAATGCCGCCGTCGCTCTCGCGTGCGATGGTCGAGCCGACGCTGTTATTGATTGCCAGTGTGCGGTAGCCCTTACGCTTGGCTTCACGCAGGGCGCCAAGGGTATCGATGGTTTCGCCCGACTGGCTGATTGCAATCACGAGGGTATTTTTATCCAATGGTGAATTGCGATAACGAAACTCAGAGGCATATTCCACTTCAACCGGAATGCGGGAAAAGCACTCGATTAGGTATTTGGCAACCAGACAGGCGTGCCATGCCGTGCCACAAGCGAGAAATAAAATGCGATCCATCTGTCGCAGTTCTCGAGGGCTAAGGTTCAAGCCGCCGAAAACCGCCGTGCTACCATCATCAGAGAAGCGTCCGCGCATACTATTTTGTAGGGCGGTCGGCTGCTCAAATATTTCCTTTTGCATGAAATGTCGGTAATCACCCAGTTCAGCCTCAGACGTGTCCCAATCAATCTGCTGAATGACGGCTTCGACCGATTGACTACCGATGGTGGTGATCGAGAATGCATCCTGCTGGATATGGACGACTTCATCATCACTTAGGTAGACGACATTTTGCGTACAGTGAGTGATGGCATTGACATCACTGGCGAGCAGATTTTCGCCATTGCCGACGCCGAGAATCAGAGGGGAGCCCTTGCGAGCGCCAATCAACTCCCCGGGATTGTCGGTACAGATTACAGCGATGCCATAGGTGCCTTTAACGTGGCGGAGGCTTTTACGAACCGCCTCCAGAAAGCGATTTTTCCCGGCAACAGCCAATTCTTTAGCATAGTGGTAGTCGATCAGATTGCAAAGCGCTTCGGAATCGGTTTGAGATGCAAACGTATAGCCTTGTTTGATCAGGAATTGTTTAATCCCATCGCAATTTTCGATCACCCCATTGTGGACCAGGGCGATTGTGCCGTTGCTACTGGTATGTGGGTGGGCGTTGGCTTCAGAGACCTCCCCATGCGTAGCCCAGCGCGTGTGACTAATGCCGAGCGTGCCCATTAAATCGTCGCCCAAAGCATTTTCGAGCGCGACTACCCGACCGGTGCGTTTAGTCTGTTTAATCCCGGCTTCAGTCCAAATCGCCAGGCCCGCTGAATCGTAACCACGGTATTCCAAACGCTTCAAACCATCGAGCATAACACTGCCTGCCCGATCGCGACCAACATATCCAACAATTCCACACATAAGGCTTCATATTCGAACATAAATAGTCTAGTAATCAAGTTAATTCAAATTATTCAGGCGCCCCAAATGAACACATATGAAAAAGCGTAAAGTTATCTGTATTATTATGGGAGGTGGTCGCGGCTCTCGCCTCTACCCCTTAACCAAAGAACGCTGCAAACCCGCAGTGCCCGTAGCCGGCAAATATCGCTTAGTCGATATCCCAATCAGTAACTGTTTAAATGCAGGGATGAATCAAATCTATGTACTGACCCAGTTTAATACTGCATCGTTACATCGACACATTCAGGAGTCCTACAAATTTGATTCTTTTGGTGGCGGCTGTGTGGATATTTTATCTGCGGAGCAAACGGATGCTAGTGATGGTTGGTATCAAGGCACCGCAGATGCGGTACGGCAAAATATGAATCATTTTGGCAGCAGAGGAACAAACGACCTGTATGTAATTCTTTCCGGTGATCAACTGTACCGCATGGATCTGGCAAATGTCGTGCATGCCCACGCTGTCTCCGGTGCGGCGGTAACCATCGCAGCCAAACCCATCCGCTTGGATCAGGCGGAGGGACTGGGCTTGATGCGTGTGGATGAGACGCTTGAAATTAAAGAGTTTGTTGAAAAACCAAAGGATCCTGAGGTGATCAAACACTTGGTGGTTGGTGATAGTGTGCGCACTAAAATGCAGCATCCCGGCACGCAGGACTATTGCCTCGCATCAATGGGTATTTATGTGTTTAATGCCCAGACTCTAGAAAATGCGCTGGCAGGCAC
>CAXQRK010000022.1:0-41550 GCA_964226535.1 Polaribacter sp.
TGCAGTCCGCCGATGGTAGTGCCCCCACGCTGGGGTGCGAGAGTAGGTTATCGCCAGTCTTATGGCCCGTCTTTATGCAAATGAAGACGGGCCTTTTTTTCCTCAGCACAAACCACGCTATTCAACCTAAATTCGGGAGTAGCTCTTCAAGGTCATCTCAGTGGCTCGGCTAAGCAGGCTTTTTTGCAATTAGTAAAAATGCGCTCGCGCCGTCATGTCCGGTTTCCCATGGCAGACTGATGATACTGTTGTTAAGCGTGAATCGGGTGCCGGCGGCGGATTGCAGGAAGGCGTCGACGACCTGCTTATTTTCATCTGCCTCGATGCTGCAGGTGCTGTAGACGATACGGCCCTCTGGTTTGACCCAGCGAGCGGCGGCGGTAAGCAGTTGCAGTTGCCGTTCGGCGCAGTGACGGATCGCGGTGTTCCCGCGCAAGCGCCATTTAACGTCCGTGCGGCGCTGGATGACCCCGGTATTTGAGCAAGGTGCATCCAGCATAACGGCGTCGTACTCTATGGGAAGTTGTGCCTGGGTAAAGGTATGCTCGGTGAGTTCCAGCAGATCACTTTCGAGGATGGTGCAACCCAGGGTATCCGTCGCGAGATTATGGAGATTGTCACGTAGGCGTTGGATGCGCTCGCTGGGTAAGTCTACTGCAACAATATGCCCCTCAAGCTGCATCAAATGGGCCAGATCGTAGGCTTTACCGCCGGGGGCGGCACAGAGATCAAGCACCGTTTGACCTTTTTGTGGGGCAAGTAGCTCTGGTGCCAGCCGTGTTGACGGATCTTTGATGTAAGCATTTCCCTGATTCAGTAAGGGGTGTAAGTCCTGTTGCCATGACACATCGTCTGCAACCCGATAGAATTGATCCCACTCTGTGGCGATGAGGCCTTTCACTGGTTCGGTTGAGTGGTCATAGCGCTTTAAATAGATGGCCGGAATGGCTTGATTCCATTTCATCAATGCGATCGTGGTCGGTGGACCAAATGCTTGGTTCCAGCGCTTAAACAACCACCTCGGATGGCTGAAGTATACGTCTGGCCGATTGCTTGGGTGTGTTGTACTGAGCGCTTCAGGAAGTTTCCGTAGCACCGCGTTCAGTCGTCTGGTTTCAGCCATGGTTGCCAGTCGCTTGCCGCGTTCCACTGCATGATGCACGATTTGCGGATGTTTGCTTGAAGTGGATGCGAGCATTTCGTAGCCTGCAACCAGAAAAATAGCTTCGATTCGAGCGCGTAGCTTGCCCTGCACAAAGGGTTGTAGCGCATGTCGTATTCGGTGCCCATGTCGCAGGGCACCCCAAAACAGGGCCTGACAGGTCGCCCGCCGTGCACTCGGTAACGTGTCCGGCAAGCGTTCCAGCACTTGATTTGCCTTTAGACGCATGGTGAGATAGGCTTCGCTTAGAAAAACGGCGCCATCCCAGGCATTGAGATTAGGTGTAGATAAGTTGAACTTAATACTTCTCATTGGTCAATAAAGTATACATACTCGACTCTTTACGACTTAAGAATTGTATTCGCAATCTATTATGAACAAAGAGGAAATAGACGCTCTCATTGAAAAAAATCCAACACTAGCGGTCTCCCGCGCAAAGCTTGAAGCAATGGCGCCGGGCAATTATTGTCTGCATCGTAGCTGGGGCTTCGGCAAAATCACTGATTATGATCCCGTTGAAGCCAAGATCATTATCGATTTTGAAGATGGCAAGACCGGCCACGCGATGGCTCCTGCATTTTGTGTCGACAAACTGGATGTGCTCAAGCCGGACGACATTTTAGTTCGTTCCCGCACCGAAGCAGACCTGATCAATCAAATGATCAAACAGCAGCCCGCAGACTTGATCTGTGAAATCATTGCGGCTGCTGATGGACAGGCCATGAGTACTGCTGAAATCGAACGTGTCCTGGCACGCGTGATCGGACCGATCAAATACAAGAAATGGTGGACTGCGACCAAGAAGCTATTAGTCAAAGATCCCCGTATTGGTGTGCCAATCAAAAAGTCTGATCCGTATATTTTTCGGGATGAGCCGGTAAAGCCGGAAGAAGAAATTTTGGAGCAATTTCACGCCACGAAGAATCCAAAGCAAAAAATCCTTTTTGGTGAGAAGTTGTACGCACTCTCTGAAAATATTTCAGTGATTCGCGAGGAGATGCCAGAGATTCTAGCCGAACTCACGGATGCCATTCGCAATGCAAAAAGTCTGCGCCAGGCCGATCGTCTGTATGGGGTGTGGGTGCGTAATAATCTGGCTCGCGATCTGCATGCAGACGTCGAAGCATTAGAGCCCTCATCCGCATCGATTCTAGATGCAACCAATGATTATTCTGAACTCGCAGCCGAGCTGCCGAGCCCCTATCTTAAGCGTTATCTGGATTTGATCCATCGTACCTATCCAGACAAGTGGCAGCATATGCTGGAGGATTTGCTACGCAATTCTAGCGGTAAATTTACCAGCGAATGTATTAATTTCATGTTGGAACATGACCAAAGTAAACGCATTAGCTATTGCTTAGACCGTTGGCTAAATGAGCAAACTATTAAGGGACCACTGCTTTTCTGGGTGGTTAAAAACCGTAATTCGAAGAAATATGCGGCCATTATTAATCCATTGGTTACACCACGTCTGCTGGCGGCAATGTTTTATGCAATTGATCACGAAGCCTTACAGAATGCAAGTGCCCGTCGCATCCCTCTGGGTGATTTGTTAAGTGATGACAGTGAATTGATCCCTGATTTGTTGGCAGATGCTAATGTCGAAACGGCTTGTGATCTCGCACAAACATTATTGCTCAATCAAGGCTTCGAAGAATTGACCAAAAAATCGCTGCTCGCGCGGTTCATCAAGAAGTTTCCAACGGTTCAGAGTTTACTTGCAGGCCAGGCTACGGAAGCATCTGAGGAAGATGCCCTAATCGTATCTCAGGACAGCTTTAATCTGGCGAAAGCTGAATACGAAGAATTGATCAGCACCAAGATTCCTGAAAATAAACAAGCGATCGTAACCGCACGGGAGCACGGTGACTTGAAAGAAAATGCAGAATATAAAATGGCTCGTCAGGACCAAGATATTTTGCTGTCCCGCAAGAACGAATTGGAGGTGGACCTTTCTCGTGCGCGGATTACCGATTTCAGCGACGCGACAACAGAGAATATCGGTATCGGCAGTTGCGTCGAGCTCAAACAAGGCTCTACCGGCAAGACCCATTCTTACGCGATTTTGGGGGCCTGGGACAGTGATCCGGCAAACAATATTCTGTCTTACAAGACTCCACTTGCGCAACAATTGCTTGGCAAGGAGGTCGGTGCCACTGCATCCACCAATATAGGTGGCAACCAAGAAGAATGGACAATTCTGAAGATTAGTCGCTGGCTCGACAAACACTAAATCGATGGTAAATATCGCACCGAAGCGCCTTCTTCTGAGGGCGCTTTTTTTATTTTAACTCGCAATTTAAACTCATTCCTTCAGTTTAGTGGTTTGTGGCATGTCGGATTCTTGGGAAATATTGAAGCTATTGGCGGACTCGACGCGGGTGCGTATTTTGTCCTTATTGGCACGGCAGGAACTTTCGGTAGCAGAGCTTCAAGAGGTATTAGACATGGGGCAGTCACGTATTTCATCGCATCTGGCTCTATTGAGGCAGGGTGAATTGGTGCATGATCGTCGCGAAGGTAAGAAGACCTTCTACACATTAAACCAGGCATTTGATGTACAGGGTACTGCCTTGCTGCAGGCGGCTTGTACCGCCGTGCAAGGGACAAGCCGGATTCACGAAGATAATGCCAATTTGAAGCGTATCTTGGAAAAGCGTAAGCAGCAGTCGGAGCACTATTTTAATTCGGTGGCTGGCCGTTTGAGCAAGCATTACTGTCCGGGCCGAAGTTGGGAAGCGATTGGACATTTTTTGTTACATTTAACTCCAAAGATTAAAATTGTCGATTTGGGTGCAGGCGAAGGTCTATTATCGCAATTATTGGCGCGACGAGCCGACGAAGTCGTCTGCATTGATCATTCGCCAAAGATGGTTGAGTTTGGCCGTGAACTGGCCAACAAGAATGGATTCACCAACCTAAGCTATCAGCTAGGCGATATTGAAGCGGTGCCGCTCAACGATCAAGCATTTGATCTAGCCCTGCTCAGTCAGGCGCTGCACCATGCACACCATCCGCAAAAAGCGATTCAGGAAGCCTTTCGTATTCTCAAGCCGGGCGGGCAGTTAATTATTATCGATCTGTTGGCGCATCAGTTTGAGCAGGCACGCGAACTCTATGCAGATGTATGGTTGGGATTTTCGGAAAATAAGCTCTATCAGTTTTTAACCGCAGCTGGGTTTCGTCAGATCGAAATCAATGTCGTCGCTGAGGAGGCCGAGGCACCCTATTTTCAGACGGTATTGGCCAGTGGAGTTAAAGGGTCTATCGCCTACATGAACCCAGGTTTATAATATCCACCGCATAGCGATTCCAATCAATGCCAGCAGCCCGCAAACGGCGACAAACCAATCGCCATACTGAGTGTAAATACTGTGTTGTTGCATCCATTGTTTAAAATGGACCACCGTGTAACATCCGCCACCACGGAAATAGATACTGCCATCGGCATCGCGTAACACCTCGCGCACCGTGCCATAGGCATCAATCCAACCACTCCAGCCGCCATTGCCACAGCGCATCACCGGGCGCCGATTTTCCACTGCCCGCAGCACCGAGTGGGCGGCATGTTGAGAGGCGCCGCCTTCTTCGCCATACCAGGCATTATTGGTAGCGACAAAAAATATCTGGGCACCCGCTCGAGCACTGTCTCGTGCCAAACTCGGAAAAATATCTTCATAACAGACCAAAGAGCCAATCCGCAAGGAGTGATCGTGGATGTTTAAATCGATCAGTCCTGGCTGGATGCCTGGCACGAAGTTGCCGCCTACCGGTACCACCTTATCGATAAATGCAAACGGTTTTGGCACGAATTCGCCAAACGGTACCAGTTCGCGTTTGACATAGTAGTCAGCCGCTAGTCCGGTTGCTGGCGCGACCAAAAATGCACCGTTATACCATCGGTCAGTCCCAGGATCCACGGCTAGATTGCCCATTAAAATCGGTTTAGCAATTTCATCGACTAGGGCCTCTACTCGCGCCTGCATGTGCGGGGACCCTTTGACCGGCCACGGGCTTGCTGCTTCGGGCCACAATACCAGATCACTTTCTAGGTTGGCCACCCGGCGCGTCTGTTGCTCCAAAATATGCAGATTTTCCAGCTCTTTTGCCTCATCCCACTTTACCTCCGGCTTAATGTAGGGCTGGACCACCGCGGCCGTACATAAGCTGATGGCACTGTCCCCTGCCGGTAGTGACTTGAAAAATATCCAGACACACCCGCCCAGCAGGGTTAAGGCCAGGTATAGATCGAGGCTGAACCATCCAGTCCAAAGCCGGTGCTTTGCGCCCAGCACCCGATTGCGCACGGTCTGAGCGATGCAGCAATTAAAATAAATTAATAGAAAGGAGATTCCATATGCGCCGGTCCAGGCCGCAATTTGTAGGACTACCGGACGCTGCCATTGGCTAAGTGATAGCGGAGCCCAAGGGAAGCCCCACAATAGCCAGGTGCGCGACCATTCCAGTACCACCCAGGTACCCGCTAGACTGGCAAAGCCCAAGGCTCGCCAAACGAAGGAACGTGCCGCCACTAATGGCAATATGCGATGTACCAACATCACCCACAGCATAAAAATCACCGCCAGCATGCCGGACAGCGCAATGGTGCCAAACAGTGTGACATGGCGTAGCCAGATCAGAATGGCAAACCAGGCGGCCCAAGCGGTACCCAGCGCTACGGCCAGACACAGTCGCCTGGATGGCTGTGTATACAGCCATAGTATCAGTGGCACGAAGGCAAGATAAGCGGCTTCGGCACATTCAAACGGCGGCATCGATAATACCCAAAGAATGGCGGAAAGTCCTCCAGACAATAGGCCCCAGAACACTGTGTGTGCAACGAATGCTGACTGCGTGGACGGCTTAAGCCTGGATCCATCTGTTTTGTTTGAAGCCTCCTGCATCGGTCGATCTCTGAATGATTGCAATGCTTCAGGCACGGCTCTAAAGCGTTTGCCTTAGCACATGCAGGTTGGCCATGGAAATGCCGCTGAGCATGGCACCGATGATGCCAAGGAAGCCCTGGTCAGTCCCGGCTAGGTAGAGATTTTGCAAATGGGTGCAGCCGTTTTTGATTTTGTACGGTGCGCCGTAGATTGCGCCGTTCAGGTGCCCGGTATAGTGACGCACGGTGCGCGGGGTGAACATGTCTCGGGCGATACGTGCCTGGTCCACGTTCAGCCCGTCTGGTGGACTGGGCAGGATGTCGAGCGCGACTGTTTGCAGTGCTTGATACCACCGCTCCTTTTGGGCGCAGTAGTCTGTTTGGTTGAGCGAGCACCATTGCTCATAATTCGCCATCGCGGTGATTCGCAGCCAGCCTTCATTGAGTTGGCGACCTGCACCGTAGCGATAATTGTTGGGAAAGCAGATTACGCCGCTGGTAGGATCGACCGCTGCGTCACGTACGCCGGCATAATGAAAGCGCTCACGGGTGTTGAAGAAAATGATGGTATCATCCCAGCCGAATTCACTCGGCTGTCGATTGAGCACGGTGATGGTTTCGGTAAAACTCAGTTGGCCAATATTGTCGTGGCCGCTGTCAGCGGGCAGGTCGTCGCAGAGGCGTGCGGTTTCGACCGCACCGGCGGTTGAGATAATTTGATCGGCGCTTAAGACGGCACCGTTGTCGAGTTCAATTGCCACGGCCCTGCCACGCTGGGTACGAATTTGGCGGACACCACATTTCATGGCGCGAAGGCCGCCGAGTGAGCGATATTGATCCTGTAGGAGTTTGATAATCACGCGCACGCCATCGAAGGGGCGTGCGAAGCCTTCGAAGAACAATGAGCGAAACATGATGGCAAACTGGGCATAGTCCATGTCGTGCTCTTCGGCGCTGCCGTAGTACATGACGGGGCAAAAAATCATATCTTCCAACAATGGGTCGGAAATATGTCGTCGCACGGCCGCGCGGGCCGAGGTCCGAATCGCGTCAAGGTGAAATGCATCGAAGTGACGTATTTCTTCGGCGAGGCGTCGAAAACCGTCGATTTGCCGAGGGAAGGCACGCGCAACTTCGGTTTCCAACAGTTCGAAGTCATTGCTGAACTTGAGTTGGCCGCCGGGAAAAACGATCCGTGAGCCATTTTGTTCACAGAGATCGAGGGCATCGTAGGGAATGCGCAGTTGGCGCAGCAGTTTGATCAGTGGGGTGCCTTTGCGGCCCTTGGGCACAAAATTGGTTAGGGCATGCAGCCCGACGTCGTACTTGCGTCCGGCAATGCTGTAAAATGAGTTGAGGCCGCCGCTAGCGTTGTGCCGCTCCACAATCAGCACATGCTTGTCGGCCAATGCAAGACGAATGCCTGCAGCCATGCCAGCCATGCCGGCACCGATAATGACCACGTCAAAGTGTTGGTTGTCCAGAGCGGAGGGTTTCATCGGTTATGCGACGCCATGCCCCGCTGGGACCACAATACAGCGATCAGATGGTCTGTGGCGTGTGCTGCGACCGGAGCCGCTAGAGCTTATGCGTTAAATTTAGGAGTTAAGTAGGCGGCACAACTGTCAAGTGATGCCAGCTCTGGATAATCCGCTTCGGGAACTTCAATATTGTGTTGCTTGCGCAACTCCATCACAATGTCGAGAAAGTCCATTGAGTCCAAGTCGAGTTGGTCACGAAGATTCACTTCCGGCTTGAGCGCGGAGGTGTCTTCATCGGGAGCGATTTCGTTGATGATGTCGATAACGATTTGTTTTACCTGTTCTTCTGTCATATTCAAGATGGATGATAGCTAATGAGTCATTGCGAATGCGGATACTGCTTTATGGCTGAAATTTGTGCACGATCAACGCAGAATTGATCCCAAGCATTCCAAAAGAGTTGTTGAGAATAACTTTCACTTCGTCAACTTTGAGTGGCTGATTAATCACAAGATTTCGCAGTTTACACTCAGGGTCAAGGGTTTCGACATTGATGGTCGGGTGGATGATATTATCTTGAAAAGAAGGCAGATTGCCGGCCAGTTCAAGTGCTCCGGCAGCGCCCATGGCATGGCCGATAAAACTTTTGGTGTTGTTGATGTAAGTGGTCGGACTGTGGTTAAATACATCGCGAATGGCTTTGCACTCCTGAATATCGCCCATCGGTGTAGAAGTGGCATGGGTGCTGACGATATCAATCTGTTCGGCCGACATCCCGGCGACCTTCAATGCCGCCCGCATACATTCGGATTGACGGGTGGGGTCAGGCAAGACGTAGTCACCAGCATCTGAATTGATGTGATAACCGACGATTTCGGCAAGGATGCAGGCCCCGCGGGCTTGCGCATCTTCGATGCGCTCCAGTACATACAGACAGCCGCCTTCGCTGACAACAATGCCGTTGCGGCTTTGATCAAAGGGACGGCTGGTTTTGTTGGGGTCGCTTGCGTGAGTACCGAGTGCACCCTGACTCTTGAAGCCAGCGAAGATCCCAAACGATTGAATACTTTCACTGACGCCGCCGGCGAGGGCGATATCAACTTCGCCGAGGCGCAGCATTTGCAGCGCCTGGATCAGGCCGGCATTCCCCGCGGCACAAGCGGCACCGATGGTGTAGTGCGGTCCGGTGATCCCCATATTAATCGTGATTTCGCCCGCAGGGTTGTTGGCCACAGTACGTGGATTATGATGGTGGGTCCAGAAGCGTGTGTCGTAGTCGAATTTGGAGATGTTATACACCTCGTTTTCGGTCTCGACGTTGCCATGCTCGGTGGTACCAATATAAACCCCAATGCGGCTTTTGTCACACTGTTCGAAGTCCAGACCACTGTGCTGAATCGCTTCATGGGCACAATAAACCGCGATACTGCCGGCACGAGTGCCCACGCGCAGTTCTTTGCGGGATTGGTACTGCTTAGGCTCAAAGTCACACACTCCTGCGGGAACCTCACCCATGTAACGCATTTCAATCAATTCAATACCACCCACCCCGGCAAGGAGATTCCGTCGATACTCCTCTAGAGTATTGCCGTTGGGCGAGGTCAGACCGACGCCGGTAATAACTATACGCGATGTATGCATGAATAAGGCTTAATTGTTACCATGTTTCATGGTGCAACTGTCAATAGTGTAAAAGGAATTCGTAACGATGACTTAAGTATTTGAATAGATTGCATGAGCAAATCGAAGCAAAATCGACGTTTGCTTGCAATTAGCATGAGAATTGCTTTAGATCTTTTACCGTGATGGCAACCACAGATTCAGTCTCAAGTACTTTGACCGCTGCACAAGATATTCCGCGATTGTCGGAACGTGATCGTGACTGGGTGGTCGTGCAGCGTGTGCAGGCTGGTCATGTCGCTGCCTTTAACCAACTGGTGCAAAAGTATCGGCAACAGATTTTCTCGCTCATTTATAATATGACGAGTAATCGCGAAGATGCTTCCGATTTGACTCAGGAAACCTTTATCAAAGCATTTCAAGCGATCGCTCGTTTCAAGGGTAAGTCTTCGTTTTTCACCTGGATTTACCGAATTGCGATGAATACCACGATGTCTTTTCTCAACAAGCGCAGTCGGCGTCGTTACATTAGCTATGAAACGATCAATGAAGAGCTGTCCGGTTCCGAAATTTTCGAGCGTCTCACTGCAAAAAATCGCAGTGAGACGGCAGTACTGGTACATGAGTTACAAGAAAAGTTGAACGATTCATTGCAAAAACTCTCCCCCAAACACCGAATGGTGGTGGTGTTACATGAAATCGAAGGCCTTGATCATGCAGAGATCGCAGAAATTACGAAGGCCTCGGTCGGTACCGTACGCTCCCGCTTGCACTATGCTAAGCAACACCTTCAATCATATTTGAAAGATTATATCGGATAAAATCTATGGCTTACTCAACAATCGATTCATGGCTAAACAAATCAAACCATACTCATCTGCAATAAATGTCGAAAATCTGCTCCGTTTGAAGCGATTCGAGCGTCCCTCGGAGGCATTCTGGAATCAGTTTGATCGTGAATTACATCAACGCATGCTGCAGACCCTAGTCAAAAAAGATCCTTGGTACTTGCAAGTCATGCGTGGATTTTCAAGTAGTCTATTGTCCGGCGCTGCGTTTGCGCTCTGTGCCGTAGTAATCGGCATATTTGCCGTACGTACGGTATTTCCACCAATGCCGTCGCAGGCGGCTACTATTATGTCCTTTGATGTGCCTGCTCAAGTGGCGGATGCAGCACTACCGATCTCCATTCAGGCAGATAATTTGATCGGCACCCTGGATTACGGCACGGATGCGATTTCCGTCGATGATGTTTCGGATGAGGACACATTCAGGCGTGACTTTGGGATGCAAGGGATGCAGGTTGCGGCCTATGATGCAGCGGTCTATTCGACCGATTCAGCACATGCGCGAATCTCATTCGTGTCGACCGGCCTGGTTTACTAGTTTGTCGGAGGATGATTCGAATCGGATATATGGCTCTTCTGTTAAGTGTGTGCTCAACACACTGGTGTGCCGCCTCCTCCGATGCGCTTGCCCTGCAGCAGCGCCTCATCGAAGTATTCGAACAAAATAAGGCGGCGATCGTGCGCGTTAAGGCGGCCTATCGCGGTGCCGATGACGGCGGTAAAGCACAAGTGATGCTGCGAGTGGGCACGGGATTTTTCATTAGCCGCGAGGGGCACGTACTGGTGAGTGCGAGTCGTGCGGTAGATGCCGATCGAGTGTGGCTTGAATATCAGGGCAGGGCGTATGCGGCCGAGGCCATCGGTCATGATCGAGTGACCAATATTTCCCTGTTACGAGTATTGGAATTGCCGGATGATTTTTCCATTGTCGCACTCGATCCTCAAGTCGCTGAGCCTCGTCTTGGGGCCATCGTCATTGCACTTACATGTCCGCTTGATTTCGAACCTTCGCCTTCGATGGGTATGGTGACTGGGATGGATAAGAAGCTTGGAAACAAGGTATTTCCAACCAAATATATTCGCACTTCGATCTCGGTTGATGCAGGCCAGGGAGGCTGTCCAATGCTAGATATCAATGGACAGTTAATCGGCATGTCGGTGGCATCCATCACAGAATTAGATGCATCCTATTGTTTGCCGGTTGCTGCGCTGGCACGTGTGCGCGATGATTTGTTATTTTCGGGACATGTCATTCATGGCTGGATGGGGTTTGAAGTCGCCGAGAAGCTCGGGGCAGAATCTGCGAATGCGGTCTATTTGTCGACTGTGATCGAAGGAGCACCGGCGCATCAGGCCGGTTTAGTCAAGGGAGATCATTTGGTTGCGATTGCCGGACATCGTATCCACACTGTTGCGGATGTGCCCGAGGCAGTATTTTTTACCCGGGCCCATCACTTTACCACCATTACAGTGAAGCGTGGCGATGAATTGATCGAATTTTCGGTCAAGACCTTGCCGCGTCCTGAGCAGGATCTGATGATTGCCGGGCCTGCCGAATAAACCTGCATCCGGCAACTAGCTCAGTATCCCGGCATGCTTCAAGTTGTGCAGAAATTCGGCACGCCAATGATAGTGAGCCAACAAGGTATCGTCGCGCTGACCAAACAGTTGCTTGGCCAGAAACAAGGCTTCGACCGATGCTAGCCCTCCCAGAGGATCCTGCGTGAGTTTACTCACGCGTGGATAAGCGCTGGGCACTGCCGGCAAGGTGCGTCGCACCCCTTCGCCAACGAGGCAAGATTCAATCTGAGGTAACAAGCGCCAGGTGCTGTCCAACAGTAGCAAGGGACGCGTGGCATCCGCCGACGACAACTCAGGCGCCCCCAGAACAAGTATGGTGTGAGCACTTACATCGAAGGTCCAATTGGGCCGCGCACGATGAAAAATAATATCTGCACGTCCTTCAAGCGGAGTCAGACTGCACTTACTGCGGCGTTCTTTGGGATGACGAATGACGGTAATCGGAACCATACAAAATGACTGGAACATACAGATCCATGCAATCACAGGCAAGCATCGTTCCAATGCGGAAAACTTTAGGACATGAATGCATGCTACTTGTATTCTTGTTTCAAATAGGTAATCAGGGATGGAATGGCCTCGACCATGGCATCAAAGCAGTCTTGATATGCGTCAATGCTTTGGCCATATGGATCGGGTATTTGTGCAGGCTTGCCAGGCTCCATGAACTCTCGAAAAAGATGCACCCGTTTGGGCAGGTTATGGTAATGGTGTGTGAGAATGTCGAGATGTGAATCGGTCATGCCCAACACAAGGAAGGTGCGGTCGATCAGTGCCTGTGTGACGGGCTGGCTTTGATGCTGAGTTAAATCGAGGTCGATTTTTTGCACGGTGGTGATGGAGTGTGTTGAAGCGGGCGCACCGTATCCCGCAGCAATACCAGCTGATTCAACGGTTAATTCGGTTAACGGCACAGCCTCCTTTGCGAGGGCATGTTGGAGGATTTTTTCTGCCATTGGGCTGCGGCAGATATTGCCTGTACAGAGCGTCAGAATGAGTGTGCGATTTGGATCCATCGGGAGCAAACTTAGGTGATTTTGAGGGTTAAACGGTTCAGTAGCTGGGCGTAGGTTCAGCGCTTGAGTTCTCGGTGGCCGATGTCGCGACGTAGATATTTTCCGTCGAAATGGACCTGATCACAGCAGCGGTACGCAAGATCGGCGGCGACTTGCAGATTCGCTGCCTGAGCGCTGATGCCGAGTACGCGACCACCGTTGGTGATGCTACTGCCGTCGGCGGCCTGAGCGCTGCCAGCGTGCACGATTGCCGTGCCTGCGGGCATGGTTGGCGGTAAGGTAATGACATCGCCTTTCCGGTAGCTGCCGGGATAGCCACTGGCTGCCAGAACAACCACAATGGCTGCACCGGGGCGAATCTTGAGTGTCTGCGGAAGTGCTGCGCCCTGTGCAGACGCTAGCAGCACAGGCAGCAGATCGTCTGCAAGCATTGGCAGCAGTACTTGAGTCTCAGGGTCGCCAAAACGGACATTGTATTCGAGGACACGCACGCCGTTTGAGGTCAGCATAAGACCTGCATACAATGTGCCGCGAAATTCGATGCCGTCGGCTTTGAATCCGTCCAAAGTGGGACGGATGATTTGCGTTTCAATCTCGTCTTGCACTGCCGGCGTGACTCGGCTGGTAGGGGCATAGGCACCCATCCCGCCCGTATTAAGGCCGGTATCACCCGTGCCGATACGTTTGTGATCTTGGCTTGGTGGCAGACACACAAAATCATCGCCAGAAATGATCGCATGAATCGACACCTCTTCGCCGTAGAGTGTCTCTTCGATGACGATTTCATGGCCGCTTGCGCCGAAGGCATTGCCCTCGAGCATGTCTTTGACCGCGGTGATGGCCTCCTCCTGAGTGTTCGCCATGATAACACCTTTGCCGGCTGCCAGGCCACTGGCTTTGATCACTATTGGTGCCGGGTGTGTGGTTAAATATTCAAGCGCGGGGCCCACTTCGGTGAAGCTGGCGTACTGTGCAGTGGGAATTTTATGGCGCACCAGAAAATCCTTGCAAAAGGCCTTACTTGATTCGAGTTGTGCGCCTTTTATATTTGGACCGTAGGCGGGGATGCCGGCTGCTTGAAGCGCATCGACAAGACCAAGGCTCAGAGGTATTTCCGGTCCGACAATGACCAGACCGATTTGATGGGCCTGGGCGAGCTTGACGATTGCTTCAATATTTTCAACGGCGATGTCATAACAATCGACCACAGCAGCCATGCCACCATTGCCGGGTGCAGCAATCACGCGTTCGGTGAGCGGGCTCCTGAGGCACATTTGTACGAGGGCGTGTTCGCGTCCCCCAGATCCTACGACAAGAATGGATAGCTTGGATGTATCAATCATGATCAACTCATATCTTTCCAGATTTTTTTCGAAGGTAAAGGTTGTTTTGGCCAAGAGTGCTTAAAGCGAACTACAAGGACAGCTAGGTGCATATGTCAGTTGAATACTTTTAACAAATGACACTGGGCTTGTATGCGGTGATTTGTACAAATGATTGATGTCAGTTGACGGATAAAATGGACCGACTTGAATCAATTCAAATTCGTATTTTCGGTGCAATCAAACGGGTTCCCTTATTTAGGGTTGGTAATTATTTCAAAATAATCATTTTTATATGACTATGCGTATCTTAATTACCGGAGGTGCCGGCTTTTTGGGCAGTCACTTATGCAAACGTCTGTTGGACGAGGGGCATGAGATTATTTGCATGGATAATTTTTTCACTGGTCGTAAGGCGAATATCTTACACCTAATGGAGCATTCCATGTTTGAGCTGATCCGTCACGATGTGACGGATCCCTTCAGAGTGGAAGTCGATCAGATTTATAATCTAGCCTGTCCGGCATCACCAGTGCATTACCAATATAATCCGATTAAAACAATTAAGACTTCTGTCATGGGCGCGATGCATTGTTTGGGTTCTGCCAATCGGCTTAATGCCAGAGTGTTTCAAGCATCGACCTCGGAAGTATATGGTGACCCGGAGCCATCGGTGCATCCGCAACCGGAATCCTATTGGGGCAATGTAAATCCGATCGGAATACGTTCCTGTTATGATGAGGGTAAGCGCACTGCCGAAACCTTGTTTATGGACTATCATCGTCAGAATAGTGTGGATATTCGTATTGCGCGTATCTTTAATACCTACGGTCCGCACATGTGCCCGAATGATGGACGTGTGGTTTCAAATTTTATTGTGCAAGCACTACAGGGACACGATATTACAGTCTATGGTGAAGGCCAACAAACACGTTCATTCTGTTATTGTGATGACTTGATCGAAGGCATGGTACGGCTCATGAATCAAGACCACATGATCGGCCCGGTAAATTTGGGCAATCCGACCGAATTTACCATTCTTGAACTGGCACAAAACATAATTGCGCAAACCGGCAGTCAATCAACGATTATTCATAAAGCCTTGCCTGCAGATGATCCGCAGCAGCGCCAGCCAGATATTCAGCAGGCACAGAGAGTACTTGGCTGGGAGCCAAGGGTGTCGCTGGAGGAGGGCCTGAAGCCGACAATTGCGTATTTCGATCGTTTGTTGTCTGCGGGCTAGTTATCGCACGGTTTTGCGGCAACAAGAGTGAACTGGAAGTGGCCGAACGCTGGTATTAGCACAGCGCCCTGCCGGACTTGCTCGGGCAGGACTGGAAACAGGTTTACGGCAACCGCGCCGAGGTGACCACGGTCGAAGAAATGGTGGAACTGATGAAGGAAAAATACGGCCAAGCCAGTCGCATCTGGGTGATGGATCGCAGCATGGTCAGCGAGCGGAAGCTTCCTGAATATATTAAACGCAAAGCAAGTTGAATACTTGATTGTCGGCGGATGGGCTTGTCTTGGACCGGTGTGTTGGAGTGGTTACGCTCAGTCAATGCCGCACTATTTGGGCGATCAGGCTTGATTACCGAGTATATTGCGCAGGTTCTGATACAGGATGGAGGCTTGTTCTGCGCGACTTAACTGGCCTTGCTGACGTATGGCCGTGAGAAAGCTGAGGTAATCGGGGCGTTGTTGGCTGCGCGGATACAGCCGCAGTGGGAAGTCTGATCCAAATAGGATTTTATCGCTGCCGATAATGTCGATCAGGTGACGAAAGATGGTCGGCTCATACAGCAGAGGCGTGGCCGAAGTGTCGTAATATACATTTTTAAGGGCTTTACGCACACGTGGATTGAGCTCAAAGAATGCGAGCCCACCACCCCAGTGGGCCAGGATCAACCGCAGTTCTGGACTGTTCTCAGCCATGCGTCGAAAGTCATTCAGGGGGGTGAGTACGCGACCCGGATAGGCCTGTCCGACGACTTCAGTCGCGTGCAGGTTGACTGCCCAATCGTGTATCATGCACCAGTCAGCCAATGCTCGCCAACCTTCAGTGCTGGAGTCAAAGCCCTGGATGCCGGGATGTAATTCACCGACACCGCGTAGGCCTAGGTCGTAGGCATACTGACATTGAGCTGTGACCGATTCGGCGCTGCCGCCGGGATGGATGGCCGCAAATCCGATAAAACGTTCCGGCGCAGTCTGCACCCACTCCGCAATGATGTTGTTGTGCCAGCGACAGGTAGATTCATTTTGCCAATACCAGCCCAGTAAGACCGCTTGTTCGACCCCTGCAGCATCCATTGCGGCCAGTGTTTGCTCAATGGTTGCCCAGCCTTGGATGGATGGTCGATCGAGTGGAGCCACCAACTCGGCCCAATACGGTTCGCCTTGTGCAATGGCCCATGCTCGAGGGTTTGCGGTGATTTCCGGCGGGTAGCAATGGCAATGACTGTCGAGAATATTCACAGTAACTATATTTTGCTGACCGGCAGAAATGTGCTACCGCTTATAAGCGCACTGGTAAGCCGCGGCTTTGCAGATGTTGTTTGGCTTGCCGAATCGTATAGGTGCCGAAGTGAAAAATTGAGGCCGCCAACACGGCACTGGTTTTACCGATATCGATTGCATCGGCGAGGTGCTCAAGAGTGCCGGCACCACCAGAAGCAATCACTGGCACGGTGACGGCTTCGCTGACCGCGCGATTCAAGCGATTGTCAAAGCCTGCTTGGGTGCCATCTGCATCCATACTGGTGAGGAGGATTTCGCCGGCACCGAGACGGACCACCTGCTGGGCCCATGTGACCGCGTCAAGACCGCTTGGGCGGCGACCGCCGTGGGTATACACCTCCCAGCGTGTTTCGCCAGCGACACGTTTTGCATCAATTGCCACAACAATGCACTGATTGCCAAATTTGGATGAGGCTTGATGGATTAGATCGGGATTGGTGACCGCAGCGGTATTCAGGCTAACTTTGTCGGCTCCGGCATTGAGCATGTCACGAATGTTGTCTACCGTGCGCAATCCACCGCCAACCGTGAGTGGCATGAAGCACTCGGAAGCGGTACGTTTGACCACGTCGATCATGGTGTTGCGCTCGTCGCTGGAAGCAGTAATATCGAGGAATACCAGTTCGTCGGCACCTTGTCGCTCGTACGCTTTGGCTTGTTCAACCGGATCGCCGGCATCGATCAAGTTCACAAAATTAACGCCTTTGACCACACGCCCAGCATGCACATCTAAGCAGGGAATGATTCGAACTGAAAGCATGGTAGACTATAGGACGCAGGCTAAATCTGGATCAAAATACAGAATGCCTCAACTGGGGTTGCGGCATTCTGCAATACATGTCGAACAAAGGTTTATTCGTCGGCAAACACAATATCCGGCTCAAACGAGAGTGCGAGGCGATATTGGGTGCCAGGGCGCATAATCAATGGATGATTACGTTCCAAGGTTTGCAGATAATGCAGGTTGCCATAGTACGTGCGATATTCGGGGTCATCGCTAACCGTATCCAGTTCCTTCCAGTCGGCCTGAAAATCATCTTTCACCACATTGGCACGATGTCCATGCTCACCGAGGGCAAAGGAGGTACCAACACGATAGCGACTGTGTGGTGCGGCAATCGCAAGAACATAGCGCATGCGGTCAAGCTGCACCTGTTGTTTCATCGAAAAACAAAATTCACAGCTTATAGCATTACCCTTAAAAGACCACATTACCTTGCAGCTGCCAAGTCCGGAAAGGATCTGTTCGTCTTTAGTGATCAGTTCCGGCTGCTCATACTTGAACGTCAGCGCGTTGCGTAGGCCGATCGAAGTGGTGCAGTTTTTGCCGTAGAAGGATGGCAGGATGACCTTGTCGCCAAAAGTTAACTCAGGCAACATGATCGGTAGATAGGTATCGACCGGCCAATCAAAAATTCCGGGCGAGTGTGGGAAGGCCAGATAGTCGCAGCTTTGCTCGCCCGACCTGCCAGAGGCAATCAATGGCAGTTGAATGGCCAGGCCGGAATCAGGGTCCTGATAAACAAATAAGCCCTGTTCCTTTTTATGCGACTTGTCAAAGCTAACATAGCGGGCAACTTTGCGCGGTGCTACTGGCGCAGTTGGAGCGGCACTGCCTTTGATGGAACGGGCGAGTCGCGCCCACTGGCACAGGTAACGGGTGGCGTCGAAATTTGCCATACGCGTGGTGTGATACGACACTGTGCTGCGTTCGTCGTCGCGAATTACCAAATACCCATGTTCTTGATCCAGATAAGTTACGAAAAAATTCATGAACAAGCGGCGCACGGTATCCGTATATAGATCTCGCTGTGTGTGCGCAATCCAGTCGTCGCGAAGTGCTTGAAGAATTAAGCTGATACAGTGCATTTGTCCGTAAGCACCGATGGAACGTCCATAAGCAAAGCCGGTGCCGTCTTGACGTACCAAATCTGGAATCAGTTTCAGATATTTTTCGGAGTAAGTGCGCAGACTTGGCAACTTGCGCTCGCGCAGATTTAAATTCCCATGCAACTGCAGCGCCTGGCGGATGAAGACGAAGCTCAGTACGCCATAGATATCGAATGCGCCGCTGAGAGTATCCGCGCTGACAGCATCGTCGAAGTAGCCGTTTGAAGAACTCGATTCGATTTGTTCAAGGAAACGCTCAATTAAGCGACCAGTCTCATCTTTTTTAGATAAACCGAGACTGAAGCGTGTGACCGCCTTGGCAATATTGAAACTTTGAAAATGATTTTCATAGTCGTTGCGCTCGAGCAAGCGTTTGTCGAGTTGTTCGCGAGTAGGGTCAAGCAGCCGCTCCCATACGGCGTTGCGATCTTTGGCCGGGCCAAATGAAAGCAAGCCCAGCGCCGCATAGGCCAGGCCGTTTTCGAATGCTTGATCAGTGAATGCCTGGGCAGTCAAGCAGCGGGCAGCGAGATCGACTAGATCATAGTTGCCCAGTTGAGTGTCGCCGGTAGCACGATAGTATTCACCGATGGCTAGGACGGCATGTCCAGGTTCATCGAGACGACTGTTTTCATTGGCAACAGCAGAGATAGTTCCCTGTTCACTAATCGATTCGAGATTATGCCCCAGAATTGACTGGGCCATATCGAGGCACTGATCTGCAAAATTTTCCATTAATTGAACGGCATTATTCCAACGCGAATAAATGACACGTGATGCGTTGCTTGAAGGTGCTTGTCAACAGCTTTTGGGGCAGCAACTGCAATTATATTTCGAGTAAATGTCATTGACCTTAACGGCTTGGTGACTTGGATGCGGAGATGCATTAGCAATTTGATGCCACTAGCTGAAATTAACGAATACTTATTGCACGCTTTCTTGAATTCATTATGTTGACCAACTCCTCTTCGATGGAATCGATTTCGCATGAGAATCGAGTGTTCACCCCGGCGGTAGCTTTTGCTGAAAATGCTCATATTGGCACGTTGGAAGCCTACCGTGCCTTGTACGCAAAGAGCATACAGGATCCTGAGGCCTTCTGGGCTGGAGCCGCCGAAGAGTTACATTGGTTTAAGCGGTGGGATACGGTGCTTGATGCCACCAATGCACCTTTCTACAAATGGTTTGAGGGTAGTCGCACGAATTTATCTTACAATTGTTTGGATCGTCATCTCGATCAAGGTCGAGGAGACCGAATTGCGATTTACTGGGAAGGTGAGCCGGGCGATACCCGTGAGATCAGCTATGCACAGTTGCATGCTGAAGTCTGCCGCTTTGCCAATGTACTGAAAGCACAAGGGGTGCAAGCGGGTGATCGCATCGCCATCTACCTGCCGATGATTCCTGAATTGGCGGTATCTGTATTGGCATGCGCACGGATTGGTGCCGTGCATTCAGTCATTTTTGCAGGATTTTCGGCCGAGTCGATTCGTGATCGCGTGTTGGATAGCGGTGCGCGTACAGTGATCACCGGAGATGGTGGATATCGTCGGGGCAAGATTTTAGAGCTAAAGAAAATCGTCGATGAGGGAATCGAGCATTGTGCCTGTATCAAAGATGTGATTGTGGTACAGCGCGACGATGCACTTCCGATTGACTGTTCGATGCGTGCAGGCCGAGATGTGTGGTACCACGAAATGGCTGCTGGCATGAGCACGGATTGTCCTGCGGCAGAGATGGAGGCCGAGGATTTGCTGTTCTTACTCTATACCAGTGGCACCACTGGAAAGCCGAAAGGAGTGATGCACAGCACTGCTGGTTATCAGGTGTTCAGCTATCTGACGGCAAAATATGTGTTTGATTTAAAACCGGACGATATCTATTGGTGCACTGCCGATCTTGGCTGGATTACCGGGCACAGTTACATCGTGTACGGCATTATGCAGAACGGAGCCACCCAAGTAATGTACGAAGGCGCACCGAATCATCCTGATGAGGGACGTTTTTGGGAGTTAATTGAACGATACAAGGTGTCGATTTTTTACACTGCGCCGACGGCGATTCGTGCCTTCATGAAATGGGGCGACGATTGGGTGAAGGGGCGCGATTTGTCTTCGTTGCGCTTGCTTGGCACGGTCGGAGAGCCGATTAATCCAGAGGCTTGGATGTGGTATCATACCGTCATTGGCGGTGGGCGCTGTCCGATTGTGGATACTTGGTGGCAGACTGAAACCGGTGGGCATATGTTAACTCCGCTGCCGGGGGCGACACCGACCAAGCCGGGCTGTGCAACGCTGCCATTTTTCGGGATTGAGCCTGCCATACTAAAAGAGGACGGTACCGCTACCGATGTCGGCATCTTGGCGATCAAGCAGCCGTGGCCTGGAATGCTGCGCGGGATTTATGGTGATCCGCAGCGTTATCGAGATACTTATTGGTGCAAGTGGGATGGACAGTATTATTTCCCGGGCGATGGTGCGCGGCGCGATGCGGATGGCTACCTCTGGATCTTGGGCCGGGTGGATGATGTGGTGAATGTCTCCGGTCATCGTATTGGTACGGCCGAATTGGAAAGTGTTTTTGTGGAGCACCCGGATGTCGCAGAGTCGGCGGTTGTCGGGGTGTCTCATTCCTTGAAAGGCCAGGGCCTGATCGCTTTTGTCACTGTAATTGATGGCCGTGCGCATGATGATCATCTGCGCGGCGAGTTGATTGCAATGATTGACAAAGGGATCGGTAAGTTCGCCCGGCCAGAGTGGATCCTGTTTTCATCGGATTTGCCGAAGACCCGGTCGGGCAAAATAATGCGACGCCTTTTGCGCGATATCGCCACAGGCAAGGAACTCGGGAACACTACGACACTCGCCGATCCAACTGTGGTGCAAAGATTGCAAGCACAGTATCGTGCAATGCTTACATAGGGTGGTCTTATTCAGGGCTGTAAATTACGAATCCAGCAGGCGGCACGGTCACCCGAATCGCCGATCCATTTATATTGTCCACGGCAACGCTTTGTCCGACTTGATCCGCCTGGGTTGACAAGCGACAAACAAAGACTTTGTTCTGCTGCAAGGCATGATCGACGGTGATCCAGACGGTGATGGCATGTTCAGGGTCGGTATTAATCGCACAAACCACTTCCTGATCACTGAACAGTCGAGACCAAGCAACCACATAACGCAATTGCCCATTTAAAGCTTGCGGATAGAAAAAATGATCTTGGTGGGCGGCAATCGGGCGTTGATATTGTCGCCCGCGCCGCAGTGGCAGGAGTTCGGTGCGTAGCCGGCAGATATTTTGGATCAAACAATAAATCTCATGTTGTTCATTGAAGAAATGACGTCCTTGACTTTGGAACGAGCCAAATGGGCCGCCAAACATGCATTCCCGCAGCACGACATCCGAAAAAGCACGCTCATGTGTGCGGATGTCCGTACCATTAAATCCCTGCTCAGTGCCATAATATAGGCAAGGGATTCCTAGAGTGGTCAAGTTCAGCCCAATCGCCAACGGCAAAAATTGATAGTCATTGGTATTGCGTCTTGCAAACCGGTATTTTGGCTCCACTCCGACCTGATCATGGTCATCAAACATCGTAACAATATGCTCGCCATACCACTGGTGACTATGCTTATCATCCAACACGCTATTGCGAAACAAATCAAAATAACCTTCCTGTGCCGCTGTATTCGGGTTGCCGGGCTGTCGCCATCCTTTGGCAAGATTTTCCAGTTTGTCGGGGATATCATTAATCCCAAGTGCGGCATTGATCCCAGTTTTATCCATGAGGTTGCAGGCATGTGCACGTCCACCGGTGATTTCACCAATCAGATAAAAGTTTTCTTTGCCAAGCGATTGTGCATATTCATGAATGACATTCGAAAAGTACCGTACCGCACCTGGCTCCATATGTTTGACAGTATCAATTCTGAACCCGTCCACATCTGCAAAAGCGATCCAGAACTTATAGACCTCACAGAGATAATCCAGCGGCGGATGCTTTTCAAATTCATTGATTCGGCGAATCACATCCCAGGAAATAGCGGGATCTTTAGGCGCAGCCCCATTATTGATATCCTTGAGGCTTAAAAAATCACCCTCCAAATATTCCGGATAACCCTCCCAGTGATTAATCTGCCCTTTGCGGGTCCAGACACTGGCCGATTGAAATTCGCGCGGCCAAATCGCCTGATCCGGCCAGGCCTGTGGCCGATCATTCAGATCAATTGGCTCAAACGGAATGGAACCTGCATCGTCGCTTGAGGCTCGAAAGCCTTGCACTGGAAATACCTGTCCATCAAAATACTGGTACACTTGGTTATTGTGGTAAGCAAATACATTGCCTGCATGATTTAAGATGATATCCAAAATCACTCGAATGCCGGCACGATGCGCGGCGGCAACCAGAGTCTTTAAATCATCTCGTGTTCCAAAGTGAGGATCGACATCCAAAAAATTCTGAATCCCATAGCCATGATAATCATGGCTACGACTGACTTGTTTAAACACCGGGCTCAGCCAAATGGCGGTAATCCCCATCCGTTTTAGATAGCCAAGCTTATCGTTGACCCCGTTTATATGCCCTCCACACCATGTTTTGCCTGCTTCAAACCAAGTCGTAAAGTCGACGTTTTGATTATCTTTTGTAAGATCGAACAGTGGAGTTGATCGACCCGACGAGGTCTCTTGTCCCTGAATGTTCCTATAACCACCGGCTTCCGTGCCATCCGAAAAACGATCCAGAAACAAAAAATACAACACTTCATCCTGCCAGTTCCACGGCGATGGATAATAGCTATGATGGTGAGTGAGTTTTGCGCGATTGATCTCTCCTAAGGTTTGCTCAACATTATCGTGTGCGCTTGCGACCAGATCTGACATGATACCTCTCCTCAATAAAAATGTTCCCTGCGAACGGCATACTTAAGGATACTACATGATTCGAAAAAATCAATCACAATTAAGCGGGTTACATTTTGGGGAACTTTCAATTTTTTTGTAGGTCTTTCCGGATCGCAAAATATTTAGTCAACGATCACTTTTATACTTATACCCAGTTCTTGTTTAACTCGATAACCGTCCAGTTATTTTGATGCGTGATGATTAAAGTACATTCCTTACACAGAAATTATGGTGATTTTAAAGCGATCGACAATGTTTCGTTTGAAATCAACCAGGGTGAGATTGTTGGGCTGCTCGGCCATAATGGTGCGGGTAAGACGACAATTATGAAAATGATAACGGGCTATTTGGAGCCCAGTGCCGGCACGATACAGGTGGATCAACTGCAAATGGATTCAGATATGCGTGCCATACAGGCGCGTATCGGGTATCTGCCGGAAAATTGTCCGGTGTGGCCGGAAATGACTGTGATGGATTATCTGGAATATCAGGCGCATTTACATGGGGTCGATGAGGCACAGGTTCCGGCGGCCGTGGTGCGGGCGATCAGCCGCACCGCTCTAAAGGAAAAGGCGACGGCGACCATTCAGACCTTGTCCCGCGGGTATCGTCAACGGGTGGGTGTCGCACAGGCCATTCTCCACAGTCCGGACATTATTATTTTGGACGAGCCGACCAATGGGTTGGATCCGACACAGATTTTTCAAATGCGTGAGTTGATTCGTGAGCTGGCCAAATCCGCCACGGTTATTTTGTCCACTCATATTCTTCAGGAGGTGCAGGCTGTTTGCGAACGGGTACTGATTCTGCACGGTGGACGCCTGGTGGTGGATTCCCGGCTAGATGAGCTGCAATCCGGCGGTCAGCTTCGTGTGCGTATCGAGGGTGCCGATGCAGCCGATTATCTGGAGCGTGTGGACGGGGTTGCGCAGGTGCAAGTGTTGGCAAGTGCGGAGGGCATATCGTCTTATTTGCTCGATTGCGAGCACACCGTGGCACCGGCAGTCGCTGCCGCGATTGCAGCGGCCGGTCACCAACTGTATGGGTTGTCCCCGGAAGTGCGTACTCTGGAAACGGTGTTTGCAGAAGTAAACGCGGGGCAAACGGAAGTGGCATAAAGGGAGGAGTTGAATATGACGCATTTGGTTAAGATTTTCCGCAAGGAGTTTAATGCTTATTTTGCCTCGCCGGCGGCATGGCTATTTATGGGTGCCTTTCTAGTCGTCACCTTGTTCGTGTTCTTTTGGGCGGAGGCGTTCTTTGCGCGCAACATTGCCGACATGAAGCCGTTCTTCAGGTGGATTCCGGTCTTACTAATTTTCTTAGTGGGCGCGCTTAGCATGCGCACCTGGTCGGAAGAACGTCGCTCGGGTACGATTGAGAACCTGTTGACCAGCCCGGTGGGTGTGTTTCAACTCGTGCTGGGCAAGTTTTTTGCAAATGTTGCGCTGGTCGCGTTGGCTCTGGCCCTGACCCTGCCGCTAGCATTTTCGGTATCCATGCTGGGGCCGATGGATTGGGGGCCGGTGATCGGTGGCTATGTTGCCAGTTTGTTTGTTGCGGCGGCGTATGTTGCCATTGGCCTGTATATGAGTGCTCGCACCGACAATCCAATCGTGGCGCTTATTTTGACTGTGGCCTGCACCGGTGCGTTCTATCTGATTGGTTCGAATCTGTTGACGACCCTGTTTGGTCATCGGGTGGGCGGTATGCTGGAGTTGCTCGGCAGTGGCTCGCGCTTCGATTCGATTACGCGTGGGGTGTTGGACATTCGTGACATTTATTATTATCTCTCAATTGTCGGTGTGTTTATGGCGCTGAACATGCTTAGCCTGGAGCGTCTGCGCTGGGCGGGCAATCCTTCGCAGCAGCATCATCGGCAGTGGGTGTGGTGTACTATGCTGATGATATCCAATTTATTGATCGCGAATGTTTGGTTAAGTGCGGTGCGGGTGGCACGCGTCGATTTGACCGAAGACCGGTCCTATTCGCTGTCATCTGCCACTAAGGACTATCTTTCGCAAGCGGTGGAGCCGCTCCTGATTCGTGGTTATTTCTCCCAAAAGAGCCATCCTCTGCTGGAGCCGTTGGTACCGCAGCTCAAGGACCTGTTAGCGGAATACCAAGTGGCTGGTGGGTCGCGCGTGCGTGTCGAGTTTATCGATCCACATAGTGATCCGGCGATTGAGGCAGAGGCTGCCGATCGGTATGGGATTCGTCCGGTGCCGTTTCGCATGGCCACCCGTTATGAAGCCGGCGTGGTGAATTCGTATTTTGATCTCGTGATTGCGTATGGCGATGCGCACGAGGTCTTGTCCTTTGATGATTTGATCGACGTCAAGGTGGCCGGCAGTGGTGAGCCCGAGGTGCTGCTCAAGAATCCCGAATATACGATCACCGGTGCCTTGCGCAAAGTGATTAGCAGTTTTCGAGCTGGTGGCGATGTGTATGCGGATTTGGCAGATCAAGTGTGTTTCAAAGCCTACCTGTCACCAGCCGCCAAATTGCCGCAGGCCTTTGCCGATTTTCGGGGTATACTGGAGACCACCTTAAGGACCATGGCGGCGGCGTCCGCTGGCAAGTTCAGTTACGAATTTGCCGATCCGGATGCCGGAGGTGGTCAACTTGGGCAACAACTGAATCAGCAGTATGGCTTTGTCCCGCAGATTGCAGGGTTCTTTGAGAGCCAGCCGTTTTGGTTTTATATGGTGCTGGAAGGGCCTAACGAATCCGTACAAGTCGGCCTGCCGCCGGAACTTTCCGAAGCGAGCCTAACGGCGCATATCGAAGCGGCATTGAAGCGAATGGCGCCGGGCTATATGAAGACTGTCGCCATCGTCACACCGCCACCCGCGCAAGCGCAGAACCCGTACATGCCGGCACCGTCAAGTCAGTCGTTTAATAGTTTACGTGCGGTGCTGGAAGCGAATGTGCGGGTAATTGATGCCGACCTTGCCAGTGGCACTGTACCAATGGATGCGGATCTGTTGCTGTTGCTGGCACCCGAAAATCTGTCTCAACCGGAAGTGTTTGCAGTGGACCAGTTTCTGATGCAGGGCGGTACTGTGGTTGTGACCACGTCATCCTTCAATGCATCCATCAGCAATCGCTTGAGTGTCCAAGCGCATCAATCTGGCTTGGCAGACTGGCTGGCCGGTATGGGTATTCGTGTGCAGCCGCAAATGGTATTGGATCCGCAAAACGCTTCACTGCCGGTGCCGGTGCCTCGTCATGTCGGGCCAGTCACGCTCAACGAGATTGTGATGATGCCCTATCCGCATTTCCCCGACGTGCGTCGAGATGGACTGGCAGCCTCCCATCCAGTGACTGCGGGATTAAACCAGTTGACGTTTAATTGGGCTTCGCCGCTTGAGCTGGATGCAGATCAAGTGGCCGGATTGGAAACAGTCGAATTGGTGCGGTCTTCGGCCAATAGTTGGACTTCAGACGAGACCAACATCATGCCGGACTATCAGATGCATCCTGCGACTGGATTTGTTGCAGGCCTGGCCCGTGGCCGTCATACCCTGGCGGTGTCCAGCAAGGGCTGCTTCCAGTCGCATTTCAAAGGGCAGCCATCACCGTTGCTGGCGGACCATGAGGATGTCGGGGCAAGTGGCTCGGCCGACCCAGACGCGGCCGCAGAGGATGTGGTAGAGCAGCCCCTCGTGTATGGATCGGTGATTCAAAGCTCATCGGATTCGGCGTGCTTGATCGTAATCGGCAGCAATAATTTTGCCGAAGATAGGGTGCTTTCGATTGCCTCTCAAGGTATGGGTGTAGAGTACGGCGCTCCGCTTGATTTTATCCAGAATCTGATCGATTGGTCGCTGGACGATTCCGGCCTGTTACATATCCGTAGCCGTACCCAACTGGCTCGGACACTCTATCCCATGCAAGATTCCAGGCGTCGCTCTTTTGAGTATGGCAACTACGCCGCCGCGCTCGCCGGATTGATCGTTGTTTGGATGGTTCGTCAGTTCTTGCAGCGGCGTAAACATGAACACTACAAGCAAATTTTAACGGAGGTTTAATTCGATGAAAAAGAATGCTCTACTCACGGTGCTTCTGATTATTCAGGGCGTGCTCGCTTTTCTGGTTCTTACCGGTGGTCGTGAATTGCAGCGCCATGCCGGGATGCATCGCCTGATTGAATTCAACCGGGAGCAATTGGATGGCATTCATATTCAAGATAACGAGGGCAATGTCGTCGAATTGAACTATGTGGATGGCGTGTGGTTGACCGCAGATCAATTTCCGGTCGATGCGGGCCAGGTGGACCGGCTGCTGGAGCGTCTCAATCAGCTGCAGCATGGTTTGGCAGTGGCACATTCCGCCAGCGCTGCCAAGCGTTTTGAGGTAAGTGAGCATCTGTATCAACGTCGTCTACAATTGTTGCAAGAAAATGTGCCGGTGGCCCAGTTGTATCTGGGTAGTGGTGCGGGTGCCCGGCGTAGTTATGTCCGTCTGGCAGGCCAGGCAGCGATTTATAGCGCTTCCATTGGTGCTTACGATTTATCTGCCAACATCAGTTATTGGCAGGATAAAGAGTTGCTGCAACTTGAAATCGATAGCATCCAATCGGTGCAGATCGGTGATTGGGTGGTTCACAAATCTTCGGCCGATACAAATGCTGCCGAAGATCTGTCTGAGTCGAGCGCTGCGCTGGATGTGGCATCCATCTGGATGGCGCAAGGTCTAGTTGCAGGTGAACGTTTCAAGGCCGAGGACTTTGCGGCCCAGTTGCGCAATTTGGCGACCCTGCGGTATACCCGCGGGCGGTCCGGCGCGATTGAACATGCCGCTGTGCTCGCAGCCGAAATCGTGGTCGATTGTGCAGATACGTCTCGCACCTACCGGTTCTATAAGCTCGCAGATCGTCAGGAATTTCAGTTGAAAGTCTCCGATCGTGAGGAAATTTTTGAACTGTCCGAATTCACAGTTAAGCCGATTATTCAAGGTTTGACCAGGCAGACACTGGTCGAGACGCCTGGCCCAGCCGATGTCGAGGGCACAGAGATGGAGGCCAGTCAACCAGAGAAATCGGATTGATTTAAACCAATTAGTCATCGTATACTGGTTGATAGCGGTTGCTGTGTGGCGGAAAAACCGCTTAAGCAAAGATGCGCATTGGACTGACAGGAGGGATTGGTTGTGGAAAATCAACGCTGGTAAACTTTTTTGCAGCGGCGGGCTGGCGTACGATTGAGGTGGATGCCTTGGTTCGCACCTTGTTGAGCACTGATCCGATGGTCAGGGCAGCGTTGCGGGAGCGCTGGGGAGCTGCGGTTTTGCTGGACGATGATGCGGTCGACACGCGTGCCATTGCGCGGCGCGTGTTTGCCGACGAATTCGAACTGAACTGGCTCGAAGCACTGCTGCATCCGATGCTGCGCAGCCAATGGCGGGATCAAATTGCGATCGATTGTGAGCCGGGCTGGTTGGTAGAAATTCCACTTCTGTTTGAAAAAAAGCTTGAAACTGAGTTTGATTTGACCGTGTGTGTAACCAGTCCGCCTGATGTAGTTGAGCGCCGTATGGTTCACAGAGGCTACTCAAGGGATGAACTCAAACAGCGTCGTCTACGCCAAATGCCCCTTGAGGAAAAAGTTAAACGTGCTGATTATGTGATTTTAAATGCCGGTAACCTTGAATTTTTAAACCAACAAACGAAGCGATTAATCGCACAGATCCGGACCTGTCCGTTGCCGCATGACGGTTAAACCACCAGCGTCCGTCTGTGACTAAAAAACACTGTACGGATTGTACCATTAACCGATGAGCTCTGAAGACGAAAACCAGCCTACTGCGACTGCCAGCGTATCCCCAGAGGATCCGCCCAAGCAGGTCCGCAAACGTGCCGCAACCAAAAAGGCGGCAAAAAAAACGGTTAAAAAAACCACCCGAAAAAGTGCGCGTAAAGTCGCAAAGTCAGCTGAGCCAGCCTTGCCGGAGCAGCCTGATTTGTTTGCGACCGCGTCTGGAGAAGCGCTGTCGTCGCCGTCTACGAGCGGTGCCGATGATCGCTTTGTCCCCGGCGAAGTCCCGCATGGCAGTGCTCGCAAAGCCGGCGTGGTGTGGTCCTCGGACGATCCACAGTCGTCAGAGTCGCCAGAGTCGTCTGTAGGTGGGGCGGTTTCGGATGAGATGCCGTCGGGAGCTGGCCGGCCGCAAAGTGCTCAAGTTTCGAGTGGGCTTCAGGCCGAGGACGCTCAGCCGCAGGAGCATCGGCAGGACCAGACCGGTGGGCCCTCTGTGGAGCGTCGCGAGCATCGCAATGGGCCCGGCGAACGTCCTGCCCGCAATTCCAAATTTAAGCATAAAGCAGGCCCGGCGGGGTTCCCAAATAAGAAAGGCAAGGCTCGTTGGCAGGATAAGAAGAAACGTGCGCGTGCGGGGCACTTTCCAGTTGAATTTGGCGAGCTGCTCGAATTTGAGTTATTGAAGAATTTTGAAGACTTGTTGCACTGTGCGCAGGATTTGCGCAGTGGCACTGGTCCGGGGCTGGATTTTAATCGCATCTATGCGATGGGTCTGTCGGAACTCCGTGCCGAGGTTGCGGCCGCTGCAGTTGAGACCCCGCATGCGCCAAATCGAGACCAATTAATCAATGCATTGATTGCCCAGGCAGGAGCGCAAAAGGTGGCTATCTCGACCGTTGGTATTTTCGAGCCACTGGAAGACTACGAGGGTGGTTTACTTGTTTACGAACGCGATAGTTATGCGCTCCAGGCGCTCAGTGCGTATGTGCCGCAAGTGTTTGTCGAGCGCTATGGCTTGCAGCGTGGTCATATTGTCGCAGCGCAACTTCATCCGCACCGCGAAAATGAGTCCTGTCCTTTTGTGATCCAAATCGATCAGGTGATGGGGCGCGACCCTGAAACTTTGAGCGAAATTGTACCTTTCACAGAGGGCATTCCGTACTATCCGCTGGAACGTATACTGATGGAGTCGAATGCCGAATCGCCCTCGGACCAGCTTTCTATGCGCGTGGTGGATTGTTTGACGCCGGTTGGTTTTGGGCAGCGCGGCTTGATCGTTGCCCCGCCGCGTACGGGTAAAACGATCCTGATGCAGGGCATGGCAAATTCGATTCAGCAAAACTATCCAGAGGCTCATTTGATTATTCTGTTGATTGATGAGCGCCCCGAGGAGGTCACCGATTTCCGTCGTCAGGTTAGCGGTGAAGTCATCAGTTCGACTTTTGATGAAACTGCCGAAAGCCATGTTCATGCTGCCGAAATGGTGATTGAGAAGGCCCGGCGCATGGTTGAAGTGGGTAAAGATGTGGTGATTTTACTGGATTCGATTACACGTCTAGCGCGTGCGTACAATACTACCATGCCGAATAGCGGCAAGATTCTTTCCGGCGGGGTGGAAGCGAATGCACTGCAAAAGCCAAAGCGTTTTTTCGGCTCTGCACGCAATATCGAAGACGGTGGCAGTTTGACGATTATTGCGACTGCACTGGTTGAAACCGGTAGTAAGATGGATGAGGTGATCTTTGAGGAGTTCAAGGGCACCGGCAATATGGAGCTACATTTGGATCGTGGGCTATCAGATAAGCGCATTTTCCCGGCCCTAAGCATGGACAAGAGTGGCACTCGTAAGGAGGAACTGCTCTATCATCCGGATGAAATGCTTAAAATTTATTCATTGCGTCGAGCAATGAAAGGATTACCGTCCACTGATGCAATGGAAATGCTCATTCAACGTATTAAGAAAACCAAGACTAATGCGGAGTTTTTAATGAGTGTATCGAATTAATCAGTTCAATCTCGATTTTCCCCCTTAAAAACTGTGACCTCAGCCGACGAATTTGTTCTCCAACTATTGATTGACAAGGGCCTGATCGAGCCTGCAGTGATAGACGCTGCTCGAGCCAAAGTCACTGAGGCAGGCAGTAGCGGGAACGCCGATACCAATACTTTAGAGCGTCTGGTGGCGGAGCGCAGCGTCACCCAATTGCAAATCGCCGAACTGCTCGCGGATGCATTTAACATGGAGGTGGTGGATCTCACCGAATTGCGCGTGTCCAGCGAAGCCTTAAAGATTCTACCTTATGATCTCGCCAATCGTTACAAGGTCTTTCCATTGGAGGCGGATGACAATGAAGTTGAGCTGGCGATATGTGATCCGCTGGACATGGATGCGATTGACAGCATCAGTCATGTCATTCAACGTTCGATCATCAGTCGCGTCGCACCGCTGCAAGAGATTGAGCATGCGATTCAGCAGCATTATGATGGTGCTGCCGAATCGGCTGCAGGTGATGATATGTTTGATGCAATGGAGGTTGCCCGGGCGAGTGACTTGGAGTTGTCGATTGAGGATGAGCCTGATGCCAGTGAGGATGAAGCACCAATCATTCGCTATGTGCATATGCTGATTTCAGAGGCCTTAAAACGGCGGGCATCGGACATACATTTAGAGCCGTTGGAGAAACGTTTTCGAGTGCGTTATCGCATTGACGGCGTATTGCATGAGATGGAAAACCCACCCAAGCGCTTGCAGCCTTCGATTATTTCACGCATCAAGTTGATGTCGGATGTGAGCATTGCGGAGAAGCGTGTGCCTTTGGATGGCCGTATCAACCTCAGAGTCGGCTCCAAAATGATTGATTTGCGTGTATCGACCTTGCCGACTGCATTCGGTGAAAGTATCGTCATGCGTATTTTGGACAAGGAAGGGCTCAATCTGGGCTTGCCCCAACTGGGGTTCTTTAGTGATGACCAGGCAAGCTTCGAACGCATCATCGCGCTGCCAGATGGTGTGTTTTTAGTGACCGGCCCGACCGGTTCTGGTAAGTCAACGACCTTGTACTCGGCCCTCAACTGCATCAATCATCCCGACCGCAAGATCATCACCGTTGAAGATCCCGTGGAATATGAGATGCCTGGGGTCAATCAGGTGCAGGTGCGGCGTGATGTGGGCATGACTTTTGCGGCAGCGCTCCGCTCAATGTTGCGCCAAGCACCGAATATTATTATGGTGGGTGAAATTCGTGATAAAGAGACTGCGGAAATCGCCATCAATGCAGCGCTGACCGGGCACATGGTATTCAGCACATTACATACGAATGATGCGCCTAGTGCGATTAGCCGTTTGGTGGACATCGGGATCAAACCATTTCTGGTCGCTGCTGCGTTGCGGGCGGTGCTTGCCCAGCGCCTGGTGCGCCGGATTTGTCCGCATTGCAAGCAGTCCCACTCCCCGGATGAAGCGCTGCTGAATTCTCTCGGGATTCGTGCGGAGCAAGCCATGGAGGCCAGCTTCATGAATGGTGCAGGCTGCGCAAAGTGTAATTCGACTGGTTTCCTCGGCCGCGTGGGGATCTTCGAAATGTTTATGATGAATCAAGACCTGCAGCAAATGGTCTATGAGAATGCCAGCCTGGTGGCTTTGCGCACCAAATCCAGAGAGATGGGCATGCGAACGATGCGTGAAGATGGGATTCGCAAAGTCATTGCCGGTGTGACAACAGTCGAGGAAGTCTTGCATGCGACCGTTGCCGATTCAGTTTAAAGCCTTGTTGTGTGTGACTTGAACACTTAACCTCACGAATGGTATGACTTATGAAATGAATGATTTACTGGACTTGATGGTCGAGCAGGGCGCATCTGATCTTCATTTACAGGTAAATCAGCCACCTACTCTGCGCATGTCCGGTGAGATGGTCCGGGTCGAAGGTCAGCAGTTAAGTGCTCAGGATACAGAAGATTTGATGAAGGCGATCACCTCGTCTGCCAATCAGGAGCAATTAAAAGTCAGTGGTGGGGCCGATTTTGGATTTGCGTATCGCGACCGGGCACGCTTTCGCGTGAGCGTGCTGCGTGCAAAGGGTGCTTATGGGATGGTTTTGCGGCAGATCCCGAATAATTTATTCACCCTTAGTGAGATTGGCTTACCTGAAAAAATTAAACAATTGATTAGCCGTCCACGAGGTTTGATATTGGTCACCGGGCCGACTGGATCAGGTAAATCAACGACGCTGGCATCTATGGTGAATTGGATCAATTCCAATATACCGGGTCACGTCATTACGATTGAAGATCCGATCGAGTATTTTCATGAGCATAAGCAATGTATTGTGACTCAGCGTGAGGTGGGCAATGATGTCACTACCTTCGCCAGCGCCATCCGTGGGGCCCTGCGCCAGGATCCGGATGTGATTCTGGTAGGGGAAATGCGTGATCTCGAAACAATTGAAGCGGCAGTCAGTGCAGCCGAGACCGGGCACCTAGTCTTTGCCACACTACATACCACGGGTGCGGCCCGCACGGTGGATCGTATCGTCGATGCATTTCCAACCGGAATGAAAGATCAAATCCGTACCCAATTGGCCTCGTCGGTGATTGCGGTCATTTCTCAAGTATTGTGTAAAAAAGTCGACGGCGGGCGTATCGCGGCATTCGAGATCATGGTCACGACCAACTCGATCGCTCAATTGATTCGCGAAAACAAGACATACCGAATCAATTCAGACATTCAAACTGGCGCGGTGCATGGCATGATTGGCCTGGATGCGCACTTGTTGAGTCTGTATAATCGCAAGCTGATTACTGCGGATGAAGCGCTTTTAAAATCTCAACTTCCTGATACCATGCGCGATAAGCTAATCGAACACGGTGCTCAATTTAAAAATTTATAGCGTCGCCGCTGATTCTTGGCTGACATATTCCGATGTTTGAAGATCATAACGATACCGTATACGAAATTATAAAATCTGCCGAGTTGCTAGATTTGGTCGATCTTGAGGAGTTGAATGAGTCGCATTTACATACCGGTAAGTCGCTTGCCGATGCGGTGATTGATTCCGGCATGGTCCAGCGCAGCACGCTGCTGTCTGCCGTCGCCGCGTACCTTGGCTATACTTATCAAGAGACGCAGCCCAGTTCGATCCCACCGGAGGTGGCGACTGCGATCAAAGCCAGCACGGCACGCATGTATGCGATTGTGCCAGTCAATGCTGATGAGACCTCGATCGATTTGTTGGCAAAAGACCCGTTCAATCCGAGCATCATTGATGACCTGACCTTTTCTCTAAGTAAGGATATACAGATCATCGTGTGTGATCCTGACTGTGTGGATGACCTGATCATTGACACCTATGGCGAAGAAGATTCCTCCATTGACGATATTCTAGGCGATTTGGGGGATCGTTTCGTTGACGTAAATGAAGAGCTTTCCAGTACTGATTTGACCGATATGGCAAATCAGACGCCGATTATTCGCTTTGTAAATCTGGTCTTACAGCAGGCGATAAAGGACCAGGCATCCGATATACATTTTGAGCCCTTTGAAGATCAGTTTCGTATTCGTTATCGAATTGATGGGGCATTGTATGAGATGGCCCCACCGCCCAAGAACCTCGCCATTCCGGTGATTTCCCGGATCAAGGTGCTTTCAAATATGAATATTTCGGAGTCGCGTATACCGCAGGATGGGCGTATCAAGATGACGATTGCCGGCCGACCGGTGGACTTACGTGTATCGACCCTGCCGACTCAGTTCGGTGAGAGTGTGGTGCTGCGTGTCTTGGATAAGTCCGTCGTGAACCTGGATCTAGAAGCCCTGAGTCTACCGCAGGATATTTTACAAACCATTCGCGGCCTCGTCGACCGCCCCAACGGAATTTTTATTGTGACTGGTCCGACCGGTTCAGGCAAAACTACTACCTTGTACAGTGCTTTGCGTGAAGTGAATCGGGTCGGCACCAAAATCCTCACGGCAGAAGATCCGGTTGAGTATGAAATTGATGGCATTATGCAGGTCGCGGTCAACCATCAGGTCGGCCTTGATTTCTCGCGTGCGCTGCGTGCGTTTTTGCGACAGGATCCGGACAAAATTATGGTGGGTGAGATCCGTGATCTGGAAACCGCCCAGATTGCAGTACAAGCCTCGCTGACCGGGCACGTCGTGCTGAGCACACTGCATACCAATGATGCTCCCGGTGCGGTGACGCGTCTGATTGATATGGGGCTGGAGCCCTTTTTGATTTCGGCTTCGCTCGAAGCAATTCTCGCCCAACGTTTGGTGCGCCGTATTTGCAAAAAGTGTCGCACCGCCTACGAGCCTGGGCATGAGCTTGTCGAAATGTTGGAAGTTGACCCGCTTGAGATTGCAGATAAAGATTTTTATTATGGCGAGGGTTGTCCGGAATGTAGTCAAACGGGTTACCGCGGACGTATCGGTTTGTTTGAAATGGTAATCGTATCGGATGCCATTCGCGAATTAATCAATCATCGTGCGCCGACATTGGCGATCAAGCAGAAAGCGCTGGAACAGGGCATGCGAAGCTTGCGTGATGATGGATTGCGTGCGATTTTTGATGGTAATTCTACGATCGAAGAAGTGCTTAAATATACTTAATTTATTAACCTCACTATATATTCTCATGCCAAAATTTAAATACACGGCAATTGATCAGAATGGTAAACAAAAGACCGGGTTTATCAATGCAGCGAGTCAAGATGCTGCCAATTCTAGGGTCAATTCAATGGGCTTGATGCCCACCGAGATCGCTCTGGTGAGCGCAGCTACATCGGTCAAGACCAGCAAGTCAGTCCGGGCCAAATCAAAATCGGCTGGCGTTTCCTTTGGCAAGGTAATTAAACCTGAAGAATTGACTACATTTACCCGGCAGCTGGCAACCTTGCTGCAAGCCCGCTTGCCACTGCTTCGTGCGCTGGAGGTGATGATCCGTCAGGAGCGAAATCCACGGTTTAAAGCGGCACTGGAACAGATCGCAGACCAAGTCAAGTCGGGTAACACATTTTCTGATGGCCTATCGCAACAGCCTAAGATTTTCGATCGTTTGTATATTAATATGATTCGCGCTGGTGAAGCTGGCGGCGTGCTGGATGTGGTGCTAGGCCGTTTGGCAGGCTTTATGGAAAAGGCGCAACGCACCAAAAAGAAAGTCAAGGCGGCGATGGTATATCCGATCGTGGTCGTAGGCGTGGCCGTTTCGATCGTGGCCTTGCTGATGGTGGTCGTAGTGCCCAAATTTCAAACCATTTTTGACGATATGCTCGGCGGTGCAGCCTTGCCCGGTCCGACTTTATTGGTCGTGGCAATCAGTAATTTCCTGCGTGACAATATCCTGATCTCACTGGGATTGATCGGTGCATTTGTTCTTGCGATTAAATTTGCTCTGCGCACCGAGCCTGGCTCAAAGTGTTTTAATTGGTGCGCGATTCATTTGCCGAAGATTGGAGATCTGGTCGGTAAGGTAAATATCGCGCGGATCACGCGTACCTTTGGCACGCTGCTTTCCAGTGGAGTCCCGATCCTGCAGGCGATTACGATTACCAAAGATATTACTGCCAATACATTCTATACCAATGCGCTCGCTCGTATCCACGACAGCGTGCGTGACGGTGAATCGCTCGCTGCACCAATGGGTCGTGAAACAATTTTTCCAGATATGGTCACGAGTATGGTCGATGTGGGCGAGGAGACTGGCGAACTGTCTGAAATGTTAAATCGTATCGCGGATAACTACGATGAAGATGTGGATAATGCCGTGGCTGGGATTACATCGATTATCGAACCGGTAATGATTGTATTTCTGGCGGTGGTGGTCGGTTTCATTGTTATCGCGCTGTTCTTACCAATCGTCGCAATTATTAAAGAATTGACGGGTGGTTGATTCGATGCATACAATTTTAGTTGTTTTCGTTACCCTGTTGGTCCTCAAATTTGCGACCAGTATGCTCCTGGATTGGATCAATCTGATGTACGTGCAGCGCCACTCAGGCACCGTGCCGGAGGGGTTTCGTGCGCATATCGATTTGCCGACTTACCGCAAGTCGATCGATTATACAGTGGCCAAAACACGCTTTGGCTTAGTACAGCATTGCTATGATGCCGCTGTGCTTATGATGGTGATTTTGTCTGGTTTATTGCCTTGGTTATATTCCAGTTTGAGTGCGCTTCTCGGTATGGGTATCTGGGGGCAGGCCGGTGTGCTGTTTCTTGTGGCCGTATTGCTGAGTATCCCGGGGCTACCATTTGATTGGTGGGGCACCTTTCGCTTGGAAGAACGTTTTGGATTTAACCAAAGTAGCCAGACGCTTTGGTTTGTCGATAAGTTAAAAGGTCTGTTGCTTGGCTTTGTGATTGGCTATCCATTGCTTGCGCTGCTCATTTTTTTGGTCATCAGTGCCGGTGCGCTGTGGTGGGTGTGGGGATTTGTGATCTTTTTTCTGTTTCAATTGTTAATGGTGGTAGTGTATCCGATGTTCATTATGCCACTGTTCAATACCATGGAGCCCTTGGCAGACGGAGAGTTGAAAGATCGTTTGTTTGCGCTGGCGGATCGGACCGGTTTTAAGGCAAACACTATTTTGGTGATCGATGGGAGTAAGCGTTCGGCTCACTCCAATGCCTTTTTTGCCGGCTTTGGACGATTTCGTCGGATTGTCCTGTATGATACATTGATTGAGCAGATGGGCCCTGAGCAGTTGGAAGCCGTGCTCGCCCATGAAATAGGCCATTATAAAAAAGGGCATATTCCAAAGATGATGATACTGTCTGCGCTCACCACTTTCGCGATGTTCGTAGTGCTCGGCTGGTTGGCACACGGAACCTGGTTTGCGGAGGCCTTTCTGTTTAGTCCACACCTGGCAGGTGAGTTTGTGCCGGTGTTGCTATTGTTTATATTGTTGAGCGGTTTGTTGTCCTTTTGGTTGTCGCCTTTTACGAGTCGTTGGTCGCGCAAGCATGAGTACGAGGCCGATGCATTTGCATGTGATGCGATGGGATCCGCTGCGCCCTTGATTGATGCTCTGCGCAAGCTGCATAAGAAAAATTTGTCCAACTTGACTCCACACCCCTGGTATAGCCGCTTTTATTATTCACATCCCACCTTATTGGAGCGTGAAGATGCATTATTGGACAAATAAGCGGCCTCGCCGATCTGGATGTGTTGTGCCAGTCCTACGTTTATTCGGCCTGTTGCTGGTTGGATTTTACAGTTCTCCGCTGATACTTGCCGAGTCGGTGCGCTTGGCAACTTACAATCTGAACAACTATTTGCTTACCGATCGTTATGTCGATTCAGTCTGGCGTCCGTCTTACCCCAAACCAGAAGCTGAGAAGACCGTCATTCGCGAAGTGATCAGGCAGACATTGCCCGATATTCTAGCGGTGCAAGAAATTGGCGGATGGCCGTTTCTTGAGGAGTTGAGGGCGGACCTGCTCCACGAAGGGGTGCACTATCCCCATCTGATACATATGCAAGGTGCGGATGACCTGCGCCATATTGCCGTACTGTCCAAGCGGCTGCCGCTTGAAGTCGTTAAGCATCAAGATCTGGAGTTTAACTATCAAAATCGGCGCCAGCCGGTGCGGCGCGGGATGTTGGAGCTTTCCTTTGCACGCTCCAACGGCGCGGTTTTCAAGCTTTTTGTGGTCCACTTGAAAAGTCGTTGGAGCGATCTTAAGCAAGACCCGCAATCCCGTCTATATCGCACACGCGAAGCCGAAGCCTGCCGCAATCGGATTCTTGCGCGCACTCATCACATCGGTATGTTGGATTTTTTAATCGCAGGGGATTTTAACGATCATCCGGTCAGTGCTCCGCTCCGACGGTTCTATCGGAAAGGTGGTCTGAACATCGGTACACTGGTGCCGGCCGCCGATTCGCGAGGCGAGCAGTGGACCCATTTCTACCGCAAGCAAGTGGTCTACTCTCTGGTTGATGGCTTCATTGCATCATGCGCACTCGCGCCTGATGTGAAAGCCGGCCATGGCCATATCGCCGAGGTGTCAAGTATTTCATCTGGCAGCGATCATCGGCTAGTGTACCTGGATCTGGTAGAGCCGGTGCCGATTAGATAAACCTGAGAGGTAAGATCTTATTGTAAAAAAAAGTATAATAGCAGCAATTTCCTTGCCTATTTAGCTGTTTATTTGTAGATTTATTCATTATTTAAGTGAATGAAAAAAAAACTACAGTTTATCTGTTTGCTATTATTGCTGAGTAGTAACCTGCATGGCATCATCGCGGATCTGGATGATTCGACGGATAACTGGATCGCGATTCAATATTTGAATCAATCTGATTACTACAACGATGTACAGGCTCAGAGTGGAGGCGATATTATCGGCGATCCCGATAATAACCAGTCTGGCTTTTACAAGCGTTACGACTATGGCGCGGATGGCTTAGTGGATACGGCTGACGATCTCATTGCCTTTCGTATCCGATCGAGCAATGAATCTTCATCATATTACCTGATAGGTTTTGATGTCGATAACGGAGATGATTTAGTCCCTGACGGAGCGATTGATTTCTACCTCGGAGTAAGTTTTGTCGGCGGCAATAACTCAAAAACTAAGATCGCCTTTTACGATACGGGTACGGGCGCGAACACCTCGCCATCAACTGCGTCATTTAACGAGCGTTTTGTGTATAAAAATTTTGCAAATGCCTCGGATAATTTTACAGATTATGCAAGTAAATCGACGGTTGTGCTGGGCGAGAATGAAGGGTATAATGGACCCGGCGCGAGTGAGGACTTAAATGGCGATGGTTTTTCAGATTATTTCGTTAGTTTTCAAGTGGAAATGAGCGTGCTCAATCAACAATATCAGGCCATTTCAGGCACTTCGAATGAACTGAAGGCGGACTCACAAATGCGGTTGGTGCTCGGCACCTCAAGCAACGATCAGAATTTTAATCAAGATTGGGCGGGTATGGCTGGCAATATCAATGAAGATGCGGTTTGGGATGAATCCCTTGGTACACAAATCTATACCTTACAAGGTGCCACGCCAGTTCCAGAGCCTTCCAGCTATGCCTTGATTTTTGCAGCGCTGGCCGGGATCGTCGGCTGCTTGAAACGGTGGCGCTAATCAGATTTGATCCTAGTTGGGAATGGCAAGTCGATGCACCTTCTAGCCCTGCTCGAAACTCGTCTTGATTGTTCGCATATGCATCGGTATACGATTTGAATCATGAGTGAAAAGCCCGACAACTGCGAATGGATTTTTATTTTGGGGACTCCGATTCATCGAATTGAATTTTACAAACTCCTGGCATTTGTGTTATTGGGAGGAGGCACTTTATTAGGGCTGGTCGGTTATATCGCCTGGAGTATCGCTTTCCCAAAATCCGCACGTGAGGCGGCGCTGGTCGAAGCAGTGCAAGCGCAGGCAGTGGAGCGGGTCTCTGCGGAACCGGTCGCTCCTTTGGAACAGTTTTTTGCACAACATTTTGCGGCGACCCGGTATAATGAGATTGAGAGTATTCGCGCTACCGGCATCTATATCGCCGGCACGGTCCAAATGAAGATTGTATTCCTGGCAAAAAATCCGCACTTCTACAAACAGACAGTGCGGTACAAACAGACCAGTGTCGAAGCCGGCTATGACGGATCGCAGTTTTGGTATGCACAGACACATCCGGTATTGGATACGAAGGATCCCTCGTTGAATGCAATGAATCGTGCCTTGACTATGATGGAGTGTGCCATCCCTTGCCTGACCTGGGAGTATGAAAAGGGCACTGAGGCACAGGCCAACTTTCAGTTGATGCCGGACGAGGTGTGGAATGGCCGGCCCTGTCGGGTGCTGAAGAACTACGGCTTGTTGGAGAGCCCGGTGTATCACTATCTTGACTCGGCAACCGGCCTGGAACTGTATCGTCGGTCATCGGTAGCGGTTGATGAACGCCGCCGCAAGGATGTCGAATTGTTTTATTTACCACCATTGGCTGACAGTACGTATGCCTTGCCCGGAGGCTTTGAGCTGTATGTGGATGGTGTGCTGTATTGCACCGCTCAGTTTGATCAAATCGAAATCAATCGCGGCCTGCCGGATTTCTTATTCAGGCAGACTTCGAGTAAGATTGAGCGCAAATAAGTTGGTGGCGACGGTTGCCGTGCGAAGCGCATCTCCATTTAGACGAGCCTGGGCAGCGCTGCGGAAACTTGAGGCGATTTGTTCTTCCTCTCTTTATGTGTAAGTTCACTAGCGTCCAGTTACACGACTAATGAGTCGTTGCCTCAGTTCGGTTACGTGGAGCCTCACTTTATTGTTCTTCTTCAAGAGGACGAACGGTTAAATCGTTGAGCAAAAAACAGGAGGATTCGTCGTGAATACTGGATCAATATTGAGTTTTAATCCAGGCTAACCCGACATATTGGGCACCTATTGGTAAGCTTTTTTACTGATTTCTGTTCAACAACGCTTTAGAAATCACAGTGAAGTTGCTTTGCAGGATGTTTTCAAAAAGAAAGATCGGAAGAGCGTCGTGTAGGGAAAGAGTGTATAAGCGGTGTAGATCTCGGTGGTCGCCGTATCATTAAAAAAGG
>CAXQRK010000023.1:0-6043 GCA_964226535.1 Polaribacter sp.
ACACGACGCTCTTCCGATCTTTTTAATTATTTGATTTTATGTAAAAAAGGGAACAAGGTTGGAGTTGAGGACTCTTATTGGTGGAGTTCATCGCAAAGAATTAATAATCCAAATATTGCTTATTGCACTTATTCACTTAAATCAACTATACCTATGAAAAAATATCTATTGATTCCAATCTTGTTAATTGCTGCCGCGCTTTCTGCAAGTGCACATTGCGGCGCCTGCAATGCAGGTAGTGGCCATGAAAAAGCTGCTGAGAAGGCTGCCTGTGCAGCTAAAGGTGCCAAAGCTGATTGCAAAAAAGATGCGACTTGCTGTGCAGATGGTAAGTCCTGCTGCAAAAAAGATGTAAATGGCACCGTCGTTGATTGCGACAAGCCCAAGTGTGACAGAACTGCAGGCGCAAACAAGGCTGCCGAACAATCCAAGAAAGCCAACAAAGCCAAGAAAGCATGTTGCCCAGCTAATTGAGTCAAATCTAACATTGCGATTGAAACGAAGGCCTCGCTAATCAGGTCGATTGCGGAGTAGCGGCCTTTTAGCTCTCGATGCGTTAACCACGCGTCAAGAGCTAAAAGCCTAGCGAAGTCGTCCGTGTCTGGGTGTGCTAACGATCCCCCACTATATGCTCACGCCGATTACGATTTATCTGCAAACCAAGCCATGCTGCGAAAAGCCTTCGCGCAATGAGCTCTCTGTCTGTCTATGATCTACTCGAACATTACTGTTCGGCTGATCCGTTGTCTTGGTTCTGGGTGTCGTACATGTAGCCGACACCGTGAATTGTCTTAAATGGATCGAGTGATACGTTGTGGCGTTTGTACAGTTCGCGAATTTTCACAATGTATTGATCCAGCGATCGGCTGCGCACATCTGCATGAATACCCCATACGGCGTGAATCATATTCTTTCGGGTCAGTACCGTATTTGGATTGGATGCCAGATACGAAAAAATGCCAAGTTCTTTGCGTCCGATACTTTCGATTACACCATTTGGAAAGGTAATTTCAAGGCGCTTTGGATTGACTTCCGCACTGCAGAATAAAAATGGCTTATCTGAGATCGTAGTGTTTTGAGTGATTTTATCGTCATCGACAATTTCAGTGCGGCGCAGCACCGCTTTAATGCGTGCAATCAACTCGGCATAGCTGAAAGGCTTGGTGATGTAGTCGTCACCACCCATTTCAAGGCCTTTTATCTTATTGATTTCGGCGTGTTCGCCGGTAAGGAAAATAACCGGAACATGAATCTTATGTTCACGTAGATCTTCCATTAATTTGAAACCATTTGAATCGGGCAGGTTGAGATCTAGTAACAGTAAATTTGCAAAATTACTTTGCAAAAAGCGTAGTGCATGGCCGGCACTGTTACAAATCTGGCTGCGCATACCGGATACTTCCAAATGGGTGGCAATTACGTTGGCGAGATCGTTTTCGTCTTCAACGATAACAATGGTTGGTTTAGGTCCAGTGCTCATATTAAGGATTAAGTAAGAGTGGTAAGATCGTTGAGTACTTGGGTGGCGTGTTCCTCAGGTTTAACTTTTGGATAGGTTTTTAAAATAGTTCCATCTGCAGCAATCAAGAAAGACATGCGATGGATGCCATCGTAGATGCGTCCCATAAATTTTTTTTCACCGTATACACCAAAAGCTTTGGCTAGTTCCAGTTCAGTATCGGCAATCAGTGGAAAGGGCAGTGCGTACTTTTCCTTAAATTTATGATGTGAGCGCTCATTGTCCTTGCTAATGCCGATTACTTTTAAGCCTGCCGCCTCAAATGCATCCCAGGCATCGCGTATGGCGCAGGCTTGTTTAGTGCAACCGGGAGTGTCATCTTTGGGATAAAAATAGACAAGGTAGGAGCTGGAGAGTGCGTCGCTGCTGATGACGGATTCGCCGTCAGAGAACTTGAATACAGGCGCTGCTTGACCAGCGGATAATGGATTAGGAAGAGACATGATAAACTAAGAAGTCACTTAAAAACACACGTTTTAATTTGAATACAAGTCAACAAAATTTTATGTATTTGTGCTCAATAGTCATCTGTTGCGACCTTCAGGGCTTACCGCGCTGTTGCGCGTGGGTGGAATGTCCTCATCTTGCACGACTGCAAGTGGTTCAATTGGTCGAAGCCCTAAAGTATAACATGCCCCTGCATAAGCTTCACCACAAACACTCCAAGATTACTGCCCGTATGCGCAAGCATGGCTGGAAAAATCGAGCGCTTTGGGTTCCACGGGCCAAAACGAAGGGCATAAAACCAGAGCGAATTGGCCATCAGGATTGCGGTGGAAAAAAAAGCCTTATCAGTAAACACCCAGGTGAGGGCTTCACCGGCTGTGTAGGTCCACAAATGCCCGTGAATGAGTGCAAAAAGCAGTGAAAATCCGATGCAACTGCCCATCAGTGCTGCTCGTCCCTTGTGTTCAACCACCAAAAATCCACGAAAAATGACTTCTTCCACAATTCCGGCACTTAAGCTAGCGAATAAGAAAAACCACACCATATCACTCTGCTCGGCCGAGATGCCAAGTGCACTTTCTCCGCCGGTTTCAATTGCGAGGATCAGCAACGCACCGATTAGTCCGGTTAGATACAGTCGTGGTGCTGCCAGGGTTGCGCCAGGCATACCTTTGGGGTTGGGCTGGCCAGCTGTGTCGGCTCGCAAATCGTGCCAATACAAATGGCCCATATAAACAGCGATGCCGACGTAGAGTAGGATGATGAGGGGAGATTCGTTCATGGCGCGTGCGCACGCATCAAGCTCAAATAAGGATGCAAACATTGCACGCAGCGTTCACGATGCAACGCTGCATGGTTTATCGAAGTCCGCTGTGGCTAGATGTGTCGCGAATCATCTTCGTTCTTTTCTGCGTAGCCACTGTCCTGACGATTGTGGTTCACCTTATTTTTTTTGGTATAAGCGGCATACACATCTTCTGGAGTCATTCCCAGCACCTGAGCGAGTGAAATTAGGAAATGAAAAAGGTCGATGATTTCAACTTTTGCATTTTGCTCGTCGAATGCTTGATACTTCGCCCACCACTTCCAAGGCACGGAGTCAATCAGTTCCGATATTTCCTGCTGCATGGCACGGGTATAATTTAACACCCACTTGGTCTTGTCTTGTTCGGACATGCCATCGGTGTTGACGCCAATGCGTTTGTTCAAGGCATCCTGAAGTTTGAAAATCTCATCTAGTTTATCCATGAGCAGACAGTTAGGCGAAGCCGGTGCTTCAAGCAAGCGCAAAGCACTAATTGAGCCGAGTTCGATATTGATTCAGTACACTGCAGCCAAATTTTTTGTCCATCGAAGCGCGGAAAGCACTGAAATAACTTAGTTCGAAAATATGCGGACTGTGTTTTTTACAACCATAGTTTATTTGCGAAATAAATTAAACCACTTTTTTCGTTGCTCAGTCTTTGTCGGAGCCGTCGATACTTCACCGGCTGCTGCAATAGACTTAGTGGATTGATCTGCGGGCTCCAATCGGCAGGGCGCTTGCATCAAATGCTTTTGGCGCAGCTCTTCGACCACCTTGCCATACAGTAGAGGCTTGGAATAATATGGAATCTGCTGTGTCTTAAGAATGTGCATATCTTGCTCCGTCAAACAGCCGGATACAATCGCATACAAGCACTTGGGAAACTGGGCTTTCATGTCGACTACGAAATGAATCCCCGGTCCATCAGGAAGGCTGTGATCGGCGATAACTAGGTCCACCAGCATCGTAGGTTTTTCCATTACGTCACGAGCCATGACTAAATTTGAGACTGGATAAACGGTATGGCCATGCGATTCAAGCTGAGACACGCCGCCTTCGCGTAATTCTCGCTCATCTTCAATAAACAATATATTCATGAGATTCTTTCGACCATGCTAAAACCAACTAGTCCCACAATCTTAGGTGTTAGGTCTACAATGGCAACTCTTTCAGTAAAAATCTTCAGCTCAAGCTTGCATTCTGCAAAATCGTGTTCATAAAGGAATCATTGCTTAAATATGCCCAGATGGCGGAATTGGTAGACGCGCCAGACTCAAAATCTGGTGCCTTCGGGCGTCCGGGTTCGACCCCCGGTCTGGGTATTCTTGAAAGCAAGGCAGGCTTTAAATGACCCGCGCTTAATCCTCCAACACTTCGCTCAACACCCTGCCTACACTGCCGGAAGGGGGCTGCAAGCCAAGATATGCGCACAGTGTCGGTGCCAGATCGACTGTTTGAACCTTGCGATAAATCGTTTGGTGCTGCAGTCCGGCACCGGCAAAAATAACTGGTACATAGGTGTCATAGGGCCAGGGTGAGCCATGCGTTGCTGCTACATGCAAGCCATCAAAGTCCGCGATAAAGCACTGCGGTTCAAATACCACATAAACATCTCCAGAGCGCTTAAGGTGAAAATTATTGATCACCGCCTGATGGATCGGGGTCTCAGGGGTTGCACCTTGTGCCAGCGCCTGACTGGAAATCGCCAGTGCCACACCGTCCAATTTAGTCAGTTCGGCGGCCACGGCATGCTCGACTGCCACTTGATCAAGTTGGCGGGCACGGATGGCTTCGGTATTTAAATAGACATACGGATGCGAGTAGGTTTGGATCAATTCCTGGCCGATACCAAACTGCTGTTTGAGACGTGTAAAGGCTGGCGACGTGTCCCATGTGTCCGGTTCCACGTAACTGACATCGAAGCCATATTCACGCAGTGCACCTGGAGCTTCCGGCCCGCCATGATCTGCGGATAATACGATCAGCGTATGCTTGAGTCCGATCCGCTCATCCACATAGCGCAGCAGGGTGGCAAGTGTGCGATCTAGTTGCAATAAATTGTCCTCCGCTTCCAGACTGGAGGTCCCAAAAATATGTCCGACATAATCGGTCGATGAAAAACTGATCGATAAATAATCGGTCACATCATCCTGGCCGATCGCCTCATTCGCGATCAATGCCTTCGCAAACTCAAGTGTCAGTTGATCCCCCGCCGGGCTCAAGGTCAGATAAGTGGTAAACCGTCGACTATCGGCTTCGCCATATGGATGCGGGAACGTGCGCCCAAACCCGGGCATCGCGGTTTCCCATGCCTGATCGTCGCGATCCGCAAACGCATAACACTCGGGTTTCTGCGACAAGGTCCATGCTTGATTCGCATAAGCTGCGAGTGGATCGGCAGCATTCCAGGCGGTCACCCATTCTGGGTAGGTTTCATAATAATAGGTACTGGTGACGAATTCGCCGGCCTGCTTGGAAAACCAGAAGGCCTTGCCGGCATGACCAGCCATAGAAACCGCGCCGCGATCCTTGATCGACACGGCAAAGACCTTTGCTCGACCTGCGGAGCGAATGGCCAATTCATCCGCAAATGTTGAACAAAGGATCGCCGCAGGCGAACGGCCATCGGTATTGGCCGCCTTCTGGGTCGGATCAATTTCAGTGCGGGCATCGACATCTGCACCGGCGGTCAACAAGGCATAAGCGGGATCTTCGATATTGTAGGTGGTCTGCCCGGTTTCACGGTCGAACCATACATTACCGATCATTCCATGTACTGCCGGATGCGCCCCAGTCGCCAGCGTGGCATGGCCGACGATGGTTTCCGTATTGGCATGGGCGTGATGTGCATTCGCATAGATCACGCCTTCGTTCAGGAAGTAGCGAAAGCCACCTTCCGGCATATGCTTGACCATGCGAGTCAGTTGATCTCCTCGCAGCTGATCGACGGTGACTTGCAATACCAATTTGGGTGATTCGGCAGATAAGCTGCCAAGCATCGACAGTATACAGAATAAACAAGCATATTTCATTTTCATTTCAAATTAGGTGAATTCTTGAATGTTTGGCACAAAACCTACCACACATGAGATGTGATCCGACGATGCCAATAAAATTAATTAAACGGTCAAACTTAGGCTTGCGCTGATGCGTAGAATGGTTTTGATTATATACTTTGTGATCTAAAAAATTATTGCTTTATCATTGCTAATGGTTTGTAGTAATTCCTTTTCTGTTTGATCGCAACTTAGATCGGAAGAGCGTCGTGTAGG
>CAXQRK010000024.1:0-6389 GCA_964226535.1 Polaribacter sp.
ATTTAAGTGAATAAAAAACAGCGACGTACCCTTGAAGCGGTCTTTACCAAGCCGGAGCCAAGTGATATTCCATGGGATGACATTGAGAATCTATTCCGTGGCCTTGGAGCTGAGATAAGTGAAGGTCGCGGCAGTCGGGTTAGAATCGCGCTTAATGGTGTTCGTGCGGTTTTCCATCGTCCCCATCCAGAGCGCGTGACTGACAAAGGTGCAGTTGCTTCAGTCCGAAAATTTTTAATAACAACAGGAGTCGAACGATGAATGAATTGCTTGAATATAAAGGCTATCAAGGAACCGTCCGTTTTGATGCGGACGCAGGAATCCTTCATGGTGAGGTTTTGCATCTCCGTGATGTTGTGACCTTCCAAGGTGAAACAGTTGAGGGGGTTGCTAAGGCTTTCCGAGACTCGGTAGATGACTATCTTGATTTCTGCAAAGAACGCGGTGAAGAGCCCGATAAGCCCTACAGCGGAAAGTTTGTCCTGCGAGTCTCTCCGGAACTGCATCGCAAGCTTGCCACGGACGCAGCAAATCAAGGAGCCAGTCTTAACACATTTGTTGCCGAAAAGCTGGAGCACGCTTCTTGAATTCATCAGCTAGCCTTTCGATTGAATTGTTGATCGAGAAACACCTGAGCTTCCTCGAAGGTGGCGAGTTCGGGCTGTGGATAGCCGAATTTTCTCAGCCAGTTGAGTTGCTTGGGCGTAGCCAGGCCGTGCTCACGGCGGGTAAAGAGCAAGTCGAGGATCTTCGAGGCATGTCCACGGCAGCTTAGGCAACCCGTATCAAAACCGGCTTTTGCCAGTGCTTCGATTTGCCTGTCGCTGGGTGGCTTCGCTTCCCATGAGAGCTCCGGTTCGTAGTCAGCCAGCTCAACCGCTCGCAGGCTGAGACAAAATTCAATAGCATCAATGGTGCGTGCTTTACGTTTGGCTGCCAGCTTGAGCTTTTCCTCCAGCTTGGACTGCCGCACCTCTTGTGCTTCTTCATCAGCGTCGAGCAGGTCGATTTCACCGCCACCGAGTAGAATCTCATCCAATTCCTCAGCTTCTGTTTCCGAATGCGCCAGCAATCGGGGAGGTTTGATAAGCGAATGGTCGTCTGTCAGAAAAAGCGGATTGAGCAAAAGCATGTTTTGCTTGTTCTCGGCAATCCGGGTACCACGTCCCACCATCTGCTGAAACAGCGATAGACTTTTGGTCGGATGCAGGATGAAGACACAGTCAGTCTGCGGATGGTTCCAGCCTGTGCTGAGCAGTGACGCATTGGACACAAGATCAAATTCTCCACGCTCGTAGGCACGAAGACCTTCACGGTCAGTGCCATCGACATGAACGGCCCGGATGCCTTCTTCCATGCAGGCTTCAACAAACGCCTTACTGGTGGCGATGAGTGGAAGAAATGCAACAGTTTTACGATCCGCAGCGTGATCGGCGATGAGTTTTGCTGCCTGGCGCAAATGTAGCTCGATGGCGTCACCGAGATCGCCTTCGTTATAGTCGCCCACCGTCGTCCGAACCTGTGGCAGGTTAATCGGCAGGGGCACGCTTTTGATGACAATGCGCGATAACCAGCCTTGCTTGATAAGTCGATCCAGACCGATCTCAACTGAAATTTTTTCGTAGAAACTGCCAAGCTGACGTCGTTCGGAGCGGAAGGGTGTTGTGGACAAAGTGTGGAAGATTGTCTGCGTTTTGAGAGATCGCAGGCATAATGTTCTTCAATAAAGCTCATGTGGCGGTGATGACCTTGTATTGTACGCAAACAAAAATCCTGCAATTGCAGATGTTCAGCGAAGCTCTGCATTGACTCATGGGCACGTGGATATCTTACTGGTGGTGTGTTTTTTGTTAATAATAAGTCTTTAGCATAACCGCTGACGGCCAACTATGATAACTACAACTTTGAAGTCATTGCTGCACAGTGGTGTATTCCAACAAAGTAAATAAATGAGATATAAATACTCACACATATTACTTGCGGCAATTATCTTAGCAGGCCTTACGACCATTGGATCCGCCAATCCGGGTGAATACTTCCTCGACCAGCAGTTCAAAACACTCGAGGAAACTGTTCCGGGCAAGTTCAACATCAATACACGTCTTCGTTATGAAGAATTTGATGCCGGTTCCGGTTTTCTTACTGGACCTGATTTCGGCCCTAAGGATCGCGAGGGCATGTCGCTACGCATCCGTTACGGATATACCACTCCGGACTTCAATGGGTTTACTTCCATGGTTGAAGGGGAGACTCTAACACGTATCGGAGGCAAGTCCGATGACATCCATCCACTCGACAATCTCGGCGATGGAACTGAGTTGAATCAGGCCTGGATTCAATATGATGCGGTGGATTATGGTAGTAGCATCAAGGTTGGTCGTCAGATCTACTTTTTGGATGATCATCGTTTTATCGGAAATGTTGACTGGCGTCAAAATGTCCAGACCTTTGATGCTGCCACCTTTGACTACGCGCATATTGATAAACTTTCCGTCAAAGGGTTTTATTTTGCTGAACAACATTCTGTTTCAGGCTTACACAACAAACTGGAAGCCTACGGGTTGAATGTGTCATATCACTTTTGCAAGGGCTTTAAACTAGTTGGTTTCTACTATGATATTGAAGGAACTGATTCCGGTAATGCCAGCGACTCTAACAGGACGGTGGGTCTGCGGGCAACCGGCGACTTCAGTTTCCACGGGCAGGACTTCACATATGCGGCAAGTATGGCAGAGCAGGCGGATAACAGCTCAGATATGGTTGATTACAGCGCTAGTTACTTTGCCGGTGACTTGTCCACGACTGCCTTCGATATCACATTCGGCTGTGGGTTTGAAATAATGGAGCCAAATTTCCGCATGCCGCTGTCAACTGCCCACAAGTTCAACGGTTTTGCGGATGCACTGCTTCCACTCAACGGGTTCGCTAACGGACTTGAAGACTTCTATATTTATACCGGTTACAAGATTTCGATCGGTAATGGGATCGCATTCAAGGTGATCTATCACTGGTTCGATTCCGAGAGCAATGGCGCTAGCGGTGAGAATGGCGGTGACGAGATTGACTTAGTTGCTTCCTACAAAATAAACCGGTATCTTTCCATCCTCAGTAAATATGGCAACTACCAGACCGACGGTGGTGTGGGCAATGCCGGCGTAGCTGACAAAAAAATGTTCACCTTTGAACTCAACTTCATCTACTGACCAGCCAGTATGCTTTTCTGTATGAATCCAGATCTGTAAGCTTCCTCAGTCATGTCAAATCGCACCCTTAGCCCACAAAAACCAATGTCCTCCCGAAAAATATTTGGTATGTCATTGTTTGGTTTCATCCTGGCGATTCTGCTCGGCTCACTCTTTGGTCTTGGAGGGTATACTTTCCAGTATGGTGAAGGTCTTTCCTATTTCAGCAAAGACCCTGCCGCCTGTGTCAATTGCCACATCATGCAGCCGCAGTTCAATTCATGGCAAAAGGCCAGTCATCACACGGTCGCTACCTGTGTGGATTGCCACTTGCCGCATGACTTTGTTGGTAAATACATCGCCAAAGCTGAAAACGGTTACCTTCATTCGAAAGGATTTACCCTGCAGGATTTCCACGAGCCCATTGTTATTCGTGACAAAGCTGCCAGAATTTTACAGGACAACTGTATTAACTGCCATGAAGACTTTCTCCACGAAATGATCAGTGGCGCCACAACAAACCCCGGCGAATTGCAGTGTGTGCATTGCCACCGCACCGTAGGTCATGGCGAACGCGTCGGACTCGGTAAAATAGAAGATTTATCTCAATTAACTCAGGAACGAAAATGAAATGCTCTCACACAACAACTAAAAGAGGCCTCATTCGATATGGCCTCGCCTTTGGCCTCGCAGCCGTTGGCATTGCACTTGTAGCCGCACTGCTGATCAACATATTTGAGCGCAAAGCCGAAGCGAGGAACCCTTACGTGCGACTGGTCGAAGTGACCGAGGATACCACAGACCCGGAGCTTTGGGGTGTCAACTGGCCCAGACAGTACGAAAGCTACAAACTTACCGCCCTGGCTACGCGCACGCGCTTTGGTGGACATGGCGGTAGCGAAGCGCTTCCCGAGCAAAAGATCGAGCGCGACCCGTGGCTTAAGCGTATGTTCCAGGGGTATGCCTTTTCCATCGATTATCGCGACCGCCGCGGCCATGCCTACATGCTGGAGGATCAGGAAAACACAGAACGCCTGAGCAAGCCACAAAGCGGTTCCTGCTTGCATTGCCACGCATCTGTCATGCCCGTTTACCGCGAACTGGGGGATGGCGATGCAATGGCTGGCTTCGAAGCGACTCACAAAATGTCCTATCAGGAATTAAATCAGATTGTTCACGACATGGGCCACGCTCATCCGGTCAGTTGTGTCGATTGCCATGACTCCAAAACCATGAAACTTCGTGTAACACGCCCCGGCTTCATCAACGCTATTCAAGCTTTGGCAGAGTCTGATGCACCACTGCCGCAAATGCCCTCTATTGAGCGTTGGCGCAAAACCAACCGCCAGGAACCCTATGATCCTAATCTGATGGCCAGCCGCACTGAAATGCGCTCATTTACCTGTGCTCAGTGTCACGTTGAATACTATTGCTCAAGCGCCATGCCGCTTGAATTCCCATGGAGCAAAGGCCTTAAAGTCGAAAATCAGGAAGCCCACTGGAATGAAACCATCCTGCCCGATGGAAAACGCTTCTACGATTACATCCACAAAGAGAGCGGCGCTGAAATTCTAAAAGCTCAGCACCCTGAGTTTGAACTCTGGTCGGAAGGCACTCACGCGCGTGCGGGCGTTTCCTGTGCCGACTGCCACATGCCCTACCAGCGTGACGGCGCTACCAAAGTATCCGACCACTGGGTGCGTAGTCCTCTACTCAACGTTAATCGTGCTTGCCAGACCTGCCACCACGTGGAAGAGAAGGAACTGCTCGCCCGTGTCGACGCCATCCAGAATCGCAACTTTAATCTCCTCCAGCGCGGTGGTGAAGCGCTCATGGCGCTGCTCGACGCCATTGCAGAAGCCAAACAAGCCGGCGCTACTAGTGAAGAGCTCACTGAAGCACTTGAGCTACAACGCAAAGCCCAATGGCGCCTCGACTTCATTGCAGCCGAAAATTCCATGGGCTTCCACGCGCCACAGGAAGCCGCCCGCATCCTTGGTGAAGCTGCTGACTATGCGCGCCAGGGGCAGGTTGCCGCACTCAAGGTGAAGGCTTCCAAAGTTGCGGAGAAGCAACAGTGAAAACAAGAGGCACGATTGAGTTGTATCCGCCGAGACGGGGCTGACCACGACGTCGATTAGCCGCTTACTCAACGGTCAGACACGTCCCCATCAGGTCACGCTTACCCGTTTCCTGGCGGGTTACCTTAAGCGGTGGGATCGGCTCAATAGGATTTTCTTTCACCCACTTGCTGTTCTTGAACCATTTGAAGGCGGTGTTGAGAAAGCTGCGGGTGTGGTTCTTTGTGGTGTCCACGTAGGGTCGTGCGTGAATAAACTCGGTCACCTGCTGGGTAGTGACTTCATGCATGGGGACGTCGCTGCAAAAGCGGGTGAAGCGTTCGTAGGTCAACTTCACATGGCGGCGATAGTTGCTCTCTGTTCCAGTGATTTGAGGTGAGCAGCAAAACCTTCGGAGAGTTTGACCTCAGAAATCTCTTCATGGTGATCGAGCCAAAACTCGACGAGTTCCATTGGCGAGACATGCGGCAGGATGATACTGGCCTTTTGCCATTCACGGATCTGCTCTTTGTCGAATTTGAAGACATCCTCGCCATGTGCATTCAGCTCCTTGGAGAAGGAGCTGTTGATTCTGGTGGCTCATGATTAGTGCGGTCTTCCCGGCGTCACGGTGGAGCGCTACATGGTAGGTGGCGAAGCTGTGCCGAAAGCAATTCTTGGGCGGGCACTTGGGCTTCCATTTCACGCGCGGTTCGCCGCGCTCTTCACGCTTGCGATTTTCGTAGGCAATATCGTCGGCCTCGATGAGCAGGCCTGCGCGTTTGAGTGCCTCGCTGCGGCGGTGCATGAACTGGCGGTGGGACAGATCAAAGGCACTGGATGGTGTCCGCTCCAGCCATTCCCAGAGATTATTCGGCAGGCCTTCGATCCACTGACGGCGGCGCTTCTTCGTTTTCTCGGCGGGCGTATGGATACCGCGCTGGTTGAAGTCAATCTCGTCGCAATCGATTTTCGAGATGGCTGAGGCACGAATCCCGGCGAAGGCACCAAGGGCAAGCAGACCGCAGATCTCAGGATCGACCTTTTCGTTGGCTCGGAAGAGTGCTTCGGTTTCTTCGACGGTCAGAATGCCGGGCTCGGGTGTCACGACTTCCGGAGTGCGCACTTTCTTGGCGGGGTTGTCCAT
>CAXQRK010000025.1:0-3769 GCA_964226535.1 Polaribacter sp.
ACGTGTGCTCTTCCGATCTATTCCCAGAGGCTTTTTTAGTTTTTGTTGATCGAATTCACTTGATTTTGTTTTCCTTGTAGTTCTTGCTGCCCCACTCAAAGGATGATGGCGCGGTAGCCAAGTGGTAAGGCCGAGGACTGCAAATCCTTTATCGCCGGTTCGATTCCGGCCCGCGCCTCCATTGATTAAGACCGCATCATTGTCACACCGTTGGCAACTGAGGATGGCGACCAACCGTATCGTCTCGACAAAAAGTAACGGCCGGTTTTAGAGTAACTGTCGCGCAGCAGCCACCACTTTGTCGGTAGTAATGCCCAGCTCACTCATAACGATGGCACCCGGCGCAGACATGCCAAAGCGATTGATGCAGACCGTGGTACCGTTACAGCCAACATAGTGGCCCCAGGTATCGGCAACACCCGCTTCGATGGCAACACGCTTGGTGCAAGCAGTCGGCAGAACCTGTTCCATATATTCGGGCGATTGGCGCTCGAAGCGCTCGAAACAGGGCAATGAGACCACCCGAACACCGTCTCCCAATTGGTCAGCCGCAGCCAGTGCATATTGCACTTCAGAGCCGGTTGCGATTAGGATGAGCTGCAAGTCACCGCTCTCTGGTTGAGCGATGTAGCCCCCCTTCAGTGTGCCCATACGACGATCGGACGCACTGACCCGATCATTCGCCGGAACGTTCTGGCGAGTTAGAATCAATGCGGTCGGGCCTTCCTGGCGAGCGATGGCGGCGGCAAATGCAGCAGCGGTCTCTTCCGCGTCGGATGGACGGATCACATCGAGATTAGGAATGATGCGTAAACTGCTGATAGTTTCAACCGGTTGGTGCGTGGGCCCATCTTCGCCAACGCCGACCGAATCGTGTGTAAAAATATAAGTGACGGGCAGCTGCGCGAGTCCCGCCAGACGAATCGCAGGCCGCAGATAGTCCGCAAATACCAAAAAAGTGGCCGCACTTGCACGGAAAATACCATCGTAGGCGATGCCGTTGCAAATTGAGCCCATTGCGTGCTCGCGGATGCCAAACCAGATATTGCGACCGGCGAAATCATGCGCGCCGAAGTCACCGCCGTGTTTAATATAATTTTTGGTCGATCCGTACAGGTCGGCGGAACCGCTAATCAGTTGCGGCACTGCGCTGGCGAGGGATTGCATCACAACACCACCAGCAGCACGCGTTGCAGAATCGGTAGCAGGCGGAAATTCCGGAATATGGTCGATTAAATCAAGCGGTAACTCGTCCTTGACGGCGGCCTCCAACTCGGCAGCCAGTTGCGGATTTGTCGCACTCCAGGCCGCATAAGTTGCTTGCCAGCGAGTATGCGCCGCCCTGCCGGCTTCAGCGTGTGCGGCAAAGTGAGCGCGAACATCTGCGGATACATGGAAGCGCTCATCCGGCAGTCCAAGTCCCTTGCGCGCGTTAGCGGCAAACTGGGCGCCACCTTCGCCATGAGCCGCCGCGGTACCGGCAACTTCGGGGATGCCCTGGCCGATCGTGGTCTTGGCGATGATAACGCTCGGCTTACCGTTGTCATTTGACTTGGCCTGTGTGATCGCTTGTTTGATCGCGCTTAAGTGGTGACCGTCGATCAGGGACACATCCCAATTCTGGGAGGCAAAATAAGCCTGGCTATCCTCGCTCTGCGATTGCGCAGCCATCGCGTCAAGTGTGACGTCGTTGGAGTCATAGATCAGAATCAGGTTGTCAAGTTGGTTGTGACCCGCGAACGCGATCGCCTCTCTGGAGACACCTTCCTGCAGGCAGCCATCGCCATGCAATACCACTATGTGTTGATCAAAGATGCGATGGGCAGGCGTATTAAATTTGGCGGCTGCACGTTTTGCGGACAGCGCGTAGCCGACCGCATTGCCGATGCCCTGGCCGAGTGGGCCGGTGGTGGCTTCGACCCCGACGGTATCCCCAAATTCAGGGTGACCCGGCGTGACGGAGCCGAGTTGGCGAAAGCGCTTGAGTTGCTCCAATGAAAGCGCATAGCCGGCGAGGTGCAGCCACGCATATAAAAACATAGAACCATGGCCTGCGGACAGGATAAATCGGTCACGGTTGAGCCATTTGGGCGCGGCAGGATCGTAACGGAGCCCACCGTCACCAAACAGGACGGCACCGATCTCGGCGCAACCAAGCGGAAGGCCAAGGTGGCCGGAATGGCAGGCATGGATCGCATCGATCGCCAGGCCGCGGGCTTGATTCGCCGCCTGGGAGAGTATTTCAGCGCGAGAAGAGGTACTTGTAGTCATAAATATAGTCAGTCGGGCGGATGGACCGCGGTATTGGTTAAATCAAATTTATATACGATGGACTGCTGTTGGGGAATGAAAAGGAAAAACCAGGATTTACCGATGAATTCTTGCTTGGCAGGGATATATTCTTCCGATTCAAGACTCGACGTCACCCGGTTGACACACATTATTGAAAATAATGACTCATCAAGAACTAGAACAAGGCCTGACTCTTCAACTTGATTTTACCAAGCTAGGCAAAGTGGCCAAATGCGGTACCGAGGTGCTGCCTGCAGTTGCACAGGACGCGCACACTGGGGAGGTACTGATTATTGGTTATGCGAATGAACACGCGCTCAAAACTGCTCGAGAATGCGGCATGGCCACGTTTTGGAGCACCAGCCGCAAGCAACTATGGATCAAAGGCAACACCAGCGGCGATTATCTAAAGATTGAGGAAATTCGGGTAAATTGTGAGCAGAATTCAATTCTGTATTTAGTCACACCGGCGGGTCAGGGCGCTTGCCATACGAAAAATCAGGCAGGGATTGCACGTTCAAGCTGCTATTATCGACGTATTCAAGCGGACGGCTCGCTTGAATATGTCGATCCTGCGCAACGATAAATCATTGCCAAGCCTTTTTGATCAACGACTGATTCGAACATCCACAGCCTGGACTGGTGCTTGACCCAATTATTTTTGATGCATCACACATCCATGGGTTGACGTCATTGTCAAAACAGGGTTTAACACAGATTTAATGGACACCATCGACCCATCTAGCCTAGCGCCCAAGTATCGCCGTATTGTTTTGAAATTGAGTGGTGAAGTGTTACGCAACACCAAAGATGGCGATCCCATTGACGCCAAAATCCTCGCCAATATCTGTGCGGAAGTTAAAAAAGTTGCTGATATTGGTGTTGAAGTCGGCCTTGTCATTGGTGGTGGAAATATTTTCCGCGGTCTCAGCGGTGCTGAAATGCGCGGCGTCGATCGTACCACTGGCGACTACATGGGCATGCTTTCGACGGTGATCAACGGCCTGGCATTTATGGACTGCCTAGAGAAGCTTGATGTCACGGTGCGCCTGCAAAGTGCGATCCCCATGGATACACTGGCCGAGCCCTTTATTCTGCGCCGAGCGACACGTCATCTGGAACGTGGTCGCGTGGTGATCTTTGCCGGCGGCACTGGCAACCCGTATTTTTCGACGGATACCTGTGCTGCCTTAAGGGCCAGCGAAATTGGTGCTGACATGTTGATGAAAGCGACCAAAGTCGACGGGATTTATGACAAAGACCCGAACCAACATAGTGATGCGGTTAAATATCAGCATGTGACCTACATTGACGCCCTGCGTGAGCGCCTAAACGTAATGGATTCGACGGCGTTTTCACTCTGCATGGAAAACAAAATGCCGATTCTGGTATTCAGCATGCGTGAGCCCGGCTCGATTCTCCGTGCAGTCAGGGGCGAAGTCATTGGCACACTGGTGAATTAACTCGTATTGATTAC
>CAXQRK010000026.1:0-17248 GCA_964226535.1 Polaribacter sp.
ACACGACGCTCTTCCGATCTCACGCGATTTTTTTAAGTTCAATGTAAATAATAACGAACTTGTGACGGTTGAAGTCGATTATGATGCAAGTGAAGGCCCGGTGACTTTTGAGTTGTGGAATGGTTATTTTGGCACGTTGCTGGGCAGCACCACTGATGAAGATGGTATGATACAATTTCGTGTCCCGGATACGTTCACGTCTGCCATGCACAAGACTTTTTACATCAAGGCTACGATTGCAGGTAGTGCCGCTGTGGAGACGAGCTATGATCTGCGTTGGTCTTCAATTCCATTGCTTGCGGGGGAAGATGATCTTTACGAAGAAAATGATTCGTTGGAACAGGCATTTGACCTGACCGGAGCCTTCAGCACTCGTTTATCCGAGTATTTGGGCGAAGGTATTTCCAAGGATGAGGATTGGTATAAAATTGAAATTCCACGAGACCCTTTCACGCGTATGCTTTATATTGCCGCTGAGTTTGAGCATGCAGATGGTAATATCGATATTGAGGTCGTCGATGAGAACGGTTTTAGCTTTTTCTTCTTTTTTAATGGTGTTTCGGCAACAGATAATGACTATGAAGTGATTACTGTACATGAGAGTGTAGCGACTGCAGATTTTGCGGAAAATTTTAGCCCAGTTGTAAACACCGCAATTATGGGGGTTGAGCCGGGCACTTATTACATTCGTGTGTTTGGTGATTTCGCGGGTAATTCTTATGATCTGATTGTTGAGCCGCGCAGAGACGACAGTTATGAAGTAATTGATGAGCAAGGTACCGAGAATGATCGAATTGAAGACGCATTTTTCCTTGGCAGCACAATTGTGGATAAGTGGTTGTCCGAAGTGGATGGTATCGGTACTTGCGCAGGCTATGCAAACAATGCGACTCAGCAGAACTTCATCAATCAGGTAGATACCGATTGGTATGAATTCACGGTTAATTCGGCCACAAAGATACAGGAAATAATTATTGAATACACCAGCTTCGATGGCGGTGTGGTGATTTTTGAAGTTTTTGACTCTGACAGGAATCGAGTGGCAATTAACGAGGAGACTGAAGATGAGTCCTTTTTCGTTTTTAGAAGTGGTGTATTCTCTATTTCACAGCCTGCTGATTCCACTTACTTTATTCGGGTGGATCCGTTGACCGGAATTAGTGCATTGAGTGGCTATGACTTCCGGGTGACGCTGTCAACAGACCCGCCGATTATCGAAGGGGTTGTCGAGGATAACTATGAAGAGAATGATAATTTTCAGGAACTGTATAATTTAGGTAATTACGCCGGCTTTTGGCTGGCCTCTATTGACGGCTTAGGCAGTCAGTTCGATCCGGATTGGTATGAAATCTCTATTCCCGAAGGTGCAAGTCAGCTGATCCTCAATCTCACTTCCGATAGTTCGGAGGGGAATGTTGATTTGACACTTAGCAGAAAAAATGGCCCCAAAGTATTTGTATCCGCAGATGGTGGAGATACCGAGTCGATCATTTGGGACGATCCGATTGCAGGAGCGTATGCGGTGACGGTCACCGGCGATCGTGTGGGGAATCAATATAACCTCTTCTGGGACGTTGTTCTGAAGGATGATCATTACGAAGAAAATGATGAGCGCTCAACGGCGGCAGATTTGAGTGCGTTTGATCGGACCTGGCTGCGCAAGATTGACGGTGCGGGAGTACAGAGAGATGAAGACTGGTACAAAATTACGGTGCCGGCGAACATGGCGGAGTTGGACATTCGCACTAATTTTGATCCACTTGCCGGTGATATCGATTTGGATCTGTACGATTCAAATAGCTATTTGATTGCACGTTCAATTTCATCAACTGAGGTTGAACGCCTGACGTATTCCTCTCCGGCAGCAGGGGATTATTATATCAAAATCCATTATGGGAATGCTGGTAATGCATATGATTTGTGGTGGGCTGCGTTTACACAGGCTGAGCTTGATGCAGTAGTCGAAGACGCATACGAGCTGAATAATTCTCTGAATGCGGGATATGTTCTGACCGAGGATCAGGTGTGGCTTTCTGATCTGTCAGGCTTGGCGACCCAGACGGATGATGACTGGTTTGAAATAACAATTGCCGAGGACAATCGTGGCTTGGATGTCGAGGCCACTTTTGTACATGCGGATGGCGATATCGACGTTGAAGTGTACGATAGCCGTGGCTCTATCATCACGCGATCTGAAAGTCTTACAGACAATGAGTCGATTAACTACAATGCGCCTCTGCCTGCTGGCACCTACCAAATTCGAGTTTATGGAGCAAACGTCGCTAACGAATACGATTTATATTGGGTGGATCGTAATGACGATATCTTTGAGCCTAATGATACGTCTCTAGAGGCATTCGATGTGTCCGAACTCAATGGTTCGGGAGCATTGTCAACATTGAATTCCAATGGTAACGGGCATGGCATTCAAGTAGCTGATGATTGGTATTTATTTGATGTGACTGCTGGTCAAGTTCGATTCGAACTGCAACTTTCCTCCATTTATGCGGATGGAAATATTGATGTTGAATTGTTGAATGGCTCTTTGGAAACTGTCGCAGAGGCAAAAACGACTCAAAATATTGAGGTGATTGACACGCCGATTGATCCAACTGAAACACGATTTTATATTCATATCACTGGTGATAATGTAAGCAATCGCTACGATTTCACTTACAACACTACAGATGTGGATACTTATGAGACCAACAATTTCATTGAACAGGCTTACGACATTAGCGGTTCAGAAAATATTTGGCTGGAAGAGATCAATGGGTATGCGACTCAATTTGATGACGATTGGTATCGTATTGTAGCATCAGATAACAGTACGGAATTAACAGTGGACTGTGAATTCACTCACGCGAATGGCGACATTGATATTGAGTTGTATCAGTTGGTTCCGGTCTCTTCACTTGAGAGTGATGGTTCTACTTTCGAACAGCGCAATCCGAAGCTGGTACAGCGTAAGCAAACAATGGATGATAATGAGCAGATTGTTTATCCTGTGTTAGCTGCAGGCATTTATTATATTCGAGTCTATCAGGCAAATCAAGGTAACCCTTATCGTATGCGCTGGGATGATGGGGTCGTTGATCCTGCTGGTGATCAGGTCTATCTGGACGAAGAATGGGAGTTTAATTTATTGATGACGGCCGCGCTGAACACGCCTCCTGTCAATCTCGATCAAAATGGTGATGGTGACCAGTATCCGAATTGGGCTGAGTTTGCACTTGGGCTTAATGAAGATGTCTATGATCAAGCGGTTGTCAGTCAGTATGTTGGTGTGATTGAGGATGAGTCTTACTATTTTGTTGAATATGTTCGTACAAAAGAGGCTGTGACCCGAGGGTATCAATTTATTGTACAGGAAAGCAGTGATTTGCAGTTTGATGGTGCCCATGCGGTATATGTCGGCACAGTCGATATTTCCGACGAAGTGGAGAAAGTAGTACACCGTTCTTCTTTGCCGGTTGAACAGGCCGGTCGCAGTTTCTTCCGTCTGCAGGTAAAAGTTCCGGTTAAAGGACATTAGCCGTTTGTTGCACGTGTTGACTGCGTCGGTTCAATGGATGGGAGATGGCTTGATGTGATATTTCGCGAACTTGGGTTGTTTCTTCTGGTGCTAGAGCACTTGGTCGTTATGGCTGATAACATACTTTATTATGCAAACAGAATGCATCAAAGATTGTGTGCTCGGTTGACCGTTTGTTGTGCTTGTGCTGTTGTGTGCCGCTTCTTGCGCAAAGGATGACTCTTCGCGCGTGTCCGTGTGGATTACGGTGCAGCCACAGCAGTATTTTGCAGAGCGGATCGGCGGCGATCGGGCGTCGGCGGAGGTACTGGTGCGTCCGGGCCAGAGTCCTGAAATGTATGCGCCGAGCGCGGCGCAGATTGCGCGTCTGGCAAGTGCGGATGCCTATTTCGGTATCGGCATGCCGATCGAGGGCGTATTGTTTAAGCGGATGCAAGTGGCGATGTCCGGGGTTCGGATTGTACCAAGCGGTGATGGCATTGCGGTGCTGCACGATCATTCGGCGCACAATCATCCGGCGCACGGATATGGCGGACAAGATTGCGCGGAGGTCGATCCGCGCATTTGGCTCGATCCGGTGCGGATGGTCGCTGTGGTTGAGCAGATGCGCGATGTCTTGATTGACTTGAAACCGTGTGCTGCGGATCTGTTTGCGCGTAATGCGGATGGCTTGATTGCTGAATTGCGTACTCTAGATCAAGCGCTGTAGGTGGCCACTTTCAGGCAATATGCTTTTTTTTCAAATAAGTGTTGACGGCTTGAATTGGGGCGCACATTTTGGCGAACTCTCATTTTGCACGCTCTGTGTTTGTGCGGGTGAATTAACAGCTCTTTTCATAATCTTTGCTAGTGCGCCCTTGTAGCTCAGTGGTAGAGCGCATCCTTGGTAAGGATGAGGTCGGCGGTTCAATCCCGCTCGAGGGCTCCAGTCAAAACTTAACTCAATCTCTCAACACTAACTAATATCAATCATGGCTAAGGAAACATTCGAACGAACAAAACCACACGTTAACGTTGGCACGATCGGCCACATTGACCACGGTAAGACAACTACAACGACCGCTATTCTTAAGGTTCAAGCAGATAAAGGTCTTGCCCAGTTCAAGTCCTATGCGGATATCGCTAAGGGTGGTACGGTCCGTGATGCAACTAAGACAGTTACGATCGCAGTGGCGCACGTTGAATACGAAACTGAAAAACGGCACTACGCGCATGTTGACTGCCCAGGACATGCTGATTTCGTCAAAAACATGATCACCGGTGCCGCCCAGATGGACGGCGCGATCCTGGTGGTGTCTGCTTCGGATGGACCGATGCCGCAAACTCGGGAGCATATTCTTTTGGCCAAGCAGGTAGGGGTGCCGACTATTGTTGTCTGGTTGAATAAAGTCGATCTTTTGGATGATGAAGAGTTGCTCGAACTGGTCGAAATGGAAGTGCGCGACCTGCTTTCGAAATACGATTATCCAGGCGATGATATTACCATCGTGCGTGGCTCTGCAACAGCGGCTTTGGACGGTAAGCCCGAAGGTGTTGAGGCCATCAGTAAGCTGATGGATGCAATTGATACTGACATTGCCGAGCCGGCCCGCGAAATCGATAAGCCGCTACTGATGTCAGTGGAAGATGTATTTTCAATCACTGGCCGTGGCACTGTGGCAACCGGACGTATCGAGCGTGGTGTGGTCAAAGTTGGTGAAGAAATTGAGATCGTCGGTCTCGGTGATACCCAGAAAACTACTGTGACTGGTGTTGAAATGTTCCGTAAGCAGCTCGATCAAGGGCAAGCGGGCGACAACGTTGGGATTTTGCTGCGTGGCATCGATAAAGATGCGATTGAGCGTGGCCATGTAATCGCCAAGCCCGGAACCATCACTCCGCACACCTGCGCAAATGCTGAGCTGTATGTCTTATCCAAGGATGAAGGTGGCCGCCACACGCCATTCTTTGATGGCTATCGCCCGCAGTTTTTCTTTGGTACTGCTGACGTGACCGGGGTGATCAAGTGTCCAGAGGGTGTCGAGATGGTCATGCCTGGTGATAATCTTACCGTTCAGATCGAGTTGGGTAAGAAGATTGCGATGGAAGCGGGACAGCGTTTTGCTATTCGCGAAGGTGGACGTACCATCGGTGCCGGACGTATTACCGAGGTGACCAAATAATCAATTCAATTCCGATTGCGGTTTTCGCCGAGGGCCCTAGCAGGGCTCTCGGCTTTACTGTTTCAACAGAACTTTTTGTTCAGCAGCACAGGAGAGTAGTTCAATTGGTAGAGCAACGGTCTCCAAAACCGTAAGTTGTGGGTTCAAGTCCCTCCTCTCCTGCCATCCTTTAACGCAATGAAAAATCCATTCACCAGCATACGTTTATTTTACAGGGAAACGATAACCGAACTAAAGAAGGCCTCCTGGCCCGGAAAAACCGAGCTGCGCGATTCGACCATCGTGGTATTACTCGCAACAGTGATTCTTGGTTCTTTTATCGCGTTGACTGATTTTTCGCTGATGAATGGTGTTGAACTGTTGACCTCTTGGGTTCAGTAGCCTGTGGCGAAAGCATCTTAATTACAGGTATATTTAATTTTTAGATCCAGACCTAACAATGTCGAATTCATTTTCAGGCCCCCATTGGTTCGCCGTGCAAACGCTCTCTAATCAGGAGGCAAAAGCAAAAAAGTACCTCGATAAATTTATCGTTGTCGAGGAGATGGAAGACTATATCTTCGAAGTGCTAATGCCGACCGAGACTGTTACTGAGGTAAAGAGCGGCCAAAAAAAAACGATTACACGTAAATTCTATCCAGGCTACATTTTCGTTAATATGCGTCTGTATGATGACGATGGTAAATTGCTACAGAAGCCGTGGTATTTTGTTCGCGAAGCGCACGGTGTGATTAATTTTGTGGGTGGCGATCATCCAAATCCTCTCAAACAAAGTGAGATTGATCGTATTATTAATCAAGTTCAGGAAGCCGAGGGCAAGGAAAAGCCTAAGATCGAATATGAGCTTGGTGAAATGGTCAAAGTCAACGATGGTCCGTTTATGAATCTCGTTGGTAAAATTGAGGAAATCGATCCTGAAAAGGGCAAGCTCAAGGTTTCCGTATCTATTTTTGGGCGATTTACGCCCGTTGAACTTGAATACTGGCAGATCCAGAGAACAGAAGAAAGCTAACAGCCATGTCTAAAAAAGTAATAGGACAAATTCGTTTACAATTGCCCGCTGGTGCGGCCAATCCAGCTCCTCCGGTTGGGCCGGCCCTGGGTGCGCACGGTGTCAATATCATGGGCTTCTGTAAGGAGTACAATGCGAAGACTAAAGATCAAGCTGGCATGATTTTGCCAGTCGTGATTACCGTCTATGCGGATCGCTCGTTCAGTTTTATCCTTAAGTCACCGCCAGCTGCCGTGTTGCTGAAGAAAGCTGCCGGAATCGCCAAGGGATCTGGTGTGCCAAACCGCGACAAAGTCGGCAAGGTGACTCGCAAGCAGATTCTGGAGATCGTCGAAATTAAAAAGAATGATTTGAATGCACAGGATGCGGATGCGGCATTCAATATCATCGCCGGCACCGCACGGTCGATGGGACTGGAGATCGCTGACTGATTTTTTTAACCACCAACAATATATACTTATGGCCACCCAGCACATCAAGGGAAGCAAGCGCTATCGTCAAGCAGCCGAAATGGTAGACTCGACGAAGACCTATACGGTCGCAGAGGCGTCTGCGTTATTCAACAAACTACCGAAAGCAAAGTTCGATGAAACCATTGAATTGTACGCACGTCTTACAGTCGATCCGCGCAAGAGTGATCAAATGGTGCGTGGCACGCTGCAGCTTCCGCACGGTAGCGGTAAGACGGTACGCGTCATTGTATTTACCGAAAATCCGGAAGATGCACTTGCTGCTGGTGCCGATGAAGCCGGCCTGGACGATCTGATCGAAAAAGTGAGCGGTGGATGGACCGATTTCGATGTCGCGATTGCCACTACCGTGGCAATGAAAAGCGTGCGTAAAGTCGCTCGTGTGCTTGGGCCGCGGGGGCTGATGCCAAATCCAAAGTCTGGTACGGTGACCGACGACGTCGCCGATGGTATTCAGTTGGTGAAGGCGGGCCGTGTGGAGTTTAAGATGGACAAGACAGCCAACGTCGCTGTGGTGGTGGGCAAGCGCTCGTTTACGGCCGAACAGATTGTGGATAATACAGAAGCTGCCATTGCTGCCCTGAACGAAGCCCGTCCCCAGAGTGCGACTGGTCGATTTATTAAGTCGCTTGCCTTGAGCTCGACCATGAGTCCTGGTATTGCCATTGACCCTATTTCCTACAACAAGAGCTAACAGGACTGAGATTACATGAGACCAGAAAAAAAATATCTCGTTGCGGAGGTGGATCAGCACCTCGATAAGTCTGACTATGTCTACCTCGTTAATTACGAGCGAATTACGGTTCAAGAAATTGCCGAACTGCGTGCGTTGTTGGCAGCGCATGGTGCGGAATTTCACGTGATCAAAAACAGCATTTTCGGGGTGGCGGCCGCGGCCAAAGATCTGCCAGACTTAAGCGAACATTTGACCGGTCAAACGGCCATCATCATTGGTGGTAACAATCCCTCTGGTGTGGCAAAAGTCGTGACCGAATTCTTTAAGAAAAACCAAAAGGTTGATGTTAAAGCCGGTGTTCTCAGTGACAAGGTACTGAGTAAAGAGGAAGTCGAGGCATTGGCGAAATTGCCGGGGCTTGAAGTATTACGTGCCCAACTGCTGGGTCTGTTGACGCAGCCGGCGACCGGATTGGTGCGTGTTCTCAATGCGGTTCCACAAGGCCTTGTAAATGTCTTACAGGCAAAAGTCCGTGCAGAAAACGGTGAGTAAATTGCGAATGAATTTAAAAATTTTGGCGCCCCTTATGTTGTTGTGGGCCGCCTAAAAAAACAATAACCCAATAATCCGGTTAGGGGGAATTCACCCCTTAAATATCCCAAGTTCTGGGATGCTAACCAATTGAAAGGTCAAACATAATGGCAGATATCACAAAAGAACAAGTAGTTGAATGGCTCTCCGCACAAACCGTGCTTGAGGTGGCCGCTCTGGTAAAAGAACTCGAAGAGAAGTGGGGCGTTAGCGCAGCTGCTCCTGTAGCAGTTGCTGCTGCAGGCGGTGCCGCCGCTCCCCAGGAAGCAGCCGAAGAAAAAGACGAATTTGACGTCATCTTCGCCGCTCCCGGTGCTAACAAAATCGCTTCGATTAAGGAGGTTCGTGCCATCACTGGTCTCGGCTTGAAGGAAGCCAAGGATCTAGTTGAGGGTGCACCCAAGCCGGTTAAAGAAGGCGCGACTAAGGACGAAGCAGAAGAGATCAAGAAAAAGCTTGAAGCTGCAGGTGCCAAGGTTGAATTAAAGTAACGGAAATTCATTCCCGCTTGTATTGCACCATTCCCTACATTTCACAGTCAGGTGAGCTCATCTCTAATCGGATGAGTCTCATCTGGCTGTTTTTGTCGTTTACTCGATCCAAGATCAGCACTTTTCAGTCAACATACTCTGTATAAACCGTCATCGGACAGTCGCTCTATGTCAAAACGCATTAATTTCGGTCAACTAAAGGAAGTCATTCAGCCACCCAATCTGATTGAAAATCAGATCAATTCTTTTATGGAATTTCTTCAGATGGATGTGCCTTCCAATCAACGCAAACAAGTCGGACTTGAAGCCGTATTCTCCGAGGTATTTCCGATTGAGAGTTATGATGGGCGTTGCAATTTGGAATATGTGAGTTACTCCATAACCCCACCTCGCGACAACGAGATCAAGGCGATTCGGGATGGAGTGACCTATTCGGTTTCATTGTACGTAAAGCTTCGCTTGCGTGAGGAAGATCATATCAAGGATGAGGAAATTTACATGGGCGAATTGCCAATGATTTCCGAGCGTGGCTCTTTCATCATTAATGGTGCTGAGCGTGTGGTGGTTAGTCAGTTGCACCGTTCGCCTGGAATTGCGTTTGAAGAGAGCGTGCACACCAGCGGCAAAGTGCTGCATGCATTTCGGATAATTCCCGACCGTGGCACATGGCTGGAAGTACAGTTCGATCAACACGATTTGCTCTATGTCTATCTCGATCGCCGGCGCCGGCGTCGTAAGTTCCTGTTGACCACGCTTCTGCGGGCGATGGGTTACAGTTCTGATGCCGATATTTTAAACCTTTTCTATGAGTTGGAAGAGATTACTGTGGCGGATGCGTTAAAGCGTGAGACCGTTTCCAACTTGGTGCTGACCGAAGATATCGTTGATGCCGACAAGGGCGTAGTGTTGGCGCGTGCGTTTGAGCCGCTGACCAGAACTATCGTACGTTCGTTCGAAACAGCCGGCCTCAAAAAGGTCACTGCGATCGATACGACGGTTGACGATGGGGCCATCATTCGCTGCCTGAAGAAGGATCCCACACAAAATGAAGAAGAAGCGCTCAAAGATATTTACAAGCGTCTTCGGCCGGGAGAACCCCCCACCAGTGCCAACGCCAAGGCGCTGCTCAAGCGGCTGTTTTTGGATCCACGGCGTTATGATTTGGGGCGTGTCGGTCGCTACAAATTGAACCAGAAGCTGGCGATGGACGCTGACTTGGAGTTTCGCGTGATCAGTGCGGAGGATGTGGTCGAAGCGACTAAGTATCTCACACGCCTCAAGCGTGGTGACGGTATGCTTGACGATATTGATCATTTGGGGAGTCGCCGAGTGCGCACGGTGGGTGAACTTCTGGCGAATCAGTGCCGTGTTGGTTTGGCTCGTACCGAGCGTCTGGTTAAAGAACGTATGACACTTTATGATCAGAGTGTGGACTCAATCTCGCCGCAGAAACTGATCAATCCAAAAGCATTGAGCACGGTGATCCGTGATTTCTTTGCTCGTAGCCAGTTGTCGCAGTTTATGGATCAAATCAATCCATTGGCAGAACTTACTCATAAGCGTCGTCTGTCGGCTCTTGGCCCTGGTGGTTTGAATCGTGAGCGTGCCGGGTTCGAGGTGCGTGATGTGCATCCTTCGCATTACGGGCGTATCTGTCCGATTGAAACACCGGAAGGACCGAACATTGGCTTGATCAATTCGCTCAGCTTGTATTCCAGGGTGAATGAGTTTGGTTTTATTGAAACACCCTATCGTAAGGTGGTGGAGGGTCGGGTTACCGACGAAGTTGAATATTTAAATGCGGATCAGGAAGAGCCGCATATGATTGCGCAGGCGAATTCCGAACTGGACGAAAAGAGTCAACTGCTTGGTCGGGTGACTTGCCGTAAGCGTGATGAGGTGCTCGAAGTCGCTGGCACCGAGGTCAACTACATGGATGTGTCTCCCAAGCAATTGATTTCGGTTGCTGCAGGCATTATTCCGTTTTTGGAGCATGATGATGCAAATCGTGCGCTCATGGGATCAAATATGCAGCGCCAAGGTGTGCCTTTGCTGAAATCCGAAGCACCCTTCGTCGGCACGGGTATCGAAAGTCGTGTGGCGATCGATTCCAAAACAGTCGAAATTGCCGACATTGACGGGATCATCGCTCGGGTAGACGCTAATCATATTGTGCTGACTAAGGATGGCGCCATCCCGGCGCGGCCGAAGCATTTGAAGACCGATCCGAAGAAGGGAGTGTTTGTGTATAATCTGCGCAAATTCATGCGTTCTAATGCGGGAACGTGTTTCAATCAGAAGCCGATCGTGGTCAAGGGGCAGCCTGTCAAGCAGGGCGATGTGCTCGCAGACGGAGCCTCGACCGATGATGGGGAGCTTGCGATCGGTCGTAATGTGCTGGTGGCATTCATGCCTTGGAATGGGTATAACTTCGAAGATGCGATCCTGATTTCTGAAAAGATCGTCAAGCAGGATATTTTCACTTCGATCCATGTGGACGAGTTTGAGGTCACTGCTCGTGACACCAAGCTCGGGCCTGAAGAAATTACTCGTGATATTCCTAATATTGGTGAGGAAGTGCTTAAAAACCTCAACCACGATGGTGTGATTCGAGTAGGTGCAGAAGTGAAGCCCGGCGATATTCTTGTCGGAAAGATCACGCCAAAGTCCGAAACGGAGCTTGCCCCAGAAGAAAAACTGCTGCGGGCCATTTTCGGTGAAAAGGCTGCTGACGTCAAAGACACGTCACTGATTGTACCATCAGGAGTTCGCGGTATTGTGATGGACGTTAAAGTTTCGGCACGCATTGATGGTGAGACGGAGCAGTTGTCCGCTTCCGATCGCCGCCGTCAGATCAAGAAAATTAACGAAGAATATCGCTCGCAAAGTGATAAAACACGCGAAGATCTGACCGAGGCACTTTCCAATATTTTGTTGGGAGAAAAAATCCCGCTCGACGTCAAGAATGGCGATACCGGTGAAACCATTATCCCGGCCAATCGTAAAATTACCAAAACCTTGTTGCGTCGTCTAGCCGCAGTTTCCAAACACATAGAGATTGATCCTTCACCGGTGAAGATTAAGATCATGGAAATCGTCAATAATTACCAAGGTAAATTTGACGAGTTGGACTATGACCGCGAGCGTAAGATCGAAAGTGTCGAGTCTGGTGAAGATGCCGAGCAGGGCGTTGTCAAAAGTGTCAAGGTCTACATCGCCAAGAAGCGCAAGATGCAGGTTGGCGACAAGATGGCTGGTCGTCACGGTAACAAGGGCGTAGTGGCCAAAATTGTCGCCGAAGAAGACATGCCCTACCTGCCAGATGGGACTCCGGTTGAGATTTGCTTAAATCCGCTCGGTGTGCCGTCTCGAATGAATGTTGGGCAGGTGCTGGAAACGCATCTCGGCTGGGCGTGTAAGAAGCTGGGCATCAAGGTGGCGACTCCGGTGTTCGATGGGATTAGTGAAGCACGTGTGCGTGAATATCTCGACGAGGCTGGTTTACCCAGCACTGGTAAGAGTGTGCTGCATGATGGTCAGACCGGTGAGCCACTGGCTCAAGAAGTGGTGGTTGGTTACATGTATATGCTGAAGCTGAATCATTTGGTGGCATCCAAAATACATGCCCGGGCGGTAGGGCCGTACTCGTTGATTACCCAGCAGCCGCTCGGCGGTAAGGCGCAGTATGGTGGCCAGCGTTTCGGTGAGATGGAAGTGTGGGCATTGGAGGCGTATGGTGCCGCCTACACCTTGCAGGAACTGCTTACGGTTAAATCCGATGATGTGGGCGGGCGCACGCGCATCTATGAATCACTCGTCAAGGGAGATAATAGTTTGCAGGCCGGCACACCTCAATCATTCAATGTATTGATGAAGGAAATTCAAAGTCTCTGTCTGGATGTTCGTCTTAGCTCGGAAGGTAAGTTCGCTGCCGAAACGGTGCTTGACGCGTAACGATATGGTTTAAATGCAAATTTCAATGAAGGGTTTTATTAAATGAGTACAGAAGTAGCACGCGACGTCCTTGGCTATGAAGCCATCAAGTCTTTTGATCAAGTCGGCATCTCTGTCGCTTCTCCCGATACGATTCGTGAGTGGTCTCGCGGTGAGGTGAAGAATCCAGAGACCATTAATTATCGTACATTCAAACCCGAACCGGGTGGCCTTTTTTGTCAGCGCATCTTCGGTCCCGTGCGTGATTATGAGTGCTCTTGTGGCAAATATAAGCGGATCAAGTATAAGGGGGTGATCTGTGATCGTTGTGGTGTCGAGGTGACCGTATCCCGGGTTCGTCGCGACCGCATGGGGCACATTCAACTCGCTGTGCCCGTCTCTCATATTTGGTTCTTAAAGAGTATGCCAAGCCGCCTCGGGTTGTTGCTCGACATCACCGCACGTAATCTCGAGCGGGTCATCTATTACGAGAACTATCTGGTGATTGACCCGGGCCAAACCCCACTTGAAGAGCTTCAGTTGCTTACCGAGCAGGAGTATCTTCAGGCGCAGGATGAGTATGGAGAAGATTCTTTCGTTGCCCGAATGGGCGCGGAAGCAGTTCGCGATGCGCTTGTCCGGGTGGATTTGGAGTCCACGGTTGCCGAACTTCATGAGCAAATGCACGCCACGCGTTCTAAACAAATCAAGAAGAAGCTTTCCAAGCGCCTGAAGACGATTCAGGGCTTCATGGAGTCCGGTACTCGTCCAGAGTGGATGGTGCTCGAAGCATTGCCGGTCATCCCACCAGACCTACGCCCGCTGGTGCCGCTTGAGGGGGGACGCTTTGCGACTTCTGATTTGAATGACTTGTATCGTCGTGTAATCAACCGTAATAATCGTTTAAGGAGTCTGCTGCAACTAAAGACTCCGGATGTGATTATTAACAATGAGAAGCGCATGCTGCAGGAGGCGGTGGATGCGTTGTTTGACAATGGTCGTCATGGTCGTGCCGTCACGGGTGCAGGCAACCGTCCATTGAAATCACTTTCCGATATGTTAAAGGGCAAGCAAGGCCGTTTTCGCCAGAATTTGCTCGGTAAACGGGTCGATTACTCTGGTCGTTCAGTGATTGTATCTGGTCCTTCGTTAAAGCTCAATCAGTGTGGCCTGCCCAAGAAAATGGCTCTGGTGCTATTCGAGCCCTTTATTATTCGGCGTTTGAAGGAGCTTGGCTTCGTGCATACGGTGCGTGGGGCACGTAAAATGATTGAAAAGCAATCGCCTGAAGTCTGGGATATTCTTGAAGAAGTCACTAAGGGACACCCGGTTCTGTTGAATCGTGCGCCGACCTTACACCGTTTGTCGATTCAGGCCTTTGAGCCGGTCTTGATTGAAGGTGATGCGATTCGTGTTCATCCGTTGGTTTGTACCGCATACAATGCGGACTTTGACGGTGATCAAATGGCGGTTCATGTGCCGCTGTCGCTCGAGTCAGTGATGGAGGCGAAGACCCTGATGATGGCAACCCACAATATTTTTTCACCGTCCAGTGGTAATCCGATTTTGACGCCGTCACAGGACATTGTTTTGGGCTCGTATTTTCTGACTCTCATCCCACCGGCCAAACCGGCTGAGGATGCGCGTTTGCCGATGCTCGTGGATAGTGATGAGGTGGAAGCAGCCGTTGCCGATGGCGCGTTTAGCGATCACGATTGGATCAATTATGTGAATCCTGATTTTGGCAAACAAGCGACTCCTTACGGCAACCCTGAAAAGAAAGTGATTCGCACCACGGTTGGTCGAGTGATCTTCAATACGATTTGGCCGGATGAGCTTGGCTTTATCAACTTTCCGGTGCCGAAGAGCAAGCTGGGTGAGTTGATTCTGCAGACCTACAAGACGGTTGGTCGAGCGCGTACGGTTGAGACGCTTGATATCTTGAAGGATGTGGGCTTCAAGGTCGCAACGCGTGCCGGTGTGTCGATTGGTATTGATGACATGATCATTCCGCCCAGTAAGGCGGCAATTGTTGCTGCGGCTCGTAAAAAAATCGACGAGGTCGAGGGTCAATACAACAAGGGAATCATCACCGGCGGGGAACGTTACAATAAAATTATCGATATCTGGACCGGTACAACCGATGAGATCGCCAAGGCTGTATTTGACCAGCTCAAGAGCAATGGTGGTAAGGATTCGGTCAATCCAGTCTATTTGATGATGGATTCAGGGGCTCGTGGAAACAAGCAGCAGGTGCGTCAGCTTTGTGGCACCCGTGGTTTGATGGCCAAGCCATCTGGTGAAATTATTGAGCGTCCGATTCTCTCGTCGTTTCGTGAGGGTCTTTCGGTTCTCGAATACTTTATCTCCACCCACGGTGCGCGTAAGGGACTAGCTGATACCGCCCTTAAGACTGCAGATGCCGGCTATCTCACGCGTAAACTTTGTGATGTTGCGATGGACTGTATCATTGAAGAGTATGATGACGGTAACCGTGACGGTGTTTGGAAGCATGCGATCTATGAGGGGGATGATGAAATTGTCAGTCTCTACGATCGTATTGTTGGCCGTTGCTCATCAAACGATATTAAGAATCCTCTGAATCCGGACCAAATCATCGTCAACAACGGTGAGCTTATTTCCGAAGCAGCTGCCAGCAAGATTGAAGAAGTTGGCATCGAGCGGGTCAAGGTCCTTTCGCCACTGACAACTCGTAAGAAAGTTGGCATCACCGCACTGGAATACGGCATCAATCCAGCCACAAATGCCATGGTTGAGCGTGGTTCTGCGGTCGGTATTATTGCAGCCCAGTCAATCGGTGAACCGGGTACTCAGCTCACCATGCGTACCTTCCACATCGGTGGTATCGCCAGTGGTGTGTTAAAGAACCCTGAGATTAAGGTGCGTACCGGGGGCAAGGTTCACTATTCCGGCCTGCGAATTGTGCAGACTGCAGACGGCGCCAATATCGTACTGAATAAGACCGGCTCAGTCCAGATTTTGGATGCCGATGATCGTGAGATTGAGGTCTATAAGATTGTGGTTGGTTCGGTTTTGACACGTGCGGACGGCACACTAATCGAGCAAGGTGAGATTCTTGCGATGTGGGATCCACACAATATTCCAATTCTCTCAGAGAAGGCTGGTCGTATCAGTTTCAACGAAATGATTCCAGGTGTTACTGTTAAGCGTGAGCTTGACGAGTCTACTGGACGTATTGCGACGGTGGTAATTGAGCACAAGGAAGATCTCAATCCGCAAATTGAAATTCTTGATGAAAGTGCCAAGGTAATCGCAACCTATGCAGTCCCTACCGGCGCTCAGGTGGCCGTCAACGAAGACGATGAAATCGCACCCGGAACGATGCTGGCGAAGACTCCGCGGCAGGCCTCTAAGACACAGGATATTACCGGTGGTTTGCCGCGCGTTGCGGAACTGTTTGAAGCTCGCCGGCCTAAAGAAGCTGCCGAAATGGCCAAGATCGACGGCATCGTTTCGCTGGATGGCACCGTTCGCGGTAAAAAGAAACTGGTGGTGACTGATCCGGAAACAGATCAGGAAGAAGCCCATCTAATTCCGCATGGCAAACATCTCGTAGTGCAAGTCGGTGACTTGGTGCACCGTGGCCAGCATCTCACTGAGGGTGGTGCCGATCCGCATGAAGTCCTTGAAATTCTCGGCCCATCAGCGGTGCAGGATTATCTGATCGCGGAGATCCAGAAAGTCTATCGCTTGCAGGGAGTGACGATTAGTGACAAGCATATAGAGGTGATTATTTCTCAAATGCTTAAAAAGATTCGGATCACCGATCCAGGGGACTCCGATTTCTTCTGGGGTGAGCAGGTGGACCGCTTTACGTTCATGAGCGCCAATGATCATATCGAAGAGGCTGGCGGCATGCCTGCTGAGGGTGAGCCGGTCCTGTTGGGCATTACTAAGGCATCTCTGGAGACCGAGTCGTTTATTTCGGCTGCATCGTTTCAGGAAACCACACGTGTGCTGACCGATGCGTCCACGCTCGGCAAGGTCGATACGCTCAAGGGCTTCAAGGAAAATGTCATCATGGGGCATTTGATTCCTGCGGGGACGGGGTTGCCTGCCTATCGCAACCTTCGGATCGACACGCTTGGTGCCAAAGTCGAGAAGCTGTCGCCCGAAGAAAGTGCTAAGCTCGTTGAAGGTATCTCGGTCCCGGCTGCAGAGCGTGTTTCGGCTGATCAGGATGAGGCTCCGATTGAGGGAGCTGATGTCAGCACTGAAGTAGCTGAAGGCGAAGAAGAAGCCAGCTGACCGATGTCAATCCTGTCGTCTCCGGCGAGCGGATCCGTTGCCGCTCGCCGAGATCGGAAGAGCGTCGTGTAGGGAAGAGTGTATAAGC
>CAXQRK010000027.1:0-17898 GCA_964226535.1 Polaribacter sp.
GGATGAGACAACCAGGTTGCGTGGTGTTGGTCAATTAAATCAGCGTTCCAAGGACTGGAGAGTGTCGAGTGCTTCATGATTGGTAGCGAATAATGGAGACTTAATCCTGTTATTGGTATATTAGCATTACAAATCGTAAAACTCAATTTCAGAGGTTATTTGATGCGTTAATACTGGGTAGTTTGATTACATGATTTAATATCTCGATATCAAGTTATTTATCTGGTTGGCCACTTGCGATATTTATCAGCTTGCGCTTAGGGCATACGTATGCGTATGCGTATGATGAATGGATAAATCAAGATCAACAGTATTATGAGTCGGCGAACCAGGCGCAAAATTGTTAGCGATGGGGCTGCGGATGTGTTTGGCACTCGCCCATTTGAGGACCTCCATGGTGATGGCTTTCCTGCGGCTCCGTCGGCGGTGTCTACGCCTCGGGCAAATACTGAGCCGCAGTTGCAATCGAGTGGCCGGGTTGAGGTGCGGCGCGAAAAAGCGGGTCGGGCTGGCAAGACCGTGACCACCGTGCGCGAATTCTCGCCCCAGGTGTCAGTGAATGATTTGGAGACCCTGACCGTCTACTTAAAGAAGACCTGTGCCTGCGGTGGTACCTTGAAGGGCCGGGCAATTGAGTTGCAAGGCGAGGTCTGCGACCGCGTGATTAATGAACTCAACAAGCGCGGCTACCATGCGATTCGAGCGGGTGGTTAGTCGCGCTTTGAATGCTAACTGAGCCGGTCATTAGTGTGATTCAATTTCGACACTTGACTGTATATGTGAAGATCTGCGTGGCCGCATTGCTTGGCATGTTACTGCTGTTGCTGAGCAGTGATTGGTGGCTGCCCAAGGTACTGCCGGCGGTGTTGCGGCATTGGGATGTGCGGGTGGCGTCGCTTGAGCGGCTTGACCAGGAGCAGTGGGAACTGCTGGAGCTACAGTATGCAGCCGATGGGATGGTGGTGCGTGTGGATGCGATGCGTGTGCCGAGTGTGTGGCGCTATGTGCGTGCGCGTTGGCAGGCTGCGGACGTAGCATCTCTGCGAGTGGAGCTGCGCCAGCTCACGGTGGAGCTCGGTCCGGCAGTGGCTACGACCTCTGAGCCTGCTGCGCCGGATATCGTCGATCAGTTGAATCGCGTGCGCTTGGCGCTGTCGACTTATGCGGCATGGTTGCCGGCGCTTGAGATTGACCGGGTTTTGCTGCGTTCGGAACAGGGCCCGGTACTGACGCTGCATGACTTGAGCCTGCGGGACTGGCAGTTGGCGCTGCGGTTGGAGAGTCCGCATTTGCCTGCGCCTATGCGAGTGGCAGCTGACATTCATCCAGATGCACACTGGCGAGTGCGCGTCAATGCCGCTGCGATGCCGCTGCAATTGGCTGCGGACTGCCGATTTGACAATACGGGTGAAGTAGCGATTGGGTTGACGGTATGGCAGCACGAACAAGTGCTGCGCGCGCAAGCAGTTTGGCGGCGGGGTGAGCGCATGCCTCATGAACTGCTCGTGCAGTCGGCGGCATTTTCGATTCGTTCAGACTGGTTTGCAGGGCTGGATCGGCTTGGGATACGGGATCTACGTCTGGCGGAGGTGGACCTGTCGTACGGGCAGGGCGCGTATCATGGGCGGTTTGCATTAGCTGCAGATCTAGCGGTTGAATCCAATGAGGTGCTTGCCTTGCAGGCCCGGGGCAGGATTGCGGGGGATGCGCAACGGTTCCGGATTGAGGCCTGTGAACTTGACGGTGCCTGGGGGGAATTGACCTTGAGCAATCCGTTGCACTTTGATTTGCGCACTCGTTCAGTAGTGCAGGGAGCGGAGTGGAGCGCCTGTCTGGATCTGGCTCAGCAGCCATGGATTCCGGCGCAGGGCCAACTGCACGGGCGGGTGACGTTTGCGCCAGATGATTCTCAGGGCCTGAATGTGAGATTTGATTTGCGCGGAGCGGACTTGAAATATGCGACTTATGCGGCGGAAGGCGTGACCCTGGCCGGTGACATCCGTGGCAGCACGATTACTTTGCAGCGTCTGCAACTCGATTTATTGGAAGACACCGACGCAGACCGTGTATTATTTTCGGGTGTGGCAGATTGGGCCAAGCGCAGCATGGAATTGGACTATTGTGCCGCGCTCGGATCAAAGTGGTTGAATGCGCAGTTGGGAAGCGATTATTTTGCTGATGAGTTGACACTTTCAGGGCGGGTGTTCGGTGACTTTGATCGTCCCCAGCTGGAGGGCATGCTGGCACCGCTGAGCCTGCGGCATCCTGCTTTGCGGCATCCGGTGACGGTGGCGGCGGAGCTGCGTTGCTCAAGTGCCGGCGGCCTAGATCTGAACCTGTCCGCAAGCTGTCAGAATGCCATGTTGGTAGCTGATGTGGCACTCACAAATTTGCAGCCGATGGTGCTCGGCCATGTCGAGGTGCATGCGCAGAGTGGGGGCATGCCGGACAGCGATGGCTTGCTGATGAATCTGGTCGGTCGCTTTGAGCGGGAAGGTATAAGGGTCGACCAGGTGACCCTTCAATTTGCGCAGCAGGCCTTATTGAGCGGTTGTCTGGCACTCCCTATCCGCCTGCACCCAGTCGCGGAGCAGGACGCGCCGTGGAGCGTGGTTCCCGGTGGTTCCTTATCTGCGGATTTAAGTGGGCAAACATCCAGCGATTTTTCACAATGGTTGACTGAACTGAGTGGGGTGCGGCTCGAAGAGGCGTCGCTGGCGCTGGGATTATCTGGATGGTGGGACGATCCCGGTGGGCTCGTGGATGTACAGGTGGCCAAATTAGATCTGGGCGGTTGGCTGTCCGAGTTGGAGTTGCCAGTGTTGACCGAGCTGACGCTTGCGGGCCGGATCGATGCGGATGTCTGGGCACTTGAGCAGTTCGAGTGCCGTTTAAATCAGAGTCGGGTGACGGCGACGGCAGCGCTGCCCTCGTTTGAAATTGGGCAGGCCATGGATGCTTGGGCTGAGCCGGCGCTTGCGCTTAAGGCATTGCTGCAGCAGCTGTCTGCCCGGATCGAACTGACAGACTGGAAATTTGCCAACTGGTTGGACTGGCTTCCGCGCCAGCTGCGCCAGAGCGGTGAGTTGAACGGCTCACTGCTGCTGCAACCAGGGCTTGAGTTGAGTGGACAATTGCTGCTGGACGGATTTGCCCTGCGGCCCACCCAGGCATATTCGACGATTGATCAAATTGGCGCGGAGTTGGAACTTGCTGATCATACACTATCGATTAAGCAGGCATCGGCACGTGTAGGCGGCAGTCCGGTATCGCTGACGGGCTGGATTGATGGAACGGATTTGAGTACGCCGCTCTGGGACTTTACACTACAGGGCCAGCAGGTGCCGTTAGTGCGTACTACAGACTTGATTATACGCAGTGATGTTGATCTTAGCTTGCAGCGTCTGAGTGTGGACGCCGTGCCGAAGCTGTCAGGCGAGTTGAATTTCACGCCGAGTACCTTGTTGGTGGAATTCGATCCATTGGCTCCCAGTGTCGAGCGTGGCCCGCGTCGTCCGCCCCCTTACTTTTCGATCCGCCAGCCGTTTATGGCTAATTGGGAGTTTGATCTAGTGGCTACTGGTGATGGGTTTTTGCAGGTGCGTAGTCCCTATTTTCGTGCCTTGCTCTCGGCCAACCTCGCGCTGGGCGGCAGCTTTATAAAGCCTGAATTAGTCGGTGGGCTGCGGGTCGCCTCTGGTGATATTTTATTTCCAGCGGTGCGGATGGAGTTGGATTCCGGTGAGGCATTTATCGAGCCGACACAGCCGAATGAGGTGCAACTTGATTTCAGCGGCATTGCTCAACTGTCCTCATATGTGGTCACAATGGAAGTCTCACAAACACTCAGCGATCCGGTGGTTTATTTCAGTTCCACCCCGATGTTGCCGAATAGCGAGATTATACGTTTGTTGGCTACAGGTGGACTGTCTGGAGGCGAAGTCGGTGCAGTGGGAGTGTATCTGGGCAAAGGATTGCTTGGCATCGGTGCCGGTGGCATTGATGCCGGTCTAATGGATCGCCTGACCATCGATGTGGGAGAGGCCGGCGGGCGTGACGGCGGCAATACCTTTGGGATACGCTATCGGATTACAGATCGTGTTTATTTAAACGGTGGATACGATATGTATGAGGCGTATAATCTTAATTTACTGTGGAGTGTGTTCAAGCGATGAGAGTGTGCCGTCTAATGGTCGTCTGCTGGGTCGTTTACCTCATGCAGTGGAGTGAATTGTCGGCTCATGCGAATGTCGAAGTCACCGGGATGGGGTATTTGAAGAGTCGGGCGATTCATCAACGTTTGGCATTTTTGCGGGATGTGATTCCACGCGAGGAACTGGAGGTGGCGGTATTGGAGGACAGTGCTTTTCTAATCATTGAGCAGATGAAGCGTGAGGGCTATCTGCGGCCGGCGCTGGAGGGCCATTTTACTACCGGCGATGTGGTGACGACGGCCCGTTGGGAAGCAGATTATTCGGTGCAATTGGCTCCCCACTTTAGCGCTGAACATGCGGTGTTTACCCTTTTTCCAGGAGTTATATATTTTTACGAGTCGATCGAGGTTGAGGGAGTGGATGCGATCCCTGCGGAACAGTTGAATCGTTATTTTATGGCGCAGGGGGCGTGGTATCATCGGCAATCATCGCGGGTGTTTACACCAGCAAATTTCGACCGAAGGATCGGTCGTGTGCTGTCGGCACTCGAAAATTTGGGCTATCGCAGTGCTCGTTTGCTCGATTCGGATGCGGTGTTGGATGCGGTGAGCGGAGCGGTGCAAGCTGCGGTGCGGATTGAGCAGGGGCCCTTGCACCGGGTGGGGCAGGCGCAGGCTTTGCTGGTCAATGCTGATGGTGCAATCGAGAAGGTCCGAGAATTGCACCAGTCGGGCCTGCGCTATACTCGGGATTGGGAGCGGGAGCAGACGCGGCTGTTGCGCAATGAGGTGTTTGCACTGGGCTATCCGGATGCTCGGGTAACTGTGGAAGTCGATCCTCCGGTTGAACGTGCGCCGGGCGAGCTGCAGCATAGTGTTCGATTTAAAGTGGTGCTGGGGATGCCTGTGACCCTGACAGGGGTGCGATTTGACGGAAACGATGGTACGCGGCGCTCGGCGCTGTACAAGCGTATCGATTTGGAGACTGACGTGCCATTGAACTTGCTGGAAGTACGTGAGGCGCGTCGGCGTTTGATCGGATTGGGCATATTCAGTGAGGTCGATGTGGCGTATGAGCCGGCAGATGGCGCTGCCCGCGAGGTGGTCTATTCACTAACGCCGAGCTTGCGTCAAGAGCTGCAATTATTGGCTGGCTGGGGCAGTTACGAGCAGGCGCGTGTCGGGCTTCAATGGGAGCAGCGCAATCCATGGGGGTCGGGGCATCGCTACAATGTGGGCGTGAAGAAGAGTGTCAAAAGCACCGAGGTGAATGCCACCTACTCGGTGCCGCAGGTATTTGCTTCGGAGATCACCGGATATGTAACGGTCGAGCATCGTGATCGTGAGGAGATCTCGTATGACTATACTACTCGCAGTGTCGCGTTCGGTGGATCGATTTTTTTGCCGGATCCGGGGATCTTACTAAGTGCAGCGTATGGCATTGCCGATGAAGACGTCGATCGCGATGATGCAGACTTGTTTGATTCCAAGGATTCGGCCACAGTGGCCAGCTTGTTGCTGCGGGCGAGCTTGGACCGTCGAGACCATTTTCTGCAACCGAGTTCGGGATATCATTTATTTGCCAGCTATAAATTGGCCAATCAGGCCTTGGGGGGGAATGTGAATTTTCAGCAGATCGAAGCTGGTATGAGCCTTCACTTGCCGCTGACGAACAGCACGATCTTACATCTGGGCGCACGCAGTGGCCTGATTTACAGCGATGGTGATGCCAGTGATCACATCCCCTTTGTGGAACGTTTCTTCTGGGGGGGTGAAAATACCGTGCGTGGTTATCGCGAGGGTGAGGCCTCGCCCTTGGATGACAAGGGCAATGAGATTGGTGCGGAGGCGTATATCTTGACCAATGTCGAACTGGAGCAACGAGTGATGTCAGATCTATCGCTGGTGTTGTTTTATGACGGGCTGCGCAATGCGCGCGATGGACTGTTTGAGGGCGGGAATGAATTTATACATTCCGTGGGCCTGGGCCTACGCTATCAGACAGTGGTCGGTCCAGTACGTTTGGAGTATGGCTATAATCCGGATCCCAGAGAGACAGATCCGCACTCGAGCTGGCATCTTTCAGTTGGATTTCCGTTTTGAGTGTCTGTTTGAATGGTGGCTTGGCAATGAGGAATCGAAAACAGTAGACCGATCCCTTGCCCGAACACTGGATCGTTGTTCAAATAGCTAGATGTTTTTGCCATGCATATGGGATCCGGCATTCGCCTGGATCAACAGACCGTAAGACAGTTGATGAAAAAAAACCGGCGCAGCTCAAAGGGCAGGGCCAGATTCAGGCCTACCTTCAGCACAGCGCACCGATCCCAAGGAAGGCGTCGCATTCAAGTACCAGGCATCTGATCTGGCCATCGCCATGCAGGTGGTCGAAGCCATTGTTCCGGGAACGGCGAAAGATTTCATCAAGACCGAACTCATGGGAAAGCTGGGAATCACCAACTACGCCTGGCAGAATGATATCAGCGGCCTCCCGAAATCAGCCGCGGGAAGCAGCGTCCGCTCCCGCGATATGGTTAAGCTGGGAATGCTTATTCTGAACAAGGGCAAATGGCAGGGAAACAGCTTATACCCGAGGCGTTTATCGAAAAATCCGTCACTCCGCTCGTGCATTCCTACGGCACCTCCTATTATGGCTACTTCTGGTGGGTCGACACGTTTGAGCACAAGGGCAAAAAGTACGTGAGTAAAGAAGGGCTCGGTGCCGGGGGTCAGTTAATCATGATGTTTCCGGAACTGGATTTGATTGCCGTAATCACGGCCCACAACAAGGGCATGGGCTACCATGGCTTCAGGCTTCAGGATGCCCCCAAAAATGCTGCTGTCGGCATTTGCAGATTGATTTCACCGTTACTCGCAGAGAATAATGGGGGACTAGCGTTGAATGCCGCTGAGTTAAGGGTGTGAAAAGTCGCCTCACGCTCCTACAGAGACCTCCCGTTGAAGTAGTCTTTGGTCCCTAAGATAAACGTGGGAGGCGGCCTCCAGACGGCGAACCGAATGACCATGACCCCAAGTGCTTTGGTTCCACGTTTGTCGCAAAAGAACCGCGTGACAGAAGGTCGCCGTATTGTTCGACTTGTCCCACTATCAAGTATCAAATATCACTTCCTGTTCCACGGGCGTCCCCACCAGTTCGAGTTCGGCAACGGCGAGTCCCATGCGTCAAACTGTTTCTGCAAGGCCCTTGCTTTCTCCGGGAACTGACGGTAAAGATCGTTCTGTTCATTGGGATCCTTGGCGATATTGAACAACTTGGGGGGCGTTTCGCGTTGTATTCTGTGGGGGAGCGTCCCGACCTCTTCGTCATTCCAGGTCAGTTTCCAGTCGCCTTTGCGGATCGCATAGTCTCTGTCACGTCGAAAGTAGAGTGCATCATGTGGTTGCCCGTTCTTCTTCCCTTTCAGATAAGGGAGCAGATCAACACCGTCAAAGCCTTTCATCGGGGGCGGCACTCCCAGAAAATGCGTGATGGTGGGTGCGAGGTCCAGAGCGCTGACCGGGTGTTCGTAACTGCTTCCTGATGGCACCTGTCCTGGCCAGTGAAGAATGAACGGCACCCGAATACCGCCCTCATAGGTATCGCCCTTAAATCCACGAAGGCTGCCTTTTGATGAAAAGCGTTTTTTGAGCTTTGCACCATCACCGGGCGAACCGTTATCGGAGGCGAACACGATAGCTGTTTTCTTATCCAGCCCCTCGTCCTTTAGGGTCTTTCGAATGGAGCCAACACCATCATCCATCGCCAGGAGCATTCCCGCAAAGGTACGTCGGTTCGGGTCTTCAATATGCAACAACCGGTCCGTGTAGGATTTCGGCACCTGGTAGGGATAGTGTACAGCGGTATATGCCAGGTACATGAAGAACGGCTTATCCTTGTTCCGTTTGATGAATCCGACGGCCTCTTCCGTGAACCGGTCCGTCAGATAATCCCCTTTTTTGTAATCCACAATGGTGTTATTGCGGAAGACCGGCCACGTGTCGTAATGCTTGAACTCCTTATCCGCCTTGTAATAATCATGCTGCCCATTAAGGATCCCGTAGTAATAATCGAACCCACGGCCATTGGGGCGATGCGGGCTATGAAGACCGAGATGCCATTTGCCGATATGTCCCGTCCGGTAGCCAACGGTTTTCATCAGCTCCGGCAGGACGGGTTGGTCTAGTGGAATGGGTGCGCGCTTCGATCGGGAATCGTTGGGATATCCGCCTTCCGGGCAGTTCTCTCCCGCCCCGAAGCGCTGCTGATAGCGCCCGGTTAGCAAGCCGGCGCGTGACGGCCCACAGACGGATGCCGCGGCATAGCCTTGAATAAACTGCATGCCGTCTTTGGCCAATTGATCAATATGCGGCGTCAGCACGTCCTTGCCGCCAAGGTAGCCGGCATCGCCATAGCCCATATCATCTGCCAGAATGATGATGACGTTCGGCTTGTCTTGAGCCGGTCGAACGGGCTTGTCAGCGGCGCCCACAAAAGGGGCGATCGCCAGAACAAGGATCGCACACGTCATCAGGATAATAGTCTGTAGCACGCCTTTCATAGTGACTGAACCTCCAACATGTCAAGATTTGTCATTGTTTGCCGTAAACGTTGAGATGTGGACTGCGGTGCCACCTTTCTTTTTATACCCAGGCCTATTCTCAATAATTTCTTTATCATTATTACTCCGTTTCGCTAATCGCTATTCCTTCTTTTTCGCCTTTAGTATCGGCTCTTTGTCTGACAAGACAATAATCGTTTGGTATCGGCACCCATTAGATTTTTCCTGCACCTAACGACCTGAATCCCCTGCAAGAAATGACGCAGCTATTTCTTGCAGGGGATTCTTTGGTTGGGTGGTCTTTAAAGGGTTTTGGTACTGTGGCGACGACTGGTTGAAGCGTTATGTTGATTGGTTTGGTATCGAGTTTGAGTTTCTTTTTTACGACGTCACCAGCACTTATTTCGAGGGCCAGGCCGAACTCAATACCAAAGCTAAGCGTGGTTACTCGCGTGATAAGCGTCTTGATTGTAAACAGGTTAATATAGGCTTGGTCGTTATCCCGGAAGGGTTGCCGATTAGCTACGAAGTCTTTGATGGCAACCGTGCTGATGTGATGACTGTAGAAGAAATCATTGAGATGATGGAAACCAAATATGGTCAGGCTAGACGTGTCTGGGTGATGGATCGCGGCATGGTCAGTGAAGATAATTTGGATTACTTACGTTCGCGCAAGGCAGCCTATATGGTTGATAGCCCAAAGTCGCAGTTAAAACAGTACCAGAGCCAATATCTGGATCGAAGCGATTGGCAGGATGTACACGATGGCCTTGAGGTCAAATTGGTGAGTCATCCCGACGGCAAAGAGGATGAAACGTATGTCATGTGCCGTAGCCGAGAACGTGCACAAAAGGAAGCGGCAATGCTAGAAAACAAGAAGACAAAGCTGCTGAATAAGTTGAACGAAATCCATGCCAGTCTTGAGAAAAAGCCGATCAAAGTAACCACCATCGAACGCCGCGTGGGTCGTTGGCTTGGAGAGTTTATTTATAAGGATCTGACATTTTTTGAGCCTCTATCCTGGCGAACTTAGGTTCGCAAACGTGTGCTGTTTTAAAAGCAGTTGCCTCCTATTTATTAGAGGTTCCAATAAAAATACTGTGAGATGTTGTTCGACGGCAGTGAATCCATCCGGCCGTAATCAAGACCAGTTGACTGATCCAGAAAGCTGCCAGCCAGACGAATGCTTTATTCATGAAGCCGTAGCTATGTAGTCCAACACCGAGCATGTTAGTGCCGAACCAAGACCAACTGGTGATAATGTTGCCGATGATCGCCAGAAACATCAGGCCATGTGTGGAGAACATCGAGCTGCGCAGTCCATGCAGGATGAGTGCATTCCACAGGACAACCATCAGGGCACCGTTTTCTTTCGGATCCCAGCCCCAAAAACGGCCCCAGGATTGATCGGCCCAGATGCCGCCAAGGATCGTGCCGACAAAGCTGAACAGCAACGCGAAGCAAATTAAACCATAGACCATTTGTTTGAGTGAGCGGATCGTGAGTGCATCAGGGCCTGTTTGACTGAAGTGGAGCAGCAGGTATAGAATGCCCAGTACTCCAGCGAGAAAACTGGTGGCATAACCAATTGTGATGGTGGTGACGTGAGTGGCGAGCCAGAAGTTGGAGTCAAGTACGGCACGCATCATTTCCATTGTGTCAGAACCGCCGGCAACCGCTATGTTGTGGGCAATGATGAGTGTGGTAAATCCAATTAGGGCAGCGGCTGCAGTGGCAAGGCCGTTGCGGCAAAGACGTTCAAAGGGCAGGGATAGTAACACAGCGATCCAGCCGACAAAGACGCTGCTGGAGTAGAGATTGGTGACCGGGGCGTAGCCGCTGAGATAGATTCGGGCGACAAGCCCCAGACTGTGTAAGAGTAACGCGATGATGCTGATGATGACTCCGGTGCGTGCCAGGCTGGGCTGTCCGAGTAGCCAGAAAAGTGCGGTTCCGATAAAGGCAATTAAGTAAAGCTGAAGGCTCAGGTAAAAGGGTTGGATTTGATTAAAATGATATTCAAGCTGGGTGCGTGGCTGGTTGTGTGTGATGCGGCTGTTGTATAAGTTCCGGAGTAGTTCAAGTGATTGATCAAAGTGGAGTGCATTATTTGCTCGCCAGGCGCCTGCTAGTTCAAGAAATGCCTTTAACATGGGATCAGCCCGACCCTTGATACGAGCGTCTAGAAGTGCGGCGACTGGGCTGAGCCATTCAGGTTCTTGGGCGTCGATGGATCTGTCATTGTCGAGAGGAATGAGCAATAGGCCGGTCGAGCCCATTTGTTGACGCAGTAGTGCGGCGATGGCCGGCGAGTCGATTATTATTCCAGCATTAGTGCTGACTAGAGCGTGCAGTTGGTCACTTTGATCGTCTGCCAGGGGTGGCAAGAAGCCATATTCCAGGGTCTGATAGCGTTGGATACTGCGATGTAATTTAACTAAGGCAGTATGATAAGGGCTGCGTTTGGCTGCGTCTTCAGGGATGAGTTGGGCCTGTGTATCAATCGTGCGCAGGTGTGGTCGTAGCGCGGCGTAAGTTAAGTGCCGCGTGCCAGCATTGACTTGGCCGACCAGATCAAGTACGTCCGGATTGTCGAGGCGAAAGATTGGATACTGGGCAGCGGTCTCGGCATCGAACAGTAATTGAGCGAGCAATTCAACTGCGGGGACCGGTTGCCCTGCGGGATTGAGTGCGCTTTGTTTGCCACGGGCCAGTATCAGGAAATTGCGTGCCAGTGTATCGAGTGGCTTGAGGCGTCCGCCATCAAGCACTGGAACTTGCGCGAAGCCACTGAGTTCAAATGGTGTACTCAGTGTGCTGCGGTTCGCATTGCTTTGAAATGGTTTGGTCAGGATCAAAATCGTACTGATGACCAGTAGTAACAGGAGCAAGCAAGTGACCATTCGGTGCTGCTTGGGATCTGCCACGTGGTTGGCTGTGGGCAGTTTTGCTGTGGTCGCACAAGCCTTGTTTGAGCGGCGATGATTAAATTGAAGCAAGCGTTGTCCGAATTGCCAGACTAGGCCGAGTGAAATCAGTGTGCAGGCGATGTAAGGCCCGAGCCAGCCGGGGTTGCGCACCACTTGTAGGCGCGATGAGCGATCCTCGCGACCCATCGCATCGCTGCGAAAAGCAGATTGATAGAAGGTGTAGCCGGCGTAGCGCAGGGGATGGTTCATCCGGATCAGTGCCTCACGACTTGCGCCCGTCGAGGGCTCCTCTATGCGGATGTGACTGGAAAAATTATTTGGAATGTGGGTGCCTGGGTAGCGATCGTGTGCAAAATCAAGCAGGGTGAATGTGGCATCGAGTGGCTGGCGGCTAAAACGTAGGGCGATCGTGTATTGGCGATCCTGATAGCGAAATGTCTGCGGCGGCATGGATTCTTCGAAGCCGGTGCTGACCAGCCAAGTGCCCAGTGTTTCAGCGCCTGCTTGTAGCCGCACATATGCGCTCGCGGCATTGCGTTGGTCGGCTTTATAAGTCACTGGCATCGGCTGCGCACGCAGCATTTGTGTAACCGCCAGTCCTCGATCCGCACTTGGGTGCTGACTGCTGGGATGAGTGCTTCGGAGTATGCGGGCATTGTCGTAAAAGGCGAGGGTTTCGATCGTGAAGGGCAAGCCTGGGACGGCCTGAGCGCCGCGACGCTTCAAGCGTTCCGACGGAATCGCATATACCGTATCCACATCGGCAGCACTGGTATCCATGATCACCAATTCGTCTTGATCGAAGCTGGTCAGGTGTCGCACCGTTTGGCCTTCATCGAACCATATATAATATTCTTGTTGGAACAGTTGCGTAAACAACTGGCTGCAGATCAGCATCCATACACCGAAGTGAATCATCACAATGCCAACGGTGCGCCAGCCTGGGCGGAAGTGGCTGAAATGGGCGCAAAAAAGATTGAGTAGCAACAGCGGCCCTAGTAAATAGGCTCCGGGAATGGGGAGATAGACCACGTGCAGCCAGGCACCCAGGGGCCAGGTAGCGGGGTATCCCCATGTGGCGACGAGACTTTCAAAATATTTAATCTGTGCTCCGCGGACGCCAATTTCAACTTGATCCAGTGTGGCGAAAAAAATGAGTATTAAACAAGCGAGCAAGAGCCAGACGGTGAGGCGTAGGGAGGCAAATAAATAAAGTGATCGATTCACTGAGTGGTGTGGATAGAATGTCGGAAGGAGTGATGCGACTACGTTTATTCCGTGAGCGTGCCGTCATGGCAATCACTACATAGAAAGCCAGAGACATCGTCGCCATCGGGGTGTTCGAAGAGAATTCCATCTGGATGTAGTGTGCTGAGGGCTTCCGGTGTGGAGCCTTGGGCGATGATTGAGTGACAACTATTACAGTTCGACATTTCGATGGTTTGATTCGTTGTTGGAGAGGTATGCATGTCGTCGTGGCAACGAAAACAGCCTGCCCAGTTCTTGTGGCCGATGTTGTCTGGGTAGGCTGACCAGTCGGCCTGCATTGCCGGAAAGAAATTGAGCGCATAGATATTTTGCAACACGGCAATGGTCTCGGCGAGTTGCGGGCGTCCTGCGTAGGCTTCGGTGAGACCTACGGCAATCGCCTTGAAGGCCGTCTGTTTGTCGCTGTATTCGCCGATGAGTAATTCGACGGCGAGCCGTTTGATGCCGGGCAGATCAGTTGAAAGCTTGCCGAGGTGAAGGGCCTGATCGACTGCTCGGCCCGGAGCGGTGTACGCGTGAGCCGGGCGGTTGTGGCAATCCATACAATCCATTTGGTGAATAGTATAATCCGCCGGGTTGCCGTTAAATCCATCTGTTATATACTCAGTCGTTTGCCCGTCTTTATCTGTTACCCGCACCCAAGGGATTACTTGTAACTGTTCATCTTCAGCGATGAATTCGACTGTGTGCTCGCCACTCATGTGCCAGTGGATGCCTTCGGCCGGTCCACGACGGGGGTCGGCGCCGCCGACATTGAGCGACATGCGTACAGTGTACGGGGTATTTGCCTCGTCTGCCATATAGGAAGCATAGACGCGATCTAGATTACCGGTAAATTTTTCTGGCCAGTGGCAGGTTTCGCAGGTGTCGCGAGCTGGGCGTAGATTATGTACCGGGGCTTCGATTGGGCGGTTGTATTTATTGAAGGCTACCGAGTAAACTTGATACAATCCACTCAGTTTTGATTTAACATACCAGCCCGCTCCCGAACCGATGTGGCATTCCACGCAAGCGACCCGAGCGTGGGCACCGATCTGGTAGGTCGTATATTCCGGCTCCATTACGCTGTGGCAAACGAGTCCGCAAAATTCGACCGATTCGGTGACTTGATAGGTCTTATAGCTGCCGATCGCGGAGAGGATCAGAAAGCCAAAGGTGCCGCCGCTGAAGAGTAGAAATTTTCGACGATCCGCAGGATTGGATAAATTTAGAGAAAAGGTCAAGTCCGTGTTGTCCGCTTTGTGGCACCGTACTTGATGGCGATAAAATACCCAGCCGATCAGCATGATCCCGGTGCCGAGTATAAAGAAGGCGGGTGAGGCGATGTAAGTGAGGATCCCGAGGTAGGCATTGCCGTTGCCCACCAAGAGATCGATTACGAATAGAAAGACGAAGGAGAAGGCGCTACCGAGGGCGATGATTAAACCGGCGAGGCTGATCCAGTTATTAAAGTAATATAGGCTTGATTGCTGCTGTGTCTCCATTGCTTGCACGTTCAGTCAATCCAATCTGACTCGCTATCGCCTCAGGTATCGGCAAGTTATTCGTTTGCGAACGAACGAATCAACGGAATAAGTGCCTGTATCTCTGCATCGGTCAATTTCTCTTTATAAGCAGGCATTCTCTTTTTGCCGTGCTCATCAAACACACCCTGTTTGGTGATGGAAATGATCTCATCGTCAGTAAAGCTGGCTTGCACGACCGAGTCGGTGTAATCTCTGGCACCGAACTTTTGACCGATCTTGGTGGATCCAGAGCCATCCGCCGCATGGCATTTTTTGCAGTGCTGGTTCCATAATGCTATGGTAGCAGCCGAGGTAATCTCTTCGGTTTGTTTGCATTGGCCTTGTGTGAACAATAGCGCGTTGCCGCATAGGAGGAGCAGGATTAAGATAGTTTTCATAAGAGAGAGTGTAGTACGATGTGAATGCGCGTTTATTGTATGTTTCAATTTGAAGCCGCTTAAAAGCGGTACTCATATTTTGCCGTCAGTACGTGCGCCTCAAAGTCGGCATCACCATTCAGCGTATCGTCCTCGTAGTCATAGTACCCATACTCGATGGTGATGCGTTTATTGTGGTGAAGTTTTTTGGTCAAGCCTGCGGTGAGATGGTATTCGGCAATATGGTTGCCGTATGGGACCGATTCGGCACTGTTATCGTAATCGTTATCACTGAGCAGGCTGCCGATCGATGCGCTGAATTCAAGACTGTCGCTATAAATATACATACCCGTTAATTGCCCGTAAAAATAGTCCATATTGCTTTCGGCAACTTCGGCTGTGTCCTGGCTGGAAAAGAAGTCGCTGGCTGGGCCGGTTAACTCATCATTCACATAGTTCAGACTGGCGAAAAAGCTGAGACGTTCGTTGGCCTGATAGTTTAGGCTTTGGCTGTAACTAAAGCGTTCGCGGTCTGCGGTTTCAATTGATGACTTGCCAAACATTTGTGTGTCGATGGTTGATTCTTGATAGTCGAAACGACTGATTGAGGTGAGGTTCGGAAGCACTCGCCAGTTTACGCGGACATTGAAATCGATCGTATCACGATTTTGTTCAATGATGTAGGCTGAGTAGTCGTCGTCTGTGATGGAGCGACGATGGTCGTAATCGTTGTCGCCCGTTTTATAATAGCCTTGTATGCCGATGGTGACGGTTGGATGCGCATACCAGTTTGCCCCGAGTGTTAATTTGGTGTCAGTCCGTTCATAGTCGGTATCGCGATCAACTTCAGGATCTAGTGGGTCGGTAATATCATACTGAAGTTCAAGGTGATCGCCTTCACCATAGGCAGCGTAGGCGTCTGCATAAAAGGTCCAGTTGGTGATGCCGCTGTAGCGAACGCCAATTTCGGCAGCGATGGAATCGTAATCAACCGAGCTTTTTGAGGCCAGATCGACTTCGTCAGCAATGACTGAGCCGAGTCCAATTTCAGTTTCGGTCTCGGTGGCGGATACATCGTTGTTGGTGGTTTCGAGTCGAATTGAAGGCGTGATAAACCAATCATCCGTTGGCTGATACAGGGCGCTGAAAGTGACGACATATTGATCCAGATCGTAATCCCCATCGAGATTGATAAACCCGTGATCACGGCGCTGTGGGTTAGCGTAGTTTTGTATGCCGGAAACGTAGCTTCCAAAAAACGAGTCGCCAATGATGCGGCTGCCGCCGAGGTCCCCATCCAGCCGGCTGTACATGGCTGAGGCATTGAGTGTGAGCATTTCCGAGGCACGATGTTGCAGGATCCCGCGAGCGGACAGATGGTCGCTCTCATTTTCGTCGATTTGAGTGTAGTAACGTTCTTCGTCCGGATTGTCGTAGTCACGAATGAAATTAAGTGAATTGTTGATGTCCGTGTGGTCCCAGCGAACAGCCGCCTCTGCGGTGGTGCCATCCCAGCGGCGTGCAGCTTCAATTTCGACGCGATGACGTTCTTCATCGATTTCCCGAAAGGAAGGCACCGCTTTTCGGCTGTTGTAGTTGGAATCCCCCCAACTGCTTGAGGCTTTCTTGCCATCACGTGCATGATAGGTGTAGCGAAAAGTCAAATCGAGCACATCACTGGGGAAGAAGATGCTCTCGACGTAGAATTTGCTGCGGTCGAGGTGTAGCGAAGGGTCGAAAGGCTCCAGTAGCGGAGAACCAGCAATCGCAGTGGTGCGGGCATCGGACCAGTATCGGTAATTCTCGAACCCGATGCGCGTGTGATTGACCCCTACTTTTTCAAAGTCTGCTTGAAATAAATATTCATTTTCGTCGAAGATGGCCCGGCCATCCATTTTAAACAACCAGTCATTGCTGAGCGCTTCTTCAATGTGCACGGCGTTGAATCCGCCGCGAAGACCTTTCGTGTAGTGTTGACGAGCCCGCCAGGCAGTCTCATCGCCATCCAGATCCGCGTACGTGGTGCCGAGGACGATGTAATTGCTGTGTGTGGTCTCACTTGCATCTGTGGCCTCTTCTGCATAGAGCGTTGCAGCACTGAGCGCAAGGCAGAGAAGCCCATTCAGATATCGGCGAGAGCTACCGAGGGCTTGGAGAGATGTTCTCATGATGGAACTGGGTTGAGTGGATTAATAGCGCAGTGACGCACTCGAATTGGAACCGTGTACGGCTTCGTGGCAGCCAGCGCTCCAGCAGGTGCCAGAACTGAGTCGGCCGCGCCGATGAAAACCGGCATCGACATTGGGCATCGGATTGACGACCTCCATGTGGCATTGCAGGCAGAGGTTCGCGTTACGCACTTTCAACAGTTTGGCATTGACCGAGCCGTGCACCGCATGGCAGATAGTGCACCCGTCACGCATAGCTTCATGCTCGAACACGTAAGGGCCCCGTTGGGCGTCATGGCATTCAAAGCAGGTTTGATTTTCACTCATTAAGGCGGTGCCACCGCCTTTGATGGCTGGGCCTTTATGTGGATCATGGCAGTCGGTGCAACTAATTCTGCCTTCCACAACCGGATGGCTGCTGGGTAAGTGAAACTCACCACGTTTGTCCAGGTGGCATTGAAAACAGACTGCCGGATTTTGGCCGGGGTTAATGATCTGGTTGGGGATTTCGCCGCCATTTTCCACGTGCAGCGATCCGGGGCCGTGACAGGCTTCACAACTCATATCTAGCTCGTCTTCCGAACGTAAATTAAAGCGGGCATGAGACGCTCCATGAAAGTCGTCGGTTAACGCTTCGTGACACATGGAGCATTCGTCCGCGCCGACATAGCTTGCACCAGGAATTGAAGGGGGATGCATCACCGGCCCGTTCACCGATATGCAGGAGGTAATCAGAATCAAAAGACCGAATCCGCTGCCAAACAGCGCTATTCTGCATTTTGGATGTCGCACTACCATGTGAACTAATTGACAAAGCCTCTTACAATAAACGTTCATAGCAGCATTGGACTTGGGTTAATGTGTACTATAATTATGAATCAAAATCAAATAAGAGTCAATTATTTTAGCTAAGTACGCCTTTTTTATAATTTTTACT
>CAXQRK010000028.1:0-10353 GCA_964226535.1 Polaribacter sp.
ATCCAGGCACTGCCATGGCGTTTTCAGAAGTTGCCTTAAACAGGGTTTACAGGGTTCAAGATCCACCCAGAAATAACTAGTTTAGTTGAACTTTGTTTGCTCGGACTCAAACTCAGTGGCATTCTAAGTATTGACAAACTGCTGATTAACGTAGATTGTTATTAAACAGTGAAAATAGCAATAATAGGTCTTGGATATGTAGGGTTACCACTCTCGATGCAATTTGCGCGTTCTGGGGTTGCGGTGCTAGGATTGGATATTGACCAGCAAAAAGTAGATTCGCTCAACGCCGGAAAGAGCTACATTCAGCACATTAGCAACGAAGCCATACAATCAATACTGAATTCAGGCCACTTCTCTGCCTCGACAGACTTCAGTGAGGTATCGAAACTTGATGCATCGATTATATGCGTGCCCACCCCGCTGGGAAACAACCGAGAGCCAGACATCACATATGTGCTGCAAACTGCGCATTCAATCGCGCCCCACATTGCGCAAGGTAGCCTGATTGTCTTAGAGTCCACAACGTATCCGGGAACAACCGACACAGAACTTCGGTTGGCCTTGGAAGCAGATTCAGGGATGAAGGCCGGCAAAGACTTTCATTTAGCGTTTTCACCTGAGCGAGAAGACCCAGGAAATCCAAACAGTGTGGTCGCAACCATTCCCAAAGTGATTGGCGGATACACTCCAGCCTGCTTAGAAAAGGCAAAAGAGTTGTATATGCAAGCACTGAAGTCGCTGGTCCCGGTATCTTCGTGTCGTGCGGCGGAAGCGACCAAGCTATTGGAGAATATTTTCCGCAGTGTGAACATTGCTTTGGTCAACGAGTTGAAGATGATCTACGGTTCAATGGGCATTGACATATGGGAGGTAATTCATGCAGCGAAGACCAAACCATTTGGTTACATGCCGTTTTACCCGGGCCCCGGTCTAGGCGGACACTGTATCCCGATTGATCCATTCTATCTGACTTGGAAAGCTCGCGAATATGGACTCAATACGCGCTTTATTGAACTGGCAGGCGAAATCAATACCGCCATGCCGGAATATGTAGTTCAAATAGTCGCTGATGCGCTGAACGCGCAGCAGAAATCCATCAATGGCAGCAACATTTTAGTCATCGGCCTGGCCTACAAGCCCAATGTAGATGACGATCGCCAGTCCCCAAGCTACTTTTTACTAGACAAACTGCAAGGCAAGGGCGCGAATATGTCTTACTATGACCCCTATGTGCCAGTGATTAAACCGACTCGCGAGCATCCTCAGTGGGCAGGCATCCGGTCGGTCAGTTGGGATAAAAAGACCATTGCTGCCTACGATGTCGTTTTAATCGCAACCAACCATGCCTCGCTGAACTACAATGAATTGGCTGCTTGGAGCCGGTGCATTGTCGATACACGCAATGCAATGAATGGGATTGATACCAAACAAGGCCAATTGTGGAAGGCTTAAAATCAAAAAGGTCATCCCGTCGCCCTTAAGCCGCATCCACTTCTCGATCAGACACAATGAAATTGAATCTCCTGCATGTGCAATCCCTTGTTACTGGTATTGTTGGAGTGCTTTGCATATTTTTCTGTACAAACTGCCAGTCCACAACTTATCAATCAATTACTGAAGTACATCAAACCAGTAATGTGGCGAGTGATGTGTTGAGCACCGGCGATGTGGTGAGTGTGGTATTTCCTGGAGCGATTCAGTTTAATCAAACACAAAAAATCAGGCTGGATGGAAAGATTAGTTTGCCAATAATCGGTGAAGTAATCGCCGCTGGCAAAACACCTGCTGATTTTCGGGATGAACTGACTCAGCAGTACGAAAGTGAACTTCAAGATCCAGAGGTCATTGTTAGCCTGGTGCATAGTGCAGCGGTCGTGTATGTGAACGGTCAGGTGGCGATGCCGGGTAAAGTGGTGCTGGATCGTCGAATGACTGTTTTTGACGCCATCATGGAAGCCGGCGGCTTCGCCATTCTTGCCAATAAAAAGAAAGTCATCCTCACACGCCAGGAGAATGGGAAACGCAAGCGCTACCAACTCAATTTTAAGGATGAGCAGGCTGAGGTGTTCTACGTGCAGCCCTACGATACCATCACCGTCGGCGAGCGCCTGCTTTAGGAGTGCGCCAGGCCAGGCCGGCCTTGGTAGAGGCATCCCCCACGCCAGGAAGATAATTCACAATGTACTCATAGTTAACAAATGAGCAAACATTCGCAAAAAATAGTAAGCCATAAAAAAACTGGCATCCTGATCGTCTCATTTTTGTTACAAATCCCAATCAACTTGCCTGCTCAGCTTGAATTTAATTCCTACATATCCACTTCAACAGCGCATAATGATAACATCGATCTGGAGCCGGACAATGAGGAAAGCGATTGGATTACGGCGATTGAGCCGGGCATCTCCCTAAAATACGATTCCGTTAATCTGGACGCTGACCTTGATTATTCCATGCGGTTTCGTTTTTTTAACGACAACACCGACAAAAATGAGAAGGCTTTTAAAGATGTTCAGCGTGCCAATGGACATTGGACCCTTTTTCCGGACAATCCGTTCAATTTCAATGCGAATGGCAGTATAAGCCGAGTGATTATTGATGATCGTGCCAGTGTTTCGGAGGAAAACGAATATACCAACAAGGCGACCCGGTACAATTATACCCTCAATCCATCCTACACAATAAGACTTGGCTCCATGACAGATTTAAACCTTGATTATTTTTTCACCCAATCCATCTACGAGGAAATTGAGGATACGTCAACCAACCCCTTTGACACCAACGATTTTATTGAGCACAGAGGGTCCGTTGAATTGCTCAAACATCTGGTGGAATACAATACCGTATTTGTGAGTTATGAATATCGATATTTTGACGAAGATGCACGGCTAACTGAGGATGAAAACAGCGATTACGAACGTCATAGCCTCATGACCGGCATTGATTATGCGTTCGGAAACGATCTTTCTTTGAGCGCTTTGGCTGGATGGTCTGAAATCAATTATACTAAGCATTATCAAGACAATCAAGCAAACGCTATCTGGAAAATCGGCCTAGACTATGCATTGTCCGAAACTGTTCAGACAGGTTTAGAATACAGCAACGACTTTATACCATCTGTCAACCGTGGTGTTTCGCTTAACGAAGAAGCTCGATTTATCCTGACTTACAGCCATCGTTTTATAATCAGTACCGAAATCTTCGCTAGACAAACCGAATACGAAGAAGAAAACTCCAAAGATGAGGGTGCGGGCGCACGGATAAGCTGTATATGGCCCCTAGGGCGTTCCTTTAGCGTTCACGTTAGAGGCGATTATGCGGAATATACATACCTGGAACAAGGACTGCCCGATGAAAATGTCGATCGCTACGGTTTTGGCACCGGTGTAAACTTAACATTTAACCATCTAACCGTTGGCCTAAACTACACGTATCGCTGCAATGAATCAACGGTTGATCTAAACGATTACACCAATAACATTGCTCTTTTTGAATTTCGTTGGGATTTTTAAGCAACTGATCGACTCACTAGGTCAACTGAATATCCGCTTGCCCCTGGAACCTGTTTGGGGAGAGCTTGCGCAAGCACAGCGGCTGTCAATGTAGTATTTATACGGCCTTTAGAGACGCAGATGTTGTGCTATTTTTCTATCATCAAACCACGATTATCAAGCTTGGTTAACTTCGTTTCGTCTTGTTCCATCCAGGGTATCAAAAGCATCTGGCACCAGCCCCACAAATAATCCTAAATTCGAGCCATATATTCACTGAAAAATTACTTTGCCTCCGGCATCGGTCGCGATTAACAGAGACGATTTAACTTCCACACTTATGCTTGAGAATCTTACAGATAAACTGGGGGCCGCATTACGCAATCTTCGTGGCGTCGGCAAGCTCAGCGAAAACAATATGGCCGAGGCCCTCAAAGAAGTGCGCAAAGCCTTACTCTCTGCTGATGTTCATTTTAAAGTGGCACGTGAATTCGTGGCCAATGTACAAGCGCAATGCATCGGCCAAAAAGTGCTCAAATCAGTGACTCCAGGCCAGCAAGTGATTAAAATCATCCACGATGAATTGGTTCAATTACTTGGCGAAGGTGCGACTGAACTTGAAGACAAAAAGCCCTTGCGCATCCTGATGGTGGGTCTGCATGGTTCAGGCAAAACCACCAGCAGCGGCAAGCTGGCCCGCTACCTGGCCCGCAAAAGCGGCTACCGCCCCGCCCTCATCGCCTGCGATGTGTACCGTCCGGCAGCGATCGACCAGCTGGAAATGCTCGCCAATCAGGAAGCCTGTACCTTCTATGCCGACCGCGACGAAACAAATGTAGTCGACATCGGCAAGCGTGGACTCGAAGCCGCCAAATCTGCCGGTGCCAATCTGATTATTTTTGATACGGCTGGACGGCTGCAAATCGACAGTGATTTAATTGAAGAGATCAAACACCTCAAACAAGCGGTGCAACCCGACGAGGTCTTACTCGTGGCAGATGCAGCACTCGGCCAGGAAGCAGTTAACGTGGCCAAGCACTTTCACGAAGCTGTCGACTGTACTGGCATTATTCTTACCAAACTTGATGGCGACGCCCGTGGCGGAGCGGCCCTTTCAATGAAGTCGATTACACAGGTGCCGATCAAATTTATCGGCCTGGGTGAAACGCCAGATGCATTTGAAGTCTTCCACCCTGATCGCCTCGCATCGCGTATTCTTGGCATGGGCGATGTGGTCTCGCTGGTGGAGCGTGCACAGGAAACCATTGACGAACAAGAAGCCGAACGGCTGGCTGAAAAAATGCGCAAGGCAGAGTTCAATCTCGAAGATTTCCTAGCGCAAATGCAGCAAGTCAAAAAAATGGGCTCGCTCGGTTCAATTGTCAGCATGCTGCCTGGTGCCAGCGGGATTCAGGTCGGCGATCAAGAAGAAAAACAAATGGCCCGCACCGAGGCCATCATCCTTTCCATGACCCGCAAAGAACGACGTAATCCACGCATTCTCCGCGGCAGTCGTCTCAAGCGCATTGCCAATGGCTCTGGCGTACAATTACGCGATGTCAATGCCCTGTTGAAACAATTCACTCAAATGCAAAAGATGATGAAGATGATGCACGGCGGCAAAGGCCGCAAAATGATGAAAGCCATGCAGGCACAAATGGGATCTGGCGGCGGCCTGCCGGGCATGCCCGGCAGATAAGTCACACAGCCCAGGCCTACTACAGTGCCTCAACCACCCGACACATGACTGCCGACGACCCCACATTCTCGATCCATGATCTCAAACAAATCATCTTCGACCAAGCGGCCATTCATGCACGCCTCAAGCAACTCGGAGCTGAAATCAATGCCATTTATAAAGGAAATGAACTCACCGTCATTGCCATCATAAATGGCGCCATCGTTTTCGTCGCCGACCTCATTCGGCAACTTAACCTGCCGCTGCGACTGGATTGCATCCGCATCTCCAGCTACCGTCACAACATCACTCCGACACAGCGCCCCGAAATCATTGACCGTATCCGTCTCAATATTAAAGGTGCACATGTACTCTTAATTGATGATATTCTAGATACCGGTACTACCCTGTCAACCGTCTCACGCATCTTAGAAGAGTTACAACCGGCCTCTCTGCGGACCTGTGTACTGCTCGATAAAAAGGTACGCCGTTGCGTCGACTTTGCAGCAGACTTTGTTGGTTTTGAAATCGACGATGCATTCGTAGTCGGCTACGGCCTCGATTTTGCCGAGCGTTATCGCGAATTACCGTGCATCGGCATACTTCACCCAAGCTCACACAATCCTTAAAACTGCATCGTTCACATGGCTACCTTACACGACAACCGCCGCATCGCCGACAAGCGTCCACTGCTGCCACCCGCGATTCTAATTGAAGAACTCCCGCTCAGTGCCACAGCGACTGCCGTCGTCGATCGTGGCCGCGCCGAAAGCGAAGCCATTCTAAATGGCAGCGATGATCGTCTAATGGTTATTGTCGGCCCCTGCTCCATTCACGACACCGACGCAGCCATGCAATACGCCCAGCAACTGCGTCCTCTCGCCGACAAGTATCAAGCAGAGTTGCAAATCATTATGCGTGTATATTTTGAGAAGCCGCGTACCGTAGTTGGCTGGAAGGGATTGATCAATGATCCGGCCATTGATGGCAGCTTCGAAATCAACCAGGGGCTGCGTATCGGCCGTAAACTACTGGTCGATATCTGTGAACTCGGCCTCGCGACCGGTGCTGAATTCCTCGATACCATCATTCCACAATTTATCGCTGACGCCATCGCATGGTCCGCGATTGGGGCACGCACTACTGAAAGCCAGGTGCACCGTGAACTTGCGTCCGGTCTGTCCATGCCGGTCGGGTTCAAAAACGGCACCAGCGGCAACGTGCAAATCGCAATCGATGCGGTACGCTCGGCCGGCCACCCACACTGGTTTCCTTCCGTCACCAAACAAGGCGTCAGCGCAATTTTTCAGACCACCGGCAACCCTTCCGCGCATGTAATCCTACGCGGCGGCACGCGCACCGGCCCCAATTACCAAGCGCAAGCAATTGAGCCTATCTTGAAACAACTTGGCGCTGTGGGTCTAGCACAAAAACTGATCGTCGATTGCAGCCACGGCAACAGTGATAAGGACTATACACGACAGGCTGCAGTGGCTGACGATCTCGCTGCGCAAATCGCTGCGGGTCAACCGGGAATTGCCGGCATCATGCTAGAGAGCCACCTGATTGCCGGTCGCCAGGATTACGATGTAAAGGGTGATAATGTCTACGGACAAAGCATCACCGACGAATGTATTGACATGCCAACCACCGAAGCGATTCTTGACGTACTCGCGCAGGCCGTACGGACACGTCGTAAGGTCCAAGGTTAATGCATATACAAGTCTTATTGAGCCCATCAGACTCGCTCATGATCGTTTAAAAATACCAGTTGACATCGCTTCATTAATTGATGTCTTATTGTTTGGCTTGCTTTTCAAGCAATTTAAAAGCAATCACTGATTAATCATATATTACACACACAACGATGGAACTTAAAAAAGTAACCTTCTCTTTGCTGTCTATTCTGGCACTCGTAGGTGCTAGCTTTTGCTTGACTGCTTGCGGTCAAAAAAGTGATTCAGAAAAAGCAGCCGATGCGGTTGAAGATGCCGGCAACAAAGCCACTGACGCAATCAAAGACATTGGCAAATAAGGCTCTGATATGGCCTACTCACATCTAAGCGCTTCACCCTGAAGCGCTTTTTTTGTGGCGCCCATGTTGGTGTGAGCGGCGTGGTAATACCTCTCATCCCACGTAAGTCCGTGCATTTTGGAACATCTGCAACCAGGGTCCGGCTTCGCCGGTAAAAGTGCCTGGTGCTCGATAGCTCATTTGTACTGCACGGAAGAGGCGTTCTGGATGCGGCATTAGAATGGTGGCACGGCCATCGATGCTAGTGAAGCCAGTGACACCAGCGGGTGAGCCATTCGGATTGGCAGGATAGGTCTCGGTCGGTTCGCCGTTGAAATCGATGTAGCGAAGACTGATCAGATTGCTCGTGAGGCATTGCTCGAAGTTGCCGGTGGTTGAAAAGTCGGCACGCCCTTCACCATGGGCAATCGGAATCGGCAGTAGACTACCCTGCATGCCCTTGAAAAACAGGCTCGGCGATTCCAGTATTTCCACGTTGGCCGTGCGAGCTTCAAATTGCTCGGAGCGATTGCGTACAAAGCGTGGCCAGTGCTCAGCACCGGGAATAAGGTCTTTGAGTTGAGCAATCATTTGACAACCATTGCAAATGCCCAGGGTAAAGCTATCCGCTCGTGCAAAGAAGGCTTGAAACATATCGCTGAGCCTTGGGTTGTAGCGGATGCTTTTGGCCCAGCCGGCACCGGCACCAAGCACGTCGCCATACGAAAAGCCTCCGCAGGCGACGAGGCCGGTAAAGTCGGCCAGGTCAACCAGGCCACCGAGCAGATCAGTCATATGTACATCGACTGATTCAAACCCGGCACGGTTAAACGCAAAGCCCATTTCGTTGTGGCCATTGATGCCTTTTTCACGAAAAATGGCGATGCGGGGATGGGATGTGAGATGTGGGGCCCCGCAGGCCGGATCCGCAGACTCGGCTGATATCGAATCGAGTGCGCTAATCCCAGATTCGTCAGGCTGAAACGTTGGTTTAATTTGAAGGCCCTTGTTGTCTTCTAGCAGGCTGTCGTATTCCTCTTGGGCACAGATTGGATTGTCACGCATGGTCTGCATTTGGTAGGTGAGTTCAGACCAGATACGGTTAAGTGTGGTAATCGATTCGTGGTAAAGCGTCTTGTCGTTAAGGGATACGTTTAAATATGGCGTGGCGGTGGTATGGCCAATCAGATGGCTGATGTCGCTGATGCCATGCTTGGACAAGATGACCATCACGGATGCCAGTTCGCTCTTATCGATTTCAAGTACAGCGCCCAGTTCTTCAGCAAACAGAACGGAAAGCAGTTTGTGTTTTGAATCGACAACCTCCAGTTTGGATGGTTCGGCAACGAGCTTGTCGAGGATGATCTGCATGCCCTTGCGCCCGGCGATAGCCATTTCGGCGAGAGTGGCGAGCAGTCCGCCATCGGAACGATCGTGGTAGGACCGAAGGAGCCCGGCATGGAGCAGTTCCTGGATAGCGTTAAAAAAGCCAAGGAATGTTGCCGGATCGTCAAGGTCGGGAGAAATATTGCCGATTTGATTATACACCTGGGCGAGCGCGGAGCCACCGAGGCGATTGTTGCCAGCCCCGAGATCGAGCAGCAGCAATATGCTGTCGCTTGACTTAAGATCCGGGGTGAGGGTCTTGCGCACGTCAATCACGGATGCGAATCCAGTTACGATAAGACTGAGTGGGGAGATTTGCTTGTGCGCCTGGCCATTGCCATCTGTCCATGTGGTGCGCATGGACATGGAGTCTTTGCCAACGGGGATGGAGATGCCGAGTGCGGGGCAGAGTTCCATACCCACAGCTTTCACGGTGTCGTACAAATTCGCATCTTCACCGTCTTCGCCTGCGGCAACCATCCAGTTGGCAGACAGTTTAATCTGGCCAATGTCGCCAATGTGGGCGGCAGCGAGATTGGTCAAACATTCACCAATCGCGATGCGCCCCGATGCAGCGGCATTGAGGATCGCAATCGGAGTACGTTCCCCCATCGCCATCGCTTCACCGCGGTAAGTATCCATGGCGGTGGTGGTCACTGCAAGGTCAGCGACCGGTGTTTGCCAGGGCCCGACCATTTGATCGCGCGCAACCATGCCAGTAATACTACGGTCGGCAATGGTGATAAGGAATGTTTTGTTAGCGACCGCAGGGAAGCGAAGTACGCGATCAATCGCAGTGCTAAGTTCAATCGCGCTACTGTCTAATGCGGCGTGTGATTCAATACGACGGGTAACGTGCTTGAATATTTGGGGCGTTTTGCCAAGTAGCATGCTCATTTCTAGGTCGATCGGCTTATTTTCGAAATGGGAGTCTTCGAGCACGAGCTGTCCATCACCAGTCGCTTCACCTACAATAGCGAAGGGGCAGCGCTCGCGCTTACAGAGTGCCTCAAAGTCGCCAATGCGTTCGGGCATAACAGCCATGACATAGCGTTCCTGAGATTCATTGCACCAGATCTCCATCGGACTCATCGAACTGTCCTCATTGTGAATATTGCGCAGATAAAAGCGCCCTCCGGTCGCTTCGACAAGTTCCGGGAGACCATTGGATAGGCCACCGGCACCAATATCGTGAATAGAACGAATCGGATTATCCGCAGCGAGCGCGATGCAGCCATCAATTACTTGCTGGCAGCGACGTTGCATTTCCGGGTTGCTGCGTTGCACGGAGTCAAAGTCAAGGCCTTCAGCCTGATAGCCCGCGCCGATCGAGGAGGCCGCGCCGCCGCCAAGACCGATTTTCATGGCGGGCCCACCCAGTTGAAGTATCAGCGCGGTGGGTGGGATCGTTTGTTTGGCGACATGCTCACGCTTAAGATTGCCCAAACCACCAGCACACATGATCGGCTTGTGATAACCGCGGTGTTGGCCATTGTGCACAAGCTCCAGTGTACGAAATAGACCGCAGAGTTGAGGACGGCCAAACTCATTGCCAAAGGCGGCACCACCGATTGGGGCTTCGAGCATAATTTCGAGGGGGGAGGCCATGCGACTCGGATGTTCCGCCACTTGGCGCTCCCATGGCTGGATGTAGTTGGGCACTGCAAGATTAGAGACCATGAAGGCGGCAAGACCTGCCTTCGGGCGACCACCGATACCAGTGGCACCCTCATCGCGAATTTCTCCGCCCACCCCAGTGGCAGCTCCTGAAAACGGCGAGATCG
>CAXQRK010000029.1:0-7391 GCA_964226535.1 Polaribacter sp.
TGGCCGCGGCGTGGCCACCGACTCGCCCAACGGCGCCTCATCTCTCGACATCAATGCGGCACTCAGAAGCGAGAGATCTGCCTGACTCACCAACGTAGCGGAAAGATTCGCTGAAAATGTAACTGGCACCTGACTGGTATCGAGCACCGCGTTCACTTGCAGGCTCGTCGAAGGCCGACTCTCCTCCCCTGCAACACCCTCGGCGGCAAGCTGCCATTCGCCTGGGCGCTGTGTCGGTTGCAGGCGCAGCGCGACCGTAAAATCCTGGCTCCGCGCAGGCATCCCAGGGGCACGCAGCCCCTTGATATGGGCCTCAAGCCGCAGCAGTGATTCGGCAGCCTGATCAATCGTCAATTCCTGATACATGGTAAACAAAGGATCTCCCCCGGCATCCTCGACCGTAGTATTCGACTCCAGCTGGAACGATTCGATACCACCGCTAATTGACTGCTTAAACCGCAGAGTCATGCTTGAATCAAATGACTTAAATCCAGACGACACCGCAGCGGCGGATGTCCGCTGTAGGGTGGCCTGGATGCTGGCAAACTGCCCGGGACGAATCGGCGGCGCATCCAGCTGCAACTGGTACTGACCCCCATCGCCATCATCAATGAGGCCCTCCAGGTGAATCCCTTCAATATCCAATAACCATTCGAAATGCTTCAATGCATGTAAGTGATCAAGCGGCTTGGTCGCCGCCGGCGACACGACATACGATTCGGTTGGTGGCTCAGCCGGCGATGCCGACCGCGTGCTGGCAGACACTTTGGGCGCGGGCATGAGGCTCACTCCGGGGCGTTCGATCCGCATATCTTTCACCTGTATGAGTCCCGTCTGAATCGTCTGCTTAAACAGCGCCGCGAATGGTTTAAATGTAGTCTCAAGCGTGCCAATCCGCACGCGGGTGCCATCCGCCAAGTGCCAGACCAGGCCCGACACACTCAACTGCCCCATCGTCACATGAATCGACTCGATCGAACTTCCGACAGGCAAGCGCCGCTCAAGCAGTCGTTGCTGCACTCCGGGATGCGTCAGTACCAGATAGCCACCAAGGCCAAGCAGCAACAACAGCAACAGGCATAGTCTCCCTATACGCAATAAAGCTTTCATCCTTAACAGTTACTCAATATTGATAGCGTATCCATAAACCGATCAGCGGCAAGGTTGCAGGGCCCTAAAACAACACGTTCTGAATTTGGCTTTAGTCACTTGCTGCCAGGGCTTTGATACCACGCAGATCCAATTTACCGGTCGCCAGGGTCGGAATTGATTCAACTCGTTTGATCCGCTTCGGCACCCAAAGGTTGGAATATCCCGCTGCCGATAACTTTTCGCGCACATCAGTCAGTTCCACGTCCAGTGCTGCAAGCAAGACCAAAGCCTCGCCTTTGGCCGCATCCGGCCGCGCACTGACAGCAAGCATGGGGCGCTCCGCATCGATTAAATCGAAGGCTTTGAGCAAGACTTGCTCGATGGTGCCATGCGGCACCATTTCACCGGCAATTTTAGAAAAGCGCAACAACCGCACCTCGATGAACAAATCACCGTCATGGTCAAATCGGGCCAGATCACCGGTGATAAACCAGCCATCGTGCATCACTTCGGCAGTGCGCTCGGGGTCATTCAAATACGCGCTGAAAATATTCGGTCCCTTTAACAATAGCAGTCCTACCTCGGTGACTGGCAAGGGCTCCATTGTATCTGGATCAACGATACGGGCGGCATGGCCGGGTAAGGGACAGCCGACCGCGCCCGGCTTGCAGCTAATCTCGGTAATCTGGCGCGAATCGCGGCCCGCTGCGGTGTGGGGCAGATTGACGCTGACCACTGGCGAGGTCTCGGTGAGCCCATAGCCTTCAAAATACACGCACCCAAACCGTGCCTGCCATTGATCGGCCATGCCCTCGGGCATTTTTTCCGCGCCAGTCATCACATATTTTAAGGACTTTAACTGTTCCGGTGCCACATGTCGCAGGTATGGCTTTAGAAAGGTCGGGGTGCCGATCAGGATGGTCGCCGACTCTGCCTCAATCGCCCGGGCCGCTTTCTTAAACTCCAGCGGCGACGGCACGGTCACCATCGTACAGCTACGCAGCAGAGGATACCACAAGGTAACGGTAAATCCAAAACTGTGAAAGATCGGCAGGTTGGCAATCACCCGTTCCTGCTTGGTCAGGAGTTGGGTCGAATCAATTTGCAAACAATTGCCCACAATATTTCGATGACTCAGCACCACGCCCTTGGGCTCGCCCGAACTTCCACTGGTAAACAACAAACCTGCCTCTGCCGCACCGCCGACTGCTGGCACGTTCAAAAGCGTGGCCAAGCACTTGGCTGGCATCACTTGAATGGCCGCCAACAGTGCCATAGTCTTGGCCTTGGACAGGGCCTTCAAGGCCTCAACCAAGTCGATCACACCGGTTTGCGGCCAGGCAAAGTCAGTCAACTTGCCTCGCACCGCTGCAGTACTCAATAAACAATCGATCTCTGCCATGCGCAGGCACGCGGCCGACCCTGTCGGCCCCAGGGTGAAGTTTAAATTGACCGGCACCTTACCCGCGAGCACCACCGCGAGGTTGGCAATCGTGCCGCCAATGCCCGGTGGAAATACAATCCCAACGCGTGGCCGATCGGTCCAGGTAAGCAGCCGCCGTGACAGCATCCAGGACAGGGCCAACAACCAGCCAGACTTCATTTCGCGCCGCCGCAAACTGTGATCAATTAACTGTACCCGATTCGGATGCTTCGCCAGGGCGACAAAACTCTCCCAGGCCAAATGACGGTTCAGTTCGGGACGTGCCTGAAACTCAGCTTCGCCAAAGTCTAATAAGGTTACATCGCTCATAGGGTATCAACGGTTGGCGGCTCCTCAGCACTTGTCAGCACGGCTTGTGCCGCTTGACGCAGCTCAAGCACGGCCTGTAACAGGGCCTGTTTGAGAGGCTCGAAGCCCTGGTCAGAGACACAGGAGATCGGGTAGAGGGGATGAGGGCATTGCTGTTCAAATACTTTCAGATTCGCCGACGCGTTTGGCTCATCCATTTTATTGGCTGCCACTAGCACTGGTTTTTTGACCAGGTCCGGCAGATAAAGTTTCAGCTCATTCAGTAACACACGATAATCCTCCAGCGGCTCGCGCCCATCCGTGCCTTCCATATCCAGCATAATGAGCAGCACCTTGCAGCGCTCCACATGCTTGAGAAAGCGATGCCCGAGGCCGCGATTTTCACTCGCCCCTTCAATTAACCCTGGAATATCTGCCACAGTGATGCGTTCATATTGGGCCGGGTATTCCAATACCCCGACGGTCGGAAACATGGTGGTAAAGGGATAGGCACCGGTCTTTGGATGTGCGTTGGTCAACATGTTCAGCAAGGTGGACTTGCCTGCATTCGGGAACCCAATCAAGCCCACATCTGCAATCGTTTTCACCACCAAACGATACGCCCCTTCTTCACCGGGCTTACCGAGTGTGTATTGGCGCGGGGCTTGATTGGTCGAGGATTTGAATACCTCATTGCCCTTCCCGCCAGTGCCGCCTTGTAGCAGTCGCACCTGCTCACCGTGCACCAACAGCTCGGTCACAGGCGCATCCGTGGCCTGATCCACCACCACGGTGCCGGCCGGCACTTTCAAAATAATATCCGCCCCGTTGGCACCATGCTGTTTGCTCCCCCGCCCCGGCTCACCGTTCTTGGCTTTCCAGTGCGGCTTGAAATAATAATCAGTCAAATCCGCGACATTGGTATCGGCGCGCAGATACACCGCCCCGCCACAGCCACCGTTGCCACCATCCGGGCCGCCCTTGGGCTCATATTTGGCCCGCCGAAAACTGAAGCAGCCGTCCCCTCCCTTACCGGCCTTGAATTGAACCTTTACCTCGTCGTAAAACATACACCCTTGTCAACCGACTCAGCAAATATTGCAATCCCATTTCGTCGAGCACCGCTCAATTCCCCGATCGAACCATCCAGGCTACAAAAAACCGCTCACGCTATGCTTGACTCAGATCCACTGCGCCAGCTTTTTAAGTAGATGCACACCCACCAAACCGTCGCGGTCATTGATGTTGGCAGCAACTCCATTAAACTACTGGTTGCCAAGCCAAGCCTCGGCAAAGGCACGATTCAGTCTATTTTTGCCGAAACGATTGAAACTCGCATCAGCACCGGCATCAGCCAGGCCTTGCCCAGCCTAAACGAGCAGGCAATGCAAGCAGGCAGTGCCACCATCAGCAAACTCGTCCGCCTCGCGCAAAGCTTCCACCCGCGGGTCATACAGATCGTCGCCACCAGCGCCGTACGCGATGCCAGCAATGCGAGCCAATTCATTGACCGAGTCAACGACCTTACCAAGCTTGAGATGCGCATACTGAGCGGTACTGAAGAGGCCGTCACCATCGGCCGCGGGCTGCGCTGCGACCCACAGATCGCAGACGTTGAGCGCTTCATTCAAATGGACATTGGTGGGGGCAGCCTTGAGCTGATCCGTTTTCACCATGGGCAGATCCAACAGGCGCTGTCGCTGCCACTGGGAGCGGTGCGCCTTAGCGAGCACTTCATCCCCGACCGCGATGCTGCAATCCCGCCTGCAAGCGCAGTACGCATACAAGACCATGTCATAGCGACCCTGCAGGCCAGTGCATTTAGTTTCGAACCGATTGAAGATCCACTTATCGCTACCGGAGGTGCCTTTACCGTCACTCGCGCGATGCTCGCTGCGCAAGTCAATCAAACCATCCACAGCTACACACCGGTATTATCCAAACAGGCAATCAGCCAACTTAAATCCGAACTGATACCGCTCACCCTTCACAAGCGAATCGCCGTGCCGCAGCTCCCCGCCACTCGCGCCGATATCCTGCCCGCCGCGTTGATGACGATAGAGGCCCTATTGGATTACGCACAACGCGACAGCGTCACTCATTCCTTTTACAATCTAGCCTATGGGATCGCGGCAGAATTACTGGGTACCGTCCCAGCATCGAGCTAAAAGCGTGTGCAAGCTGACAAGGTATTCACGCTAGACATCGTCATTCAGGGCAAAGTTGACCGCCTCAATGCCAGCGATCGAACACGCATCCATCACCTTGATAATCTGCTCATGCGGCACCGCGTCATCTGGTGCAATCGTCACCATCGCTGCAACTTTATTGGCTCTGCTGGCTTGGTGAAAACGAGTCAGCATGGACGCAAGTTGATTAAAGCGGGCCGCATCCGGGCGGTCGTATGGATACTCATTGACCACGACTTGGCCGTCCGGACGAATTTCAATGATCTGTTCATCTGGCAACTCCAGCGCTTCGGTCTGTTCGACCGTGCCCGGCAATTGAAACGATAGATCCGCCTCCTGACGCTCCAGAGTGGAGGCCACCATAAAGTAAATCAGCAGCAGAAACACCACATCAATCATCGGTGCAATCGGCACACCGCTGCGCAGCTCGGCTCGTTTTTTCAGTTTAGCCATTGCTGCAGGAATGGGTCAGCGATGAGGCCGTCGATGCCGTTATCATGCATATCTGCGGTCATCAGGATTGGTAGGTGGCATAGATAATTTCATATGCACCCACTTCGGCACAGGCGCGGAGTACCTGTTTAATTGATTGGTATGAGGTCGCGCGATCCGCCCGCAAGTGAATGCGAAGTGCCGGATTATCCGCGAGCGACGCCTTAATCACCGTTTGCATTTGCTCCAGCGTGTGCAGCTGTGCGCCCAGGTAAATCTGTCCATCGGCATCCAGCGAAATCGTGCCTCGATCGGCAAGATCGTCTGGCACATCACTGGCGGCCGACTCCGGCAGATCCAACTCCACCTGACGGTCGGCCTGGGCCAAGGTGCTCACCGTCATGAAAAATACCAGCAACAGAAACACCATGTCGATCATCGGTGTCATCGGAAAATCTTCTTCGGGAGGATGTACGGATCGACGACGGGCCATGAGAACAAGCAAACAGGGAAACAATAAAAATCTAAAATCAGTAGTATCTAAATCTTATCAAACTTATGATTTCAAGCATTCCAAACAGGTTGCAACGATGCTTCAACTCTCTTCCAAGTCAATGAGGTTCCTTTCCAGGAGTCATCGGTTTAAAATTGCATGGATGCACAGGATGAACAAGATGTTTGATCAAATACTATCCCATACACATACATGCAGGCACGTGGCCTCCGTCGTCAGACGGGGGCGGCAAAGCCACAGCCCCCCCTACTCACTCTCAAAGCATTCCAGCAACTCATTCAAAGCCACCGAAACAGGCAATTCCCCGCGCCCGACCGCCGCCTCCAGCGCTTGAATACGCGCAGCATTGCTTGCGGCAAAGCGCTGCATCACGCCTTGCTGCAGTAGCGAGCGAAACCAGTCGACATTTTGCTCGCGACGACGAGCCTGAAACACCCCGCTTTGACTCAGTGTCTCTCGAAAGCCTTTAATCAACTCCCAGATCGCCTCCACCCCCTCCGCATTCAGCGCCGAGCAGCTCAGCGCTTTAGGTTGCCAGCCGGGGGTAAAGGGCTGCAGGAAGTGCAAAACCCTGGCATATTCGACCCGGGCCTGCTCGGCCCGCAGCCGATTGTCGCCATCCGCCTTGTTAACTACGATGGCATCAGCCAGCTCAATCACGCCTTTTTTAAGGCCCTGCAATTCATCGCCCGCACCGGCGATCTGCAACAGCAGAAAAAAATCCGTCATCGTGCGCACCGCGGTCTCGCTTTGGCCGACGCCGACGGTTTCCACCAAAATCACCTCGTAGCCAGCCGCCTCACAGAGCAGCAGTGCCTCGCGCGTGCGAGCGGCGACCCCACCAAGCGACTTGCCCGAGGGCGAGGGGCGAATGAAAGCGTTCTCCTCACGGGCAAGCAGCTCCATCCGTGTCTTGTCGCCCAAAATACTCCCACCCGTACGGGAACTGCTGGGATCGACCGCCAGCACCGCAACTTTTTTGCCGCGCTGACACAGCATCATGCCGAGCGCCTCGATAAAGGTGCTCTTACCAGCCCCTGGCACCCCTGTCAGCCCAATCCGTAAAGCCCCGCCGCTGTGCGGCAAGATATGCTGCATCAGCTTCTGCGCAGCGGCATGGTGTTTCGGCGCAGCGCTCTCAACCAAGGTAATCGCCATTGCCAATTGACTGCGCTCACCCGCACGGATGCCTGCCACAAGGGCATCGACATCCGGTGTGCGGCGGCGCGAGATGGATTTGGACATGAAGAATAAGTAGTTTTAAATTACACGTTGTGTAAACGTGTAAATCATTTGTTGTATACAGATTCCACGAATAATTTGAACACTTCGTTTAGTGAAAAACATCACTGCAATGTTTGCATGGATCCCGCTTAAAACACCGACCCTATTCAAGCTACAGACATGAGCATTCTCTCTGCTAAATATTTTT